>DATAES010000151.1:0-110807 GCA_036257895.1 Acidimicrobiales bacterium
TGCCGCGGTCGCCATAGGTGACCGCGAGCCACTCGGCGAACCCGACGGCCGCGTGCTTGGTCACCGTGTACGGCGCGTTGCCCACGTTCATCAACAGACCCGCGGCCGATGCAGTGTTCAGGAGATAGCCCTCGCTGCGCGCCAGCATCGACGGCAGCACGGCTCGTGCCGCGAACACGTGGGCCAACAGATTGATCTCCCAGATCGACTGCCACAGCTCGTCTGGTGCCTCGATCCCGCCGCCGCCGCCGATGCCGGCGTTCGAACAGAACAAGTCGATCGGACCGAAGCGGTCCTCCGTGTGCTCGACGACGTTGAGGATGTCCGCTTCGACGGCGACGTCCGCGGTCATGCCGAGGGCGGCGTCACCGAGTTCTGCGGCGACGACCTGCACACCGTCAGCATCCCGGTCGACGACGACCACGCCCCGCGCACCCTCGGCGACGAATCGGCGGCACAACGCACGTCCGATGCCGCCGGCGCCGCCGGTGACGACCGCAACCTTGTCGTTCAGCTCCACGTCGTGAACGTACTCCGACTGCCGTCAGGCTCCGATCGCGGCGCGCATCGTCTCGTCGATCACGGTCCAGCGGTCCGGCCCCCATGGCAACGGCATGAGGATGGGCACATCGACACCTGCGTCGACGTAGGCCTGCATGCTCGCTTGCACATGGTCGGCGTCGCCCATGATGTCGATGGCGTCGACGAAGTCGTCGCTGACCGCGGCCAGTGCGCCTTCACGGTCACCGGCTCCGTGGCGCTCACGAACGGCGGCGACGTCTGCCGCGAAGCCTGCGCGTTCGAAGTTGCGGGCGTACGAGTCGACGACCGCATACGAGAACAGATCCCGTCGTGCGGGATCGATGCCGTCCTCTCGTGCCGCGACGCCGAGATGGACGTAGGCGTAGATCGTGGTCGACCCCGCTTCGCGTCCGGCTGCGGCTTCCCCTGCTCGAACCTGCTCGACCGACCACGCGACGTGGCTCGCCGGCAAGTAGTTGAGCAAAACGCCGTCGGCCACCTCGCCTGCCAGTCGCAGCATTCCGGGATTGAGCGCGCCGATGACGATCTTGGGACGGCGGTCGCCGAGGCGCACTCCGAGACGGAAGCGACTGCACTCGTAGTAGTCGCCCTTGAACGTCACGCTGTCGCCGGCGAGACACTCGCGCAGCACGGTTGCGTACTCGCGCGTCCGCGCCAACGGGCGGTCGCCGTAAGGGACGCCGTGCCATCGCTCCGTGACGACGGGCGACGAGATGCCGACGCCGAGCACGATGTCCGAGTCAGGGTGCAGGGACTGCAACGTCGCACCCGCCATGGCGACAACCATCGGGGTTCGCAACTGGAGTGCGAGCACCCCGGTGCCGAGACCGAGTCCCGGAGCAGCGGCGCCTCCCGCGGCGAGGATCGAAAATGCCTCAGGGCCGGTTGTCTCGGCCGTCCAGAAGTGCTGGTAGCCGAGCTCCGCGGCCCGGGCGGCCACCTTCGGCGCGAGCGGAGGGCCCAGGCCCATCAGGCTGGCGTACGTCACGCCGTAGACGTCGGGGCGGGATCCGGGGCTCATGGGGCGGAGACGCTAACCCTGCATCATGACGCTGCGGGCTGACTCTTGATGGGTATGGTGGATCCACAGGACGAGAGACGGTTCTGCCACCATGTGACCTTCGACCGGGAAGCATGACCGGCCGGAACCGTTGGAGAGAGGGAATGACCGACACCCGAGAACTCGACGTGATCACCGAAGCCCTCGCGATCATCGATCGCGGCCTGGGTGAAATGCTCCATCGTGAGCTGGTGTCCACCGACGAGGTCGCCGATCTCCTTCTCGACGTGCGCACGCTGCTCAGCGCCCCCCGCGAACCCGCCGCCAACTAGGCCGACCAGCGGGCTCCGAGCCCCACGGCGGACCGCTCTGCAGGGGATGTGGGTTCGTGGCTCGAACGATTGCGACCACGGGTAGAGCCGAGGGCGCGACGCCCGCGAACGTGTCAGTTCTGCTGTCGAAGGCTTTGCTGCAGTACACGCGCGAGTGGGAATCGGTCGACGTTGCGCTGCCGCGACCTCTGTCGCTGCTGTTCTGGTCCAACTTCCTGCGGCCGGTGGGATCTGGGGTCCGGTTGCGTGACGTGCATCGCGTGGCTCGGGTCTCGCGTCGGGCGATTCGCCCCACGTTGCAGCAGGCGCAGTTGTTCCTGGTCACACCGGGCAGCGGTGGACGCGGCGAGCAAGAGGTGTGCCTCACTGAGCACGGTCGGACTGCGCTGAACGCCGGCGCGGCGCGCTTCGAGATGGTCGACACCGCGTGGCGTGCCCGCTTCGGCGCAAACGCAGTCGAGCTGTTGCGTCGGGCTCTCGAGGCGTTCGTCGGCGACCTTCCGCTGGAGTTGCCGCACTACCCGATCGGATACGGGCCGGCGGACGAGAGGATCACCGGCGGCAGTTCGGTTCCCGCCAAGGCCGGCCCTTCCCCGATTCCCGCGCACGGACAGGACTGGCCGGTCGTGCGACGCGACGGAATGGCGAGCATGTCGGACATGCCGCTGTCGGCGTTGTTGTCGCAAACCCTCGTTGCCTTCAGCATCGACTACGAGACGAGATCCCAGGCGTGGCGGACGGGAAACTCGATGAGCGTCGCCGCAATGCTCGGCCTGCTTGTGCCTGATGGTGCCCCAGCCGATCTCATACCGAAGACGCGGGCGTGGACGCAGGGCCTCGAAGCGAGCGGATTCGTCACCGTTGAGCGGGATGCCATGCGCCCAACAAAGAAGCGTGTCGCGCTCACCGCGGAGGGTGCACGTCTGCAAGCCGAGAACACCGCTCGTCTCGACGAGGTAGAACGCGATTGGCGGGATCGGTATGGCGCCGAGCGTTTGGACGCGCTGCGCGCCGCGCTCGAAGGGATCGTCCACGGCATCGGCGTTGGGCTACCCGACCACCTGTTGGTCATCTTTGCCCCCGGTACAGGGTTCACGATCGCACCGAGCCGCTGACACGAGGCACGCGGTACAGATGCCGCTCCGGGCGCCGATGTCGGGCGCCAGCGCGCTACGAGCCCGCAGCAAGTAGTTCCGCGTAGGACTCCACGAGGCTGCGTCGCAACAGGTCAGCGTCGTCGATGGCGGCGACGTCGATGTTCAGTCCCATGTCGAGCGAGCCGCCCGAGGACAGCAGCGTCAGGTTGAACGCGGTGCCCCCAGTCGGACCCATCGGGTAGTTGGCGACGATCTTGGCGCCCGCCACGTACAGGTCGAACGGTGCGCCGCGCACGTTCGACGTCGCGAAGTCCACGGTCTCGATCTGCTGACGTGCGAAGCGGACCAGCACCGACGTCGGCAGCACATTGGCGATCCCCGCGAACGATTCCGCCATTCCCAACGACCGCTCGCTCTTCGTCACCGTCAGGCGTTCACGCACGGCGTTGAATCGCTCGATCGGATCGCTCGGTCCGACGGGCACGAGGACTCGTGCAGGCGTGAACGCATTGCCGCCCATCGAACGGTCTGTGCGCGTCGACACCGGCATCGAGATGCGCAACTCGTCGACATCGACGTCTTTTGCGCGGTGATATGTGCCGGCCGCAGCGGCCGCACCGGCGACGAACAGGTCGTTGACGCTGCCCCCGAGTGCCTTGGCGGCGCGCTTCGTCTCGTCGAGCGGGATGCGCAACACCTCGAACCTGCGCCGCAACGAGCGCTCGACCCACAGTGGCGAATGGGCCCGATCGGTGACAGCGGTTTGGCGCGCGAGCGATTGCACCGACGCGGCGGCCTCCATCCCGACCGCAGGGATGCGCGCCGGATGAAGCAGGAGGTCGGCCGCGCCCCCGGCGGCGCGGCGTCCGAGGCCGAGGCCGCGACGAAGGTTGTGTGCGGCAGTTTCGCTCGCGGTGGAAAAGATGTTCGCGGGCGGTTCGTCGGAGGTTTCGTCGGGTGGCTCGGCTGACGGCGTGGGCTCGTCGGGAACGCCCTCGCGACTGAAGTCGATGAACTCCGCCGACATGCGTACACCACCTTCGCCGTCGGTCACGGTGTGGTGGATCTTCTGGAACAGCGCGGCCCCGTCGCCGACACCGTCGATGATCGTGAACTCCCACAGCGGCCGCGTGCGATCGAGCGGCGCTGCGGCGAGGACGACCGACAGATCGAACAGCGTCCGCTCGGTCCCCGGCGAGGGCAGCGCGATGTGGCGGATGTGGTAGTCGAGGTCGAAGTTCGGATCGTCCTGCCACTCGGGCGGCGCGAGACGGCCGAGCGCTGGAGCCACCCGCTGGCGGAGGCGAGGCACGACGCTCACCGCGTGGGCGAGTCGCGCGCGCAATCGATCCGGATCCGGAGGCTGGTCGAGCAACGTGACGTTCGCGAACGAAGACGCGAGGTACGGGTCCTTCTCGAGGTTCCACATGAGAGCCTCGACGTCGCTCATACGGCGCTCGCCCAGCACCGGCCGGCTGGCTGCCATCGCGGTGAGGCTAGTGGTCCGGACCGTGCGGGCTAGAAGTGCGAGCGCAAGAGCGACACGACGTCGCGCATCGAGTCGCCGTCGACAGCTGGATGCTCGGGCCACTCGTTCAACCTGACACCCCAGTACTCGAGTGGTGTGCCCGGGTAGCGCGGGGCCAGGTGAACGTGGAGATGCGGCACCGCGTCGCCGAAGACGAATGCGTAGACGTGCTCCGCCCCCAACGCCTCGCGCTGGATGCGGGCCACGCCGCTCATGAGTCGTCCGATGGCTTCTGCTTCCTCGACGGTCAGATCGCCGAGTCCGCCGACGTGGCGCTTCGTCTCGAGAGTCAGCCAGCCTCGATACGCGGTCGGACCGCGCAATGTGTGGATGTGCCCCACGTAGACGAGCTCGTCGTCATGGACCACACCTCCTTGCGCCCCGTCGCCCTGGCGGTGCTTCCCGCAGATCAGACAGTCAGCGCTTGATCGAGGTGTGCTTGAACTCATTCAGATTGGGCCACGAATCGAGCAGCGTGACGATGCGCTCGATCGTGTCGCGGGAGAGTTGCTGGTCGGTGCCATCGGGGGCGCGGTCCATGATGCGGATGAACACGGCTTCGTCGCCGGAGATGAAGGTCGGCACGCCCCAGACGTTGTGGCTCGCGACGATCGCCTCGTGCTCGGTCCGGACCTGCTTGAGGGCGGTGCCGTCGTCGACCGCTGCGAACACCTCGTCGGCGTCGACGCCGTTGCTGCTGAGGACATTTCGCACCACGTCAGGCTCCTGCAGCTTGAGGCCCTCGTCGTGGCGAGCGGCGAACAGCGCTCGGTGCACTTTCGGGAACTGGTCAGGGAAGCGGTCCCGAACGATGACTCCGGCTTGCAATGCGACGATGCCAGTGTCCTTCTCGGGCTCGTCCCAGACGTCGGTCTCGCCTTCCGCCACGTGCACCTGTCCCAACGAGAACGGCACGAACCGCACGTCCCACTCTCCACCGCCGGCCTGACCGTTGAGCAGGTGCTCATGCGCGTTGCGGGCGAAGGGACAGCGGTAGTCCCAGGTGACGGCGAAAGAAAGGGTCATGTGACCTCCAACACAACTATGACCGGGACATTCCGGATTTTGGCCAGGCCTTCCGGGCGACACGACCGATCACCAGGCCGGTGGCGACCCCGGCGACGACGTCGGACGCGTGGTGGATCTTGACGTAGGTCCGGCTCGAGGCCACCACGGCGGCGGCCGCGTAGTACAGCGGCCACAGTCGACTGTCTTCGCTCAGAATCGTCGCGGCCGTGAAGGCTGCGCTCGCGTGGCCGCTGGGAAAGCTGCTGCTCCGTGGCCGGCGGATACGGAAGGCACGTGGCTGGTCCCAGAGGGGTCGGCGCCGGCGGAAGAACGACTTGATCACGCCGTTCACGAGCACGGACTCGCAGGCGAGGATGACCGAGAGCCGTATCGCCTCGTCGGCTCGCTCGTCGGACGTCAGTCCCCGTGCCAGCCCGACCATGTGCCACAACATCGAGAAGTCGCCGAGTTCGGACGCGCCGTACATCAACCGGTCGAAGACCGGGTGGCCGCGCACCTCATCGAAGCGCGCGTCCACGCGGTCGTCGAACGCGCGGACGTGGTCGCGGATGTCAGTCGGCGAGAGCGACTTGGGCAAGATCGGGGAGCGTACTGGCCTGGTGTGCGGCGGCCGCGACTCGAGTGGCTTCCTCGGGATCACCGCCGAAGGACGGGCAGTACATCCGGAACGCGCAATAGTCGCAGAGCTTCGACGGTCGGGGTCGGAAGTCGTCGCGTGTGCATGCTCGTTCGACCGCTGTCCAGATGGCACCGACCTTGCGTTCAGCCGCGTTTGTCGACTGATCGCTCGGGCTGGTGCTGATCTCGATCGGGTCGCCGAGGTAGAGGAGACGGACCCGGGCCGGACGCCGGCCGAAGTTGCGCTCGCACAACAGGGAGTACAGCTGGACGCCGTCGAGCCGGCCTCGTTCGTAGCGCTCGGAGGGCGCCCTGCCGGTCTTGTAGTCGGTGACGACCAGCTCGCCGTCGTGGTCGAGCTCGAGCCGGTCGATGATGCCGCGGACCCGTGCGCCGCCGATCGTCGCGTCGAGCATCAACTCGATGCCGATGGGCTGCACGAGGGTCGGGTCCTCGAGCCGGAAGTAGTTGCGCACGAGCCGACGGGCATCGTCGAGGAACGCTGCTTCCTCGTCGGGACCGAGGTGCAACTCCACGTACTCGGGGTCGAGGCGCACGACCGAAAAGGCGTCGTCGAGTGCGCCGAAGGCGGCTTCGACGGTGCGATCGCCGGGGTCGAGCACCAGCAGTCGCTCGAGTGCAGCGTGCACAAGCGTGCCCTTCGTGGCCCAGGGTGAGGGAGGCTCCGGCAGCCGATCGATGACCGAGAACCGGAACGCGAGCGCGCAGTCGGTGAAGGCGGCGACCTTCGACGGCGACAGCGTTCGGGGCGATTCCAACGGCACGGGAACCATCTTGCACGCGGGGTGTGACAGTGAAGGGGGATCCCACCCCGCCGGCCCGGTACGGTGCCCAGCATCGACCCCGAAGCGGATGTGCTCGCCGCCAATCGTGCCTTCTACGAAGCGTTCGAGTCGCGGGACATCGATGCCATGTCGGAATCGTGGGAGCACTCCGACCGGGTCGTGTGCACGCATCCCGGGTGGCAGATGCTGCGTGGATGGGCCGCCGTGTCCGGCTCGTGGTTCGCCCTGTTCAGCAACTCGACGCCGCTGCAGTTCATTCTCACCAACGAGTCGGTGGCGCTCGAAGGGGACGTGGCCTGGGTGACAGTCGACGAGAACTTGATCGGCGAGACGATCAGCGGCACCGTCGCCGCATTGAACGTGTTCGTCTTCGACGGCGAACGCTGGCGGATGGTCGTCCACCACGGCGCCGCCGTCGCGGCGCGCTAGCTCGAGACCGGGGGCGGGGTCGTTGCCGGAACAGTTGACTCCTCGGACCCCGGCGCCGCGCTCGACGCGTGCGCATTGATGTTGACGAGGTCCACGACGAACCAGAGCGTCGCATTCGGTTCGATGCCCGGACGTCCGGCTTCGCCGTAGGCCTGGTCGGGCGGGATGCCGAGCAGTCGCTGCTCGCCGACCTTCATGCCGGGGATGCCTTCCTGCCAGCCCTTGATGACATCGTCGAGTTTGAACGACACCGGATGCCCCTGGTTCCAGGACGAGTCGAAGATCTTGCCGTCGCGGCAGTTCACCCCGACGTACTGCACGGTCACGGAGTCACCGGGCTGCACGGCGTCGTCGCCCGTTCCGCCGCGAAGTTCCTTGGTGACGAGCTGCGTGGGCGCGGGGCCGACCTGCACGGGAACGTAGGGCGCACCCGGCGGTGGCGTGTCGGTCATGGCGACGCACTGCTGGTCGGCGGTGGAAGAGCCGGCCGCAACCTTCGTCTTCCCGGAGACGGACCTGGTCACGAACGTGCCGAGGACGACGGCGGCGATGAGGACACCGGCGCCGGCCACGATCAGCCATCGTGTGCGTCGATCCTGCCGGCGGGACGCCTCCGCCGCTGCGGCGATCCGGGCTCGCCTGACTGCTTGCTGGCGCGCGCCCTTGTTCTTGGTCCTGGTCGGCACCTATGCCTCCACCCGGCGGAGCGACTCCGCCTCCGCCCACGAGAACACGCCTTTGGCCATCAGCGAGGGCTCCGCGCTTCGCCGACGGGCGAACACCTCGGCCCGAGCCCGGTGGACCGCGGCCGAGTCCGGCGCGGCGAGCGCCGCGTACTCGGCGAGGTGGCCCGCCAGGCGCAGGTCGGCGTCGTCGTCGGACGCGGCGAGCTCGACGGCTCGCCGGGCGAGGACGTCGGCGCCGCCGGCGAGGCCGGCCAGCTCCGATGCGACGGCCTCGTCCCGCGCAGGCTTCAGATGGGCGGGGTTGCCGTCGTACCAGCCGCCGTACAAGCGCCACAGGTTGCGCACGATGAACTCCGGATCGTCGTAGATCGGACGAAGGTAGGGCTTCTCGAGCAGGTCCGGGGGCGCGGCCACCGTGTGGATGATGTCGTCGAGGCGGGCACCCTCGTTCATGAGCGCCAGCGTCTGGGTCGTGAGCGAGTCCAGGAGGGTCGCGGTGTCGAGGAGAACGGTGCGGACCCGATCCGAGCCTGCGATGGGCAGGCCGTGGCCCGGCAGCAACAACTCGGGCGCCGGATCGAGCGTGGCCATCTCCCGCAGCGCGGCGGCCCATTCTTCGGCGTACCGCTGCACCTTCTGGGGATTCCCGGCGTTGGGTGTGCACCAGATGATCAGGTCGCCGGTGCACAGCGTCCGGCGGTCGGGCACCCAGACCCAGGTGTGATCGTCCGTCTCGCCGCGGGCGTGGTGCAGTTCGGCGCCGACGCCGCCGAGGTCGAGGTCGAGCCGGTCGCTGTAGGTCACGTCCGGTCGCCGGTACTCGAGCGGCCACTGCAACCCGGGCGCTCGGAACTGCCGCTGGTTGATCACGGCGTTGTAGCCCGCGGTCTTCACGTACCGGTCGAAGCGCGGATCGACGGCCTCATGACCGATGACCCGCATCGGCCCCTCGGCCTCGAAGGCTGCGGTCCCGAAGACGTGGTCGATGTGGCCGTGGGTGTAGACGGCGGTGGTCGCCCGTTCGGTCGACCACGACCGGATCGCCTCGTGGACTGCACCCGCCACGAGGGCGCTGCCGGTGTCCACCAGGCAGAGGCCGTCGGGGGTGGAGAACGCGGTGACGTTGGCGAACGACTCGACGAAGGCCACACCGTCGCCGACCTCCTCGAGCGTGTTCGAGGGCCGGAAAGGGTGGTGATCGGTGATCTCCTCGGTGCCATCGAGGATGCGAGCCGACAGTTCGAGCAGGGACTTGGACGCAGTCACCGAACGACCCTAGGTCCACGCACGCGACGGAGCGCCAGCGGAGGAGCGGCCCTACGGCCTGCGTGGCCGGGGAACGCCGACAGCACGACGGAGCGCCAGCGGGGGAGCGGCCCTACGGCCTGCGTGGCCAGGGAACGCAGACAACGCGACGAAGCGTCAGCGGAGGAGCGGGCCCAAGGGCCTGCGTGGCCGGGAACGCGGAGAACACAGCCTACGATTACTGCGATGACGGCGATCGACGGGCGGACGGCCCGTGCGGTGCGGACCCGCGAAGCCATCGTCGATGCGTCGATCGCATTGGTGGACGAGGGTGATGTTCGTCCGACTGCACTGAAAGTGGCCGAGCGTGCCGGGGTTTCGGTGCGTTCCGTGTTCCAGCACTTCGACGATCTCGAGGGTCTGTACGCCGCGATCGCCAATCGGCTCGTGGACCGGCTCGGCGGCGTGAAGGTCGTGGTCGACGCATCGCTGCCGCTGCCGGACCGGATCAACGAGATGGTGCGAAGTCGTTCGCGCCTCCTCGAGGTGCTGACTCCCATCCGGCGAGCCGCAGCGGTGCATGCGCCGTTCTCCGCTGAGGTGCGGGCGCGGCTCCAAGCAGGCCACAACATGCTCCGCGCCGAGCTCGAGCGGGTGTTCGCCGACGAACTCGCCGAACGAGAGGAGCCCGCGCGGACGAGATTGCTCGACTCGCTCGACACGGTGCTGTCGTGGCCGAGCTGGGAGAACCTCCGCACGCTCAACGGCCGGACTCAGGAGGAAGCCCAGGCCGTGTTCGCGCACATGGTCGGCGCCCTGCTGCTGTAGCTCGACACCAGCGCGCTCTGTGCCGCGGAGCACCTAACCTCCCGCCCGTGGCCGAAGTCGATCTCGACCGTGCCGGCGACTTCGTCTGGCGTAACGCTCGGCTGATCGACAGGCTGCTGTTCGAGCAGCGCTTTGGCGGTGGCTCCGCCGAAGACGTCGTGCACGCGCTGCGCGCCTACCAGAACGACGACGGTGGCTTCGGCAACGCGCTGGAGCCCGACCTGCGCGGCCCGCTCAGCCAGCCGATCCACGTCGACATGGCGTTCCGCATCCTGAACGACATCGGCGTCGCACCGCCTGAGCTCGTCGCCCGCGCCTGCACGTACCTGTCGACGGTGTCGGGAGAGGGAGGCGGCGTGCCCGCCATCCTCCCGAACGTCGTTCGGTATCCGCGTGCCGAACACTGGCAGCCGCACGCGTGGATCGCGGACGCGCTGAACCCGACGGCGATGCTGGCCGGGCTCCTCCACGCGATGCACGTCGGTCATTGGTGGCTCGATCATGCCGACACGTTCTGTTGGAAGCGACTCGGTGAGACCAAACCGAGCGACGGGCCCGAACTCGCCGCCGTCTACTGCTTCCTCAATCACGTTCCCGATCGCAAGCGCGCCGTAGACGTCGCCGAAGACATCGCGGACGCGATCTTGACGGCGGGGTTCTTCGCGCTCGAACCCGAGGACCACACAGGCGAGTACGCGCTCACGCCGTTGCATCTCGCGCCGTCGCCCGACGCGATGGCAGGTGGACTGTTCGCGCCCGAACTACTCGACGCCCACCTGGATCACCTTGCTGGACAGCAACAAGAAGACGGCGGATGGCCTGTGACCTGGGACCCGCCGAGCGAGGGCTCGCTGCTCGAGTGGCGCGGCCGTCTCACGGTCGAAGCGCTCATGACACTGCAGAACTACGGAAAGGTGAAGGATGACTCCGGCGGCTGATGTCGGCGACGCGCTCGAAGTCCTGCTCGACTCGGCCTTGGAGCCGATCGTCGAAGTCGTCCTGGTGCGCGGCGGCGACACGCTCGAAGCGCACTCGGCAGACGGCTCCGTCCGGTTCGAGCGCGACGGCAACGTGCTGGCTTCGGAGGGGCGCAACCCGTTGGCTGATCAGGCGACGGATCGCTTCGTCGGACTCGCCGACGAGCGAGCGTCGCTCCAACCCGACCGCCGGTCGAACAGCTATCCGTTCGCGTACGAGCAGGCGGCCCAGTTGTTCGACCATCCCGCCGCCCCGGATCTGTGCGTGATCCACACGGCGGCGCACAACTGGGAGGACCAGGGCGGTCACCGGGGTGAGCACGGGTCGATCGACGTGGTTCAGGCGCGGGCGCCGTTCATCATCGCCGGTGCGGGTGTCCGGTCGTCGGGCATCGTGCCGCGGGCGGCGAAGCTCGTGGATGTCGTGCCGACGGTGCTGGCGCTGATGGGCGCCGCGCCGCCGCTGCAGACCGACGGGTCGGTGCTCCACGAGGTGCTGCAGTCGAACGGCACCGTGCCCGAACACGTCATCGGGTTCTTGTGGGACGGCTGCAATCCGAATGTGCTGTACGACGCGGTGGCGAACGGTGATGCGCCGAACGTCGGCCGGCTGATGGCGATGGGCACGACGTTCGAACACGGTGCAATGGCATCGTTGCCCACGGTGACGCTCGCGAACCACACCGCCGTGTTGACGGGATTGCATCCCGGACACCATGGGATTCTGCACAACGCGTGGTGGGATCGCGCCGGCCAGCGCCAGGTCATCACGAACTCGCCGGCGACATGGCACGAGGCGTCGACCTGGCTGTTCCCCGGCGTCGAGACGATCCACGACGCAGTGCACCGCACGTGGCCTGACGGGTGCACCGTGTCCATCAACGAACCGACGGACGCGGGCGCGGATTTCTCGACCTTCGATTTCGTACGCCGGGGTCTTCCGCTCGAGCGACCGCCCGCGCCCGACGAGCTACCGAACGCGGATCAGCGGTTCGTGCGTCCCGTGAAGGAGTACCGGTGGTCGAGCCGTGTCGACCACACGACCGTGCAGCAATTCGAAGGTGTGTGGTCAGGTCGATATCTCGGATCGGACTGGCCGCGGCCGAAGTTCACGTGGTGCAACTTCTCGTTGACGGATGCCGCGTTCCACGAAGGCGGACCACATTCGGAGATCGCGCTCGCGTCGATTCGTGACAGTGACGCGCGCCTCGGACAGATCCTCGATGCCGTCGAGCAGTCGGGTGTGTGGGAGCGCACCGCGTTCTTCCTCGTCGCCGACCACGGCATGGAAGAGACCGATCCGGCGGTCACAGGCGACTGGAGCCCGGCGTTGACCGAAGCCGGCATCGCCCACCGCGACGAGGCCTTCGGCTTCATCTATCTCACGTGACCGCCGGCGGATCGAGGATCAGTTCGTCAGGGAGGTCGAACGGCTCCGGTTGGCTGCCGTCGATGTCGGTGACGCCATAGTCGCGGGCGAGCTCGCCCACCCGGTAGCCGCCGCCGGAACGTCGGCTGACAGCAGGATCGGTGGCCAAGGCGGCGATGCATCGGCCGGTGTACTCGGGGGACTCGAGTCCCGTGGCGCCCGCCATTTGTACCCGCTCGGTCGTCGTGAACCCCGGGAACACGGCGACGACGCTCACGCCGTGCGGTCGCAACTCGTGTGCGAGCGTCGCGGTCGCCCGCACGATGGCCGCCTTGGCGGTGTCGTACATGAGTGCGCCGAGGTAGCGACCGCGATCCCAAGCCGCGATGTTGACGATGAGTCCGCTGTCCTTGTCGAGGAGCAGTGGGATCGCCGCGTGTGACGTGGCCAGGGTCGGCTGCAGGCCGGCCACGAACATGCCGTTCCATTTCAACTGGAAGTCCTGCTCCCAGAACGGTGCCGAGAAACCTGCGTGGTCGTACGCCTCGTAGCCGCCCCAGGCGTTGTTGACGAGGACGTCGAGGTGGCCGTTGCAATCGTCTCCGACGCGTTGCATCAGCGCTGTGATGTCGTCGTAGTTCGTGTGGTCACAACGGACTGCGACGCCGCGGCCACCGCGCTCGGTCACGAGGCTCGCCGTCTCCTCGACGCTGCCCGGTGCGTTGTCCGCCGGCTTCGTGTCGCCCACTGTCCGTCCGGTGACGTACACCGTGGCGCCGATGTCACCGAGCGACAGCGCGATGCCGCGACCGATGCCACGGCTGGCGCCGGTCACGATCGCGATCCTCATTGCTTCGGGAGTCCGAGGATGCGCTCGCCGATGATGTTCTTCTGCACTTGCGTCGTCCCTCCCGCGATGCGACCGCCGGGCGCGCCCAGGGCGCCGAGCGACGCGTCGTTGACCAACATGGCGTGGGCGCCGCCGATCGACGCTCGCAGCATCGCTGCATCGAACAACAACTCGGTCACGCCGAGCTTCATCAACGAGCCGGCGACCGACGCGACCGGACCTTGCCGCTGCGCGAGCGCGAGATAGGAACGCCCGCGCGAGACAAGGAGCGCGAGTTGGTCGCGCCGAACGGAATCGAGGTCGTCGGCGCCCATCGACGCCATCGCGTCGAGCCGGCGTTGCAGCGAGATGGCCGAGGCGCCGATGTGGCCACGCTCGTTCGTCAACGTCGCCATTCCGACGTTCCAACCCTCGTTCTCGGCGCCGAGCAGGCACGACGCAGGCACCCGCACCCCGTCGAGGAACACCTCGTCGAACTCCGATGCGCCGGTCATCTGCCGCAGGGGCCGCACGTCGACGCCGGGTGAATGCATGTCGACGAGGAAGAACGAGATGCCGCGATGCAGTTTGGCTGTGTGGTCGGTGCGGGCCATGCAGATGCCCCAGTCGCTGATGCGACCGTTCGAGCACCACACCTTCTGCCCGGTCAGGAGGTACTCGTCGCCGTCCCGGTCGGCTCGAGTGGCCAGCGACGCGAGATCCGAACCCGCGCCGGGCTCGCTGAACAACTGACACCAGACCCGTTCGCCGGTGATGATCGGTCGCAGGTGCTCGCGCTTCTGGTGCTCGGTGCCGAACAGCAGCAGGGAGCCACCGGCGAGAACGACACCGACCATGTTGATGAAGGGCGGGACGCCAACGATCGCGCACTGCTCGATCCACGCGGCAGTGTGCTCAGCTGTGAGGCCTCGTCCGCCGCACTCCTCGGGCCAGTGGATCCCGGCGTATCCCGCGTCGAACAACCGCCGCTGCCACGCGGTCCCTTCGTCTCGCAGATCGGGCGGGAGGATGGCGCCGTAGTCCCGGGGCGCGTGCGGCTTGTTCGCGGCCAACCACGCTGCCGCCTCGTCCCGGAAGGCCTCCACGTCGATCATCTGCGCCCGTCCCCTTCCCCCCGTGCGA
This sequence comes from Acidimicrobiales bacterium, assembly GCA_036257895.1. Lineage (GTDB taxonomy): Bacteria > Actinomycetota > Acidimicrobiia > Acidimicrobiales > JACDCH01 > DATAES01. Next base: position 14,460 of record DATAES010000151.1, read on the forward strand.
ACTCCGGGTCGCCGTGGCCCCTATAGGGGCCACGGCGCACCAACATTCGCTCGAGGTTTATGACAGGGCCTTCAGGGCGAGGCCCATCTCCTCGTTGAGGTTGGTCGGGACGGCGTAATCCTTCTCGTCGCGGATCTGGTCGAAGTGGTCTCGCACCGACTCCGCGGTCAGCTCGTGATCGACGAATCCGGGTGTGACACCGATGAACACCCGCGCGACACGTCCGCCGCCGACCGAGTACACCTCGCCGCTCACCGGGCAGTCCTCGTGCGCGAGGTACGTCACGACCGGTGTCACGTACTCGGGGCCGAGTTTGTCGGCAACCGGTCCGAGCAGCTCCTCGGTCATGCGAGTCTTGGCCACCGGCGCGATGGCATTGGCCTTGATGTTGCTCTTCGCGCCTTCGACGGCCAGCACACGGGTGAACCCGACGAGACCCATCTTCGCCGCGCCGTAGTTGGTCTGGCCGAAGTTGCCGAACACGCCTGCGCCCGAGGCCGTGTTGACGATGCGGCCGTAGCCCTGGTCGCGCATGATCGACCACGCCGGCTGCGTCACGTAGAACGCGCCCCGTAGGTGAACGTCGAGCACCGGGTTGAGCTGGTCGGGGACCATGTTCTTGAACGACGCGTCGCGCAGGATGCCAGCGTTGTTGATGATGATGTCGATGCGACCGAACGAGTCCATTGCGGTCTTGACGATGTTCGCTCCGCCCTCGGGCGTGGCCACGGAGTCGTAGTTGGGGACGGCTTCGCCGCCCGCCGCCTTGATCTCGTCGACCACCTTCTGCGCGGCGCTCTCCGAGCCGCCGGTGCCGTCGACCGAGCCACCGAGGTCGTTCACCACGATCAATGCGCCGCGCTTCGCCAGTTCGAGGGCGTGCGATCGGCCGAGCCCGCCGCCGGCGCCGGTGATGATCGCGACCTTGCCGTCAAATCCCAGATCTGCCATGGGTAGGCAAGGTAGTCAGGCGAGACCGAGCGCCTCCAATGCGCGTGCCTTCACTCCCTTGTAGTCGACCTTGCCGTTCGGGGCGCGTTGGATCGACTCGACCACGACCACACGCTTCGGTGCTTTGTAGGCGGCGAGCTTGCCCTTCACGTGCGCGATGACGTCGCCCTCGTCGACGGCCGCTTCGGGAAAAGGCTCGACCACCGCGGTGATTGCCTCTCCGAACTTGTCGTCGGGCACGCCGACGGCGACCGCGTCCCGAATCGACGGATGCAGCTTGAGCACTTCCTCGACTTCCTCGGGGAAGACCTTCTCACCGCCCGTGTTGATGCACACCGACCCCCGTCCGAGCAGGGTGATCGTGCCGTCCGCCTCGATCGTCGCGTAGTCACCGGGAACCGAGTACCGCTTGCCGTCGATCATGAGGAACGTGGCCGCGCTCTTCTCGGCGTCCTTGTAGTACCCGACCGGCTGCCGTCCGGTGACGGCGACGCGGCCGACCTCACCCGAACCTGCGACCACATCGCGCCCGTCCTCGGTGATCACGCGGGCATTGGGTCCGAGCGCGAACTTCGCCGTCTTCGTCTCGCCGCCCGCGGTCGTGAGCGCCGTGCCCATCCCGAGCGCTTCGGATGAAGAGAAACCGTCGCTCAGGAGCATGCCGCCGTGATGGCGCAGCAGCCCCTGCTTCGTCTCCTCCCCCCACATCACTCCGGACGAGACGATCAGGATGACGCTCGACAGGTCCCATTTCCCCGGTTGGTCGTCGAGCGCGCGCAACACGGGCTTCGCGAACGCATCGCCGACCCACGCGATCGCGTTGACGCCTTCGCGCTCGATCGCGTCGAGCAGCTCGGTCGCATCGAACGATCGTCCTTCGAGCGTCACGACGCAGCCGGCGGAGGTCATCGCGGACAACGCCGTGAACATCCCGGTGCCGTGCATCAACGGCGCCGCGGGGACGATGACCCGGCCGGGCCGGACGCAGAGCTCGCGCACTTTGTCGAGGTCGGCCTCGACTCCGAAGTCCACGCCGCTCGGTGGGTTCAAGTAGACGAACAAGTCGTCCAGCCGCCACATCACGCCCTTCGGCATGCCCGTCGTGCCGCCCGTGTAGAGCAGCAGGAGATCGTCGCCGTCGCGCCCGTGCGCGGGAACGGTCCGCTCGGATGCGGATGCAGCGGCCTCCTCGTAGGGCACGGCCCACGGCGGGCACGGCCCGCTGCCGTCGTCGACCCACAGCCAGGTCCGCACGCTCGCGACACGATCCCGCACCCGGTCGCAGCGTTCCGAGAAGCACCCGTGGAAGATCACCGCGACCGCGTCGGCGTTGTCCCACAGGTACACGAGCTCGTCTTCCGCGTACCGGTAGTTCGTGTTCACGGGTGCGAGGCCCGCCTTGAAGACGGCGAACATCGACTCCATGTACTCGGGGCAGTTGTAGAGGTAGTGGGCGACCTTGTCCTGGCGGGCGGCGCCGGCGTCGAGAAGCACTTTGGCGACACCGTCAGCGCGGCGATCCATCTCTCCCCAAGTGATGCGGCGGTCGCCCTGTACCTGTGCCGGCGCATCCGGGAGGTTCTCGGCGACCACCTCCCAGACGTCGGCGAAGTTCCAGCCGGACATCGGCCCCCCTTATTGCTGCGATCTGGTGGGCGGGGATCGTACCGGTCGCTGTGACACGATCGGCCCGTCTGAGGCTTTCCTGGACGTGGAGGTCGTATCGGTGGGGACTGCGCTTCCGGAGCGGGCGGACTTCGACGACTTCGTCGCGACGCTCGAGCCCCGGTTGCGGCGGGCCCTGGTCGCCGCGTACGGGCCGGAAGCGGGCCGGGAGGCCACGGCGGACGCGCTGGCGTGGGCGTGGCAGCACTGGGACCGGCTGAGCGCCATGGACAACCCGGCCGGCTACCTCTGGCGAGTCGGCCAGACGTCGGTTCGCAGCGCAGCCCGCCGGCGGCACCGGGAGCTGTCGGCTGTGGTCGAAGTCGAGTTGCAACCGCTCGAGGGCCATCGAGAACCTCGGGTCGAGCCCGCGCTCGACGGTGCGCTCGCCGATCTGTCCCCGCAGCAGCGGGCCGCCGTCGTGCTGGTCCACGGGTACAGCTACTCGTTGAGCGAGGCCGCTGACGTACTGAGCTGCTCGATATCGACGGTCCGCAACCACGTGCAACGCGCACTCCGGCGCCTGCACGCCGCCTTGGAGGTCACCGATGACTGAACGTCCCTCGTCCGACGACAGGGACGCACCGCGTCCTGAGGTCAGTGCGTTCCTGCACGATCGAGCGACGTCGCTCGACCGCGAGGCTGCGCCCGTGAGCGCCGACGAAGCGGCCCGGCGCACGATCGTCGACGCGAGCACGCCCCGGCGGCAATGGCCTGTGTCGCTACGTCCGTCGAAGGTGCGGACGAGTCCGCGGTCGGCGCTCGCAGCGGCCGCCGTCATCGCGCTGATCGTCGGCGCGCTGGGCGGGTTCGCACTGGGCCGCGGGAGCGCGCCGAAGCACGCCACGGTCGCGACCGCCGCGGCGAACGCGCCCGCGGCCGACTCGGCTGGCGGGACGACGACGGTGCCCAGTCAGACACTCGAGAAAGTGACATCGATGGCTCCCGGCATGCCCGGTGGTGTGCCGATGACGAGAGTCTTCGATCGCACGACGTCCGAGGGCATCGACCTGCATGCGTTCTTGCAGGACCAAGGACAGTTCCTGCAGGTGATGCCCACGTGCGCTCCCGGCGCGGAGTGCGCCGTCGCGAGCGCGACGACTGGCAGCGGTGTAACCGCGCCGGAGTGCCCAGCGAACAGTTGGTGTCCGCCACCTGAGTGCTACGCGAGCAGCTTCGTCGTCGAGGCGGCGAACGACGGTGCCGTCGGTCAGTCGTATTCGTCGGCTTACCCGCTTCACGACGTGGCGATGGTGACCTCGTCGGTGATGTTCGGCGATGCCGAGGGAAGTCCGGCTCGCGGTTGGGTTGTCAGATCGAACGAGCAGGTCGCGAGGGTCGAAGCGACGTGGTCGGACGGCTTCGTCGACTCGATGGCGCCCTCCCAGGGATGGGCTGTCGTCGCGCACAACGGCACGGGCAGCGCGACCATCACGGCGCTCGACGGGTCAGGTGCCGCAGTGGCCACGCTGCCGGGTGACGGCAACTCCTACATGCAGACGCCGTCTGAGTGCATTCCTCCTCCGCCGCCGCCCCCCGCGCTGCCGCCGGCCGGTGCAGAGCAACCGGATGACCCGGGCGCGGCGCGCCAAGCGATCACCGACACGTATCAGACCGTGTTCACCCACGGCAGCGATGCGACGCTGAACGCGACGCTGATCGAGAACCCGGAGGGCATCGAGGACGCGGTCGCGGCCACGAGGTCCAACTTCCCCGAGGCGGTCGACACGGTGACGGTGACGGTCGGCGACATCGTGTTCACCTCGAAGACCGAAGCAGCGTTGTACTTCGAGTTGAAGTACACGGGTGGCGCGTTGTTCGGCCAACAGGTCGGCTACGCCAAGTTCATCGACGGTACGTGGAAGATCTCCCACGACACGATGTGCATGGTCCTCGGCTGGGGTGGCGGCATGTGTGACGGCGGCGCGTCGGGTTCCTCGCCGGGCGCGCCACCGGTGACGCCGATGACCACCGCACCCAGCAACTAGCTGGGGAGGCGGTGGCTACCATCGCCTCGCCATGGAATTCGACCTTCCGGGTGAAGACGATCCTCAGCGCGCCGACGTGCGGCGCTGGCTGACGGAGCACCCACGACCCTCTGCACGCGCGCTGGCCGAGGCGGGCTACGTCGCGCCCCACTGGCCGAAGCCATACGGGCTCGATGCCGATCCGGTCCAGCAGTTGGTGATCGACGACGAGTTGCGTCGGGCCGGCGTGCAGCGTCCGAGCAACCAGATCGGCATCGGTTGGGCCGGGCCGACGATCCTGTACGCGGGCCCGGAAGCACAGAAGGAGCGCTATCTCGTTCCGTTGCTCGCCGCCGAGGAGATCTGGTGCCAGCTGTTCAGCGAGCCCGAAGCAGGCAGTGATCTCGCGTCGCTGCGGACGCGCGCCGTGCGGGATGGTGACGAATACGTCGTCAACGGATCGAAGATCTGGACGTCGGCCGCACACGTGGCGAAGTTCGGCATCCTCATCGCCCGCACCGACGCGGACGCGTCCAAGCACAAGGGCATCTCGTACTTCATCTGCCCGATGAAGTCGCCCGGCATCGAGATCCGTCCGATCGTCGAGATGACCGGCGCGCACATGTTCAACCAGGTGTTCTTCAACGATGTGCGCATCCCGGCGGCGAACCTCGTCGGTGACGAGAACGAGGGATGGACGCTCGCCAAGGTGACCCTCGGCAACGAGCGGGTGTCGCTGTCGAGTGGGGGCGCGCTGTGGGGGATGGGGCCGACGGCGGAGGACCTGCTCGAGGTCGTACGCAAGGCCGGCGGCGTCGACGATCCGATCGCGCGTCAGCGCCTGGCGCGGCTGCACATCGAGGCGAAGGTGCTCGATCTCATCCGGCTTCGCACGGTCAGCGCCCGCATTCGAGGCGAGCAGCCGGGTCCCGAGGCGTCCATTCGCAAGGTGCTCGCAGACGAGCACGGCCAGCACATCATGCGAGTGGCCCGCGATCTCGCGGCCGCGGGCGGGATGCTCGCCACTGGCGGCCCGTTGGGAACGGCCGCAGAGCCTTGGTACTACGGGTTCCTGTTCAGCCCCGCGCTGACGATCGGCGGCGGCACCGGCGAGGTCCAGCGTTCGATCATCGGCGAGCGCGTGCTCGGCCTCCCACACGAACCCACCCTCGACTGAGGCTTCTTTCTGTTTGTGCGGTTCTAACGCGCGCAGTGCGCGAGTTAGAACCGCACAAACGCCAAGACGTACTGTGCCCCGCGTTATGGCGCGAAAGGAAGGGAAGGGCGAGCACCTCGCCATGAAGGAGCGCGTGGTCGCTACCACGGACCTTCCGGGCATCCCGGAGGGGACGACCGGCAAGGTGATCGTGGTCGAGGGACTGACGTGGATCCGGTACTGGGTCCGCTTCGCCAACGGCGTCGTGCGGGGTTCGCTCAACCGCAAGGTGCTGGCGCGGCCCAGTGAGTGGGCCGAGCTCGTCCGCCGCCGCGAGGCGGGCGAGGACGTGACGGCGGGCGACGACGGAACCGCTGCCGCCGAGGTCGACGGCGCGGGTGCTGCTGATAGCGGCGGCGCCGGCGACTCCGTCATGGTGAACGGCGTGCCGGTTCCCGCACACCTCCTCGAGCGCAGCAAGAACCGACGACAGGTCTTGGGAGTGTGAAGCGCAGACCTGCGGAAGAAGGAGTGTGAGATGCAGCTTTCGATGCCGCTCAACTACGCCGGTGGGTTCGAGGCCTCGGCTCGGCAGGTCGTCGAGCTCGAGCATGCCGGTCTCGACCTCGTGTGGGTGGCCGAGGCCTACGGGTTCGACGCCGTCAGCTTCATGGGCTACCTCGTCGCGAAGACCGAACGGATCCAGATCGGTTCGGGCATCCTCCCGCTCTACACGCGCACGCCGACGCTGCTCGCCATGACCGCCGCCGGCCTCGACGCATTGTCGGGCGGTCGAGCGGTGCTCGGGCTCGGCGCATCAGGACCGCAGGTGATCGAGGGCTGGCACGGCATCCCGTACGACAAGCCCCTCGCCCGCACCCGCGAGATCGTCGACATCTGCCGCAAGGTGTGGAAGCGCGAGGCGCCGCTCACCAACGAGGGGCCGATGTACCACTTGCCGCTGCCGGCAGGACAAGGCACGGGTCTTGGCAAACCGTTGAAGATCATCGGCCATCCGGTGCGCGACCGCATCCCGATCTACGTCGCGTCGCTGGGTGAGAAGAACGTCGCCCTCACCGCCGAGGTGGCCGACGGTTGGTTGCCCGTGTTCTTCGTACCCGAGAAGGCAAAGGACGTGTTCGGTCCTTCGATCGACGCTGGCGCGGCGAAGCGCGACCCTGCGCTCGGTCCGCTCGACATCTGCGCCGGCGGGTTGGTGTGCATCACCGACGACAAGGCCGAAGCCGAGTCGGTGCGCGACCTCGGTCGGGCGATGGCTGCGCTGTACATCGGCGGCATGGGCGCGAAGGGCCAGAACTTCTACAACGCCCTCGCTCGACGCTACGGCTACGAGCAGGAGGCGGAGGAGATCCAGGACCTGTACCTCGCCGGCCACAAGCAGGAAGCCGCAGCGAAGGTCCCCTCGGACTTGCTCGAGCTCACCTCGTTGTGCGGGTCCGAAGGCTTCATCAAGGACCGCATCGCCGCCCACAAGGAAGCGGGTGTCACCGTCTTGCAGATCACCCCGTTCGGGGAACGGCCGGCCGAGATCGTCGAGAAGCTCAAGGTCTGGAGCGAGTAGCGGAGCGTGAAGGCGCCGCACCCCGGGGGGCGAGGTGCGGGCCTCCACCTGAGCGGCACCGCCGTCCGCCGCTTCGGAGCACGATACGGACCCCACATTTCGCGCGGATGAAGCCGGCGTGAACTACGAGTTCTGGTACGCGCCCGGAGCCGTGAACATGCCTCGGTGCCATCGCCGCGGGGTCGCGACGATCGCGCGGGGGTAGCCCTCGAACAGCCAGCGGCCGAAACTCCGCGCCGTCCACGGGGTCAGCGACGCGAGCCGGAGGGCGGCACGTGCGCCGCGGCGGTGACGGACGACGTGGACGAGGGCCCTCGACATGCGGTGGTCCGCGAACAATGCGGTGCGCACCTCGGCTTCGTACATCGCCGCGACGTGCTCCGGGTCCCTCGGTCCACCCCGCTCCATCGCGCGGCCCGCGAGCACTCCGGTGACAAGTGCCTGCGCGATGCCCTCGCCCGTCAGGGGATCGGTCGCGTACGCGGCGTCTCCAGCGAAGAGAACACGTCCGGAGGTCAGCGCCGTCGAGTCGACTCTGGCCGGGATGGGCCAGGCCCGATGTGCAGCCTCGGGTCGGGCGGCCGGACCGAGCACCGACCGGATGTGAGGTCGGGCGAGTAGGTCGGGCCACACGTCCTTCATCGCTTGGACCCGGTCGACGTGTCCAGGACGGTGGACATCCGATCGCTGGATGCCGAACCCCACGTTGGCTCGGCCGTCGGGGAGCGGGAACGACCACGCGTAGCCGGGCAACAAGTCGGGCTCGAACCAGACCCACAGCTTCCGCGCCTCGGGGCCGGCACCGATGAAGTACTGACGAAATGCGTGCCACTCGCCGAGATAGCCGGGCGTCGCGGCACCGACCGACTTGCGCAACGGCGACCAGACACCGTCCGCGCCCACCGCGAAGTGGGCGTGCACTTCACCGAGGCCGTCGACGTCGACGATCACCCGATCGGGCTTCTGGCGCGCGTCGAGCAAGGCGTGACCGTCGAGGACCTTGGCACCCGCGGCACGAGCGACGTCGAGCAACGCGGCGTCGAGGTCGCTGCGGCGGGCGACCGCTGCGAACAGCCCATCGCCGCGGGGGAGCGGGAACGTCGACACTCGCCCGGACGGCGACCGCACGACGACGTCATCCACTGCTTGCCACGACGCGACCGATCCGGGATCGAGCCCGAGGACTTCGAGGAGGCGTAGCGCCTCAGCCGTCAGGCCGTCGCCGCAGCACTTGTCCCGCGGGAACCGAGCCTTGTCGACCACGACGACGTCACGGCCGGCACGGGCGAGCGTGATCGCCGCCGCGGCGCCCGCCGGCCCACCACCGACGACCACGACATCAGCGGCCATCATTCGTGCGACGTTACCGGTGGCGCTCCTTGCAGCGTCACCGGCGTGCAGCGTTACCGGCGTCGGTCGGCCCCGAGCAACGCGACGAACAGCACGGCCGGTTCCTTGCCCGGGTTGCGCCAGCGATGGCGAGTGCCGTTCTGGACGAAGGTGTCGCCCTGCTTCAAGGTCACCTCGGCACCGTCGTCGAGCTCGCAGATCACCTGACCGGACAGCACGACCTCGAAGTCGACCGTGTCGGTCGTGTGCATGCCTGGGTCGTTCGGCTCCATGTGCGCCGCCATGCCCGGAAGCCTCTCCTCCATCTCCGCGAGTGCCGCTTCCATGTCGAGGTCCGGCGGGAGGTCGACACCGGCGGGCGGAACCGTGAAGAACCCGATCCGATAGCCGGCCGTGGGTGGGAAGTACGCGGGTGCCGCGGGCAGCTGTCCACCGGTCGGAAGCGTCGGGGCATCGTCCGATGCCCACAGCCGATGGAACTCGTAGCCGGGCAACAACGCGAGCGTGATCGGCTCGACCTCCTCGTCGGACACGAACACGGACTTACCGTCGGCGTCCTGTCCGGTCACCACCCGACGAACCTTTGTCATGTTCAGGCCTTTCGGATCTCGTCGATGCCCTCGAGCAGGCATGCATGGAACACCTCCGGATCCGGCACTGCTGCCGGATCCGTGTTGACTGCGATCTGGAGCTCGTCCAGGTAGCTCAGCAACGCGATGTTGGCCGCGGCACCGGTCATCGGCGCGAACGCGAACTGCGCCTCCATCCGCGCGCCCGCGAAGTAGACGGGGACGGGAACACCCGGCACGTTCGTGGCGACGAAGTCGATGCCCTTGAGCATCGAGCCGAACACGCCGGTCGACACCGACGTCGGCAACCGGTAGAGCAGTCCGGCGAGTGGCTCGGTCAACGCGAGCGCGGGCTCGGCCCGCTGACGAAGCATCAGCTCGCGCATGGCTCGCATGCGTTCGATCGGGTCGGCGATCGTCATCGGTATCGGGAACCGCGCCGGCGCGAACTGGTTGCCCGCGAGATCAGAGGTCTCGTCCGTGCGCACGTTGATCGGCATCGTCATGCGCAGGGCCTCGACCTCGACGCCGTGGCGATCGTGGTACCGACGCAGGCCGCCGGCGATCGCGGCGATGAACGCGTCGTTGAGCTTGCCGTCGACCTTGCGTGCCGCCGCCTTCATCTCGTCGAGCGGGGCAACGATCGTGTCGAACCGCAGGCTCAACGATCGGTTGGTCATGAGTGGGCTCAGCGGCGCCGTCGCCGGAGCCAGCATCCGCGCCACCGAACTCGCCGTCTCACGCGCTCGGCTGAGGGCGGCGCTCGTATCGCGGCCCATCGCTACCGCGCCAGTCGTAGCGGTTCGCAACGATCGTCTCGCCATGCCCAGCTGCCGTCGTCCTTCGTGCTGCAGCGCGTCGATCACGCGCTCGCGCTGGCTCATCACGTGGACCGCGGGCGCGCTGGGGATCTCTCCGCGATCGAGCGGGGTGTCGCGCTCGAGATCGAACAGGTGCATGGCGATCTTCACTGCGCCGACGCCGTCGGTGATGGCGTGGTGGATCTTGATGATCAGACCGGCGCGTCCTTCGGCCAAGTCGTCGACGACGACGAACTCCCACAGTGGCCGCGCCCGATCGAAGCCCTGCATCGCGATCGGTTGCGCCATGTCGAGCAGGTCGCGCAGCGACCCGTCGCCTCCAGCGCGCGTCCATCGCAAGTGGTAATCGAGATCGAAGTTCGGATCGACTTCCCACCTCGGTGGCGCGACGGACAGCGGGTTCGACATGACGCGCTGCCGTAGCCTCGGCACGAGCCGCGTGGCTCGTTCGAGGCTCTCGACGAGGCGCTCGCGGTCGGGCGACCGATCGAGCACGGCCACCGCGGTGATGGTGGACCGCAACTGTGGGTCCTTCTCGATCGTCCACATGAGCGCGTCCGCATCGCTCATGCGGTGCTCGAACCGCATCGACTCAGCCATCCCGTCCATTGTCGTGCGCGGGCCGAGTCGCTGCACGTTCCAGTCCTCCGTTCGCGCTCTGAAATTGCGTTCGGACTGGCCCCTATGCGGCCATCTCGCACGCCGAAACGCAGGAGTCATCACACGATCAGCAGCGCACTCCGTCGGCCGGTTGGTAGAGCGCGGAAACCGAGTCGTTGTCCACGTGGCCGTCGACGTACGAGCGCACGCGTGGCGTGGTGACCCTCGTGCACACGCCACTCTTCGCATCCTGCGTGGTGCCTGCGCTCACGTCGACGTAGTGCGTCGAATACATGTGCACGGTCAACGTCGTTGCGTCGTACGTCGGCCACAGCAGGATCCCGTACGGGGACGAGTTCTTCACCTTCAGATCAGGTGCGGGCCACGAGATCGTCGCCTCTCGTCCCCGCGGGTAGCGGCTGATGTAGAGCGAGTGCGACTGGTACGACACGAGGTCGAGTCCGGCGAAGAACGACGCGTTGAACAACGTGGTGGCGAACTGCGAGACCCCGCCGCCGATGTCGTGAGATTCGGTCGCGTTGTAGATGACGGGTGCGTCGACGAACCCTCGTGCCGCCGTGCGCTGACCGACGAAGTCGTTCACCGAGAACGTCTCGCCCGGCAAGATCACATGACCGCGCACGATGTCGGCGATGAGGTGGATGTTCGTGACGCGCGACTGGCAGCACGCGTGGTGTGTGGTCGGACCGAACATGTCGGGCTGGCCGACCTCCTCGGCGATCCCGAGCTGTTGCGCGGCCTCGGTCGTCAACTTCGGGCGCTGCGTCACGACGGACAGCGTGAGCGTCGGTGTGTTGGACTCCAACGCGGCGAGCACCTTTTGTGAAGCGCCGGGCTCACAGCATCCGGTTCCGTCCTGACTCGGATGCAGCACAGGTTTGCCGCCCTCGACACTGAAGCTGGCATCGACGGCGGGCTGAGCCGCGGCACCGAACAATGCGGTTACGCCGGCGACCGCCGCGGCATCATCGATGCCGACGGTGAGTGCACCGTCCTTCGGCACTGCGCGGAGCCAGGACGCGACGGCCGCCGGGTCGAGCGCCTTCGTCGCCGTGCCGAGCGTCATCGTCAGGGAGCGGTGCGCCAGCATGTTCGCCTGCTCCGCAACCCGCTGTGCATCCGCGTCCGTGAAGTGTGGTGCCAGCGCACCTTGTTCGACATGGACCTCGATCGGGCGCGTCGGAGACCCACTCGGTGCGGCGGCCACGAGCGCTTCGGCGAGTTGGTTCGCCTCGATCCCGATGCCCGGCTTCCCCGGGACGACTTCGACGGCGCCGGCCGCCGACGCCGCAATCGCGGGCTCGGTGGGATCGACGTGCGCGGCTCCCTCGAGTGCCCGCGCGCCGTCCGCGGCCACGGCGCGATCGACCTGGAACGCCGGTGCAACCTGGCGCGTCGAGAAGAGGGACGCGACCCATCCGACCGGCCGCGTGAAGACGTTGCCCTGCCGTCCGACCTTCATGACGGCGTCCACCGTGGCCGGCTGGTTCATGCCGAGACCGATGGCTTCGGCCGTCGTGTCGTAGCTCGCTGTCGGCGTGACGATGTGCACCGCGATGTTGCGGGCTTCGTCCGCCTGCCGGGTGACCTCCGCGGCGAGCTCGTCGCGAGAGTCTCCACCGACACCGTGACCCCAGAGGGCGACGTTGCGGGCAACATCTCCGTCGTGTCCGCGGACATCGAGGCCCCATGCCGCGAGGAGCAGCGCCACGACGACGATCGGTGTCGCGATCGCGATGATGCGTTTCCACCGCCGACGGCGAAACAGCTCGTGGCGGGGCATCCTCCACGATGGCACGACGACTGGCGCCGACTGCGTCACCGTCCACAAGATGAGCTAACGACCGGCGAGTGAAGACGCCGGACAGGTGCCGAGCGAGGGGACAGGACACGTGGCAGGAATGTGTGAGGGCCGGATCTGCATCGTGACGGGCGCAGGTCGGGGAATCGGTAGGGAGCACGCACGGATGCTCGCAGCGCACGGCGCGAGGGTCGTGGTCAACGACCTCGGGGGAGAGATGGACGGCTCCGGCCGCTCGACCGGGCCGGCGCAGGACGTGGTCGACGAGATCGTCGAGGCCGGCGGCGAGGCGGTCGCCAACACCGACGACATCTCGGACTGGGAGGGCGCGCAGCGTCTCATCAACGCGGCGGTCGAGGCGTTCGACGGGCTCGACGTCCTCATCAACAACGCCGGCATCCTGCGCGACCGCATGCTCGTGAACATGACCGAGGAGGAGTGGGACGCGGTCATCAAGGTGCACTTGAAGGGGACGTTCGCACCCACGCGTTGGGCGGCGTCGTACTGGCGCGATCGCATGAAGGCGGGAGCGATCAACGACGCGCGGGTCATCAACACGTCTTCGGTCTCGGGCATCTACGGCAACCCCGGACAGACGAACTACGGCGCGGCCAAGATGGGCATCGGCGCGTTCACGATCATCAGCTCACTCGAGCTCGGTCGCTACGGCGTCACGGTCAATGCCATCGCACCCGCCGCGCTCACGCGCATGACCGAGAACCTCGGCATGGGTCAGGCCTCCGAGGAGGACAAGGAGATGATGTCGCCGCACTGGATCGCACCGGTCGCCACATGGCTGGCGTCGACCCAGTCCGCCGGCGTCACGGGACGCGTGTTCGAGGCCTCCGGTCGTGTGTTCGGCATCGCAGAGAGCTGGCACCGCGGGCCCACAGCAGATCCGGTCGACGATCCGACGAAGCTCGATGCGATTGCGCGTGGTCTGCTGGCCAAGGCCCGTCCCAACGCGGACATGGCCGGTCAGGACCGCAAAGGTTGATCCCCGCTCCGACCGGCACGATCACGCTCGCCGACGGTCGCCGCCTCGCGTACGACGATGTCGGTGATCCGGCGGGCGCGCCGGTCGTGTACCTCCACGGATGTCCCGACTGCCGGCTCACGCGTCATCCCGACGACGGCGTCGCGGCGCGCTGTGGTGTGCGGTTGATCGCGGTCGACCGTCCCGGCTATGGCGCGAGCGATGCCGATGACAATGGCGACGAGAACGCGCTCGCGGCGGACGTGGTCGCGCTCGTCGACGCGCTGGACGTCGATCGCTTTGCGGTGCTCGGTTGGTCGGCGGGTGGTCCGTGCGCGCTCGCGCTGGCGGCCGGGCATCCCACGCGCATCGCGGTCGCGGGCGTGGCCGCGGGACAAGTGCCGATCGAAGCGGATGCCGATCCCGAGGTACGCAACGCGCTCGATCCCGTGATCGCGACCCGCAGTGACGTCCTCGCGACGATGAACCCGGACGCGTTCGCGGCGGAGGTCGCGCCGCTCGTGGCTTCGCGGGGCTTGACGATGGAGCTCGCTCGAGAGTTCGTCGTCGAAGGCAAGTCTCCCGAGTACTTGCGCGACCTCGACGCGGTCGAAGGTCTGCTCCATCAGCTCGCGCTCGGCATGAGTGCAGCGGTCGAGCACGGTCTCGCGGGCACAGAGCGTGACCTGTGCCGCATGGTGTCCTCGTGGCCGTTCGACCTCGCGGGGATCACGACGCCTGTGGTGCTCTGGTACGGCTCGAACGACAGGGTGTTCGGTCCAGGGGCGGGACAGTGGCTGGCGCAGCGGATACCGGGCGCGCAGCTCGAAGTCGTCGAGGCATCACACCTGCTGCCTCTCGTACGGTGGGAGTCCATCCTCACCGTGCTCATCTCACATCTCGACCGGAGGGAAGAACATGCCACTCAACCATGACGCGGTCGGCGCTCGCGGCGAGCCCGGGGAAAGGAGCTGGAACTCGAAGGACGCCATCCTCTACGCCCTCGGCGTCGGCTGCGGCGTCGACGACCTGCCGTTCACGACAGAGAACACCCAAGGTGTCGAACAGCAGGTGCTGCCGACCATGGGCGTCGTGCTGCCGGTCGGTGGTCGAGGCGCGTGGGACGAGCTCGGCGACGTCAACTGGACGATGCTCGTGCATGGTGAGCAGGCCATCGAGCTGCACACGCCGATACCGGTCGAAGGGACGTGCCGGTCCGTTACGACCGTGACGGGCATCTACGACAAGGGATCGGGAGCGGTCGTCGTGACCGAGACGGAATCGGTCGACGCGAACACGGGCGAACCGCTGTTCACGACCCGCTCCGCCGCGTTCATCCGGGGCGAAGGTGGTTGGGGAGGCGACCGGGGGCCGAGCGCCGGCGACCGCCCCCAAGCGCCCGAGCGCGAGCCCGATCATGTCGTGAAGTACGAGACCGGTCGCGATCAAGCGCTCATCTACCGGCTCTCCGGGGACCGCAATCCGTTGCACTCGGATCCGGCGTTCGCCCACGCAGCAGGGTTCGACACGCCGATCCTGCACGGGCTGTGCACCTATGGCTTCACCGGTCGGGCGCTGCTCCACACGCTGTGCGGATCCGATCCCTCGAAGTTCAAGTCGATGGAGGGCCGGTTCAGCTCGCCCGTTTTCCCCGGCGACGAGTTGACGATCTCGATGTGGCTGACGGGCGACGGGGAAGCGATCTTCCAGACGCGCCGGCCCGGCGACGTCGTCGTGCTCGACAACGGGTTGTGCCGCTTCGGCTGAACAGCTCGCGCGTGGCCCGCCGCTTCGCTGCCGCGCGGCGAGGGAAGCGCCAGCGACGAGCCGCAGTCTGCGGAGGCAGGAGCGAAGCGACGCCCGGAGCAGACAGACAGGAACGCGCTTCAGAACAGGCGCAGCGTGTCGGACTCGATGCCGCGCAACTCGTCGTAGTCGACTTCGACCCACGTGATGCCGCGGCTCTCCGCGAGCACGCGCGCCTGCGGCTTCACGACCTGTGCGACGAAGATGCCGCGCACAGGACGCAGCATCGGATCGAGATTCATCCGCTCGATGTAGCGGGCGAGCTGCTCGACGCCGTCGATCTCGCCTCGTCGCTTCACTTCGATCGCGACCGCGCCACCGTCGCCATCTCGGCAGAGCAGGTCGACAGGACCGATGTCCGTCGGATGCTCGCGACGGACGAGCCGCAGGCCGGTGGCGATCGCGGTGCAGTTCGCGGCGAGCAGTTCCTGCAGGTGCGCTTCGACGCCGTCCTTCTGCAGACCGGGGTCGGTGCCGAGTTCGTAGCTGACGTCCGACAGGATCTCCTCGATCGTGATGGTGAGGGTCTCACCCTTGGTGTTGGTGACCGTCCATCCGCTTGGTTCCTCGACCAGCCGGTTGGGCGCGACCATCCAGTTGAGGGGCTTGTACGCACCGCCGTCAGAGTGAATCGACAGGCAGCCATCGGCCTTGATCATCAACAGCCTTGTCGCCATGGGAAGGTGAGCCGTGAGTCGCCCGTCGTAGTCGACGGCGCAACGCGCGATCACGAGGCGCACCGGCCGAGACTACGGGACTTCCTGCCTGCCCACGGATGTGCGGGATGGTTGACGCCCGGGCGTTTCACTACCCAGCCGGTAGTCAGACGCCCGGGCGTCCTGCAACACGTGCGCTCGCGATAGGGGCAGACTCTGGCCCAATGGTGGACGCCACCAGGGCCGGCACCTTCGACCAGGCTGTGCATTCCACGCCGACCTTGCGCGTACGCGACGTCCACAAGCGCTTCGGACGGCTCGAAGTGCTCCGTGGCATCGATCTCCAGGTGTCTCGCGGCGAGATCCTCTCCCTGGTCGGGGAGAACGGCACGGGCAAGTCGACGATCGTGCATAGCATCGCCGGAACGTGGCTGCCGGATGGGGGCACGGTCGAGCTCGACGGTCGGCCGCTCTGCGCCTCCGACCCGCGGGTAGCCGTGGTGTGGCAAGACCTTGCGCTGTGCGACAACTTGAGCGTCGTCGCCAACTTGTTCCTCGGCGACGAGCGCCGCGACAGCTACCTCCTCGATGAGCGACAGATGATCGCGGAGGCCGTGGACCTCTTCGACGCGTTGCATCTCACGCCCGGCGATCTGGAACGGCCCATCGGCGAACTGTCTGGCGGGCAGCGCCAGCTCGTCGCCATCGCGCGCGCGGTGCGACGACGGCCGGAGGTTCTCGCGCTCGACGAGCCGACAGCGTCGCTCGGCGTGAACGAGACCGCGGTGGTCGAGCAGCTGTTGGCCGAGCTTCGTTCCCAGGGGACCGCCATCCTGCTGGTGTCGCACAGGCTCGATCAGGTCTTCGAGCTGGCCGACCACATCGCCGTGTTGCGCGACGGGCGCATCCTCGCCGTGGCCTCGCCGCGCGACGTCCATCCCGACGACGTGGTGGCGATGATGTCGGGCACCGAGGCGGTGTCGTCGGCCCGCCGCCAGCTCCGCCGGTTGCACAGCCTCGTCGAGCAACTCGCCGACGTCGAGCCTGCGGCCAGCCTGCCGCTCATCGTGTCGGCGATGGCCGAGGCCGTCGATGTCGAGCAGCTGTGCGTGCACCTGCTGGACGAGTCGGGTGGCGAACCCCGGCTTCGGTGCTCGGCCACCGTGGGCCTCGATCTCGACGGTGTCGACGGGCTCGACCGACTCCGGCTCGGGGCGTTGGGCGGACCGCCCGGCGCTGCCGCGGCGGCTGCGTCCACGGTGATCGTCGAGGACACCCGCACCGACCCGTTGTGGTCGCACTGGCGGGGGCGCACGTTGGCGCAGGTCCGCAGCTGCTGGTCGATTCCCATCGTCGGCGCGGCCGGGGTGCTCGGCACCATCTCCGCGTTCGACGACAATCCGGGTAGCCCGCAGCCCGACCAGCTCGAACTCGTAACGCTCTACGCGAGCCATGCTGCGGCGGCGATCGAGCGAGAGCGGCTCCTCGCTGACGCGACGCGCCGCAATCGAATGCTCGAGACGCTCCGCGGCGTCCTCGACAAGCTGGCAGGGCCCCACCCCGCAGAGGGCGCGCTCGGCGTCGCGCTCGTTGCACTGTGTCGCGGCCTGGGAGCCGATGCCATCGCGCTGCATCCTGCGGGTGGCGAGAGCCTCGAGCTCGTGACCGCTGAGCTCGTGGACGGATCGGCGGCTGCGGCCGCCGATCGTCAGCGTGCCGCGGCGGCTTGTGTGCTGCGCAGCTACGACGACGTCGATCGTGCCCGGCCGGTCGGACCCGACGTCGTCGCCGTCCCGATCGCAACCCCAGATGGTCGGGCCGTTCTGACCGCATGGTGGGGCGACGCCGATCGGTTGTCGAGCGACGCACTCGATCTGTTCGACGACGCAGCGCGATCGTTGTCACTCGCTCTCGAACGCGAGGCGCTCGAGCGGGCGAACGCGGAAGCGGCTGCGCTGCGGAGGTCGCATCGACTGCAACGCGATTTCCTCCACCGCCTCAACCACGAGCTGCGGACTCCTTTGACGGCGATCCAGGGATACGCCTCCACCCTGCGTCAGACCGATGTGAGCTGGGACAGCTCCGCGCAGGAGCGGTTCCTCGACTCGATCGCGGCGGAGTCGGCGCGGATGGGCCGGCTGGTCGGCGACCTCCTCGACTTCAGCGCGATCGACTCCGGCACGCTCAGGCTCGTGCGTGACTGGTGCAATCTCGAGCTCGTCCTCGAAGCGGCCCGCCGCTGCGTGGGAGACGGCACGTCTCCGGTCATCGAGCTCGCCCACGCTGCCGAGCTACCCGCGGTGTGGGCCGACCACGATCGGCTCGAGCAGGTCTTCGTCAACTTGCTCGACAACGCCGTGCGTCACGCGTCCGGTGTCACCCGGATCAACGTTCGCTCCTCGGTCGACCTCGACGCGGGCTCCGTCACCGTGCGCGTCGCCGACGACGGACGTGGCATCCCGGCTTCGCTGGTCGATCGTGTCTTCCTCCCTCGTGAGCGGGGCACGACCGACGATGCCGGCGCAGGTCTCGGTCTCGCCATCGCCCGCGGCATCGTGGTCGCACACGGCGGCACCATCTGCATCGACCGTCGCCGCCCCGGGACCACCGTCGTGGTCACGGTGCCGATCGATCCCTCCCCGCTCGACTCCAGCGGCGACGTCGTCGATCTCATCAACGCTGTCGCCGATCCCGTCTCGGTCGACCACGCCACCGACATGGTCGAATGAGCGAAGACGCGACACTCGTCCTGGTCGTCGAGAACGACGCCAACATCGTCGACCTCGTCCAGGCGAACCTGCTGGCACGAGGGTTCGCGGTGATCGTGTCGCGCACAGGCGCCGACTCGGTCGAGCTCGTCGACACTCGCAGTCCGGATGTCGTGCTGCTCGACCTCATGCTTCCGGCTGTCGACGGCTTCGACCTGTGCCGAGAGATCCGGGAGCGTTCCTCCGTGGGGATCATCGTCGTGTCAGCTCGTCGGGGCGAGCAGGACAAGGTCCGCGCACTCAATCTCGGCGCCGACGACTACCTGACCAAGCCGTTCGGGATTGACGAACTGCTCGCCCGCATCAACGCGCTCCTGCGGCGCAGCCGTCCGCCGGCGCCTCCCGAGGTGCATGCGCCAGTCTCGTTCGGCTCGGTGACGGTCGACCTCGAGGCACAGCTCGTCACCAAGGACGGCGTGGCCGTCCACTTGACGCCGACGGAGTTCGCGCTCCTGCGCGAGCTCGTGCTCGCCCCCGGCAAGCTGTTGTCGCACGCGACGCTGTTGCGCAAGGTGTGGGGCCCCGGTTACGAGACCGCGACGGAGTACACCCGCGTGTACGTGCGCAGGCTGCGGGCCAAGCTCGAGGATCCCGACGGTCCGGCTCTCATCGCCACCGAGCCGCGCGCCGGCTACCGGATGGCGCTCCCCGAGGAGCGACCCAACGAGTCGATGCCGTCACGCTGAGCGTGCGCGCCAGGCGGCGTTCGCGGTTCGTTCACGTTGAGGCAAGGATTTCTACATCTCGTTCACATCCGCGTTCCTAGCGTCGCAGCCAAGAGGCACCGCGCCTTCGGTGTCGTGTCATCGGGTACCGCACAGGGGGAAGCACATGCGCGTCAGGCATCTCAGGTCGACCGTTGCCCTCGTCACGTTGGGGCTCCTGCTGCTTGCAGCGTGCAGCGACTCCAAGAGCAACACGAGCACGAGCTCGGGCGGGAACGGGTCGAACGCGTCGAGTGGCACCATCGCGGCGTCGGACTTCGCGGCCGACTTCGCGGCGATGGCCAAGGTGAAGGATCTCGCAGCCAAGGGCAAGGGCCTCATCGGGGTCCTGTTGCCTGACACGACGACCTCGGCGCGCTACGAGTCGTTCGACCGCCCATATCTCGAGAAGGCGTTCCAGACCGCGGGGCTGTCCAAGGACCAGTACAAGATCGACAACGCTCAGGGCAGCGCGTCCACCATGCAGACGCAAGCCGAGGCCGACATCACGAACGGGGCCACCGTGCTGTTGGTCGATGCGCTCGATTCGGGCAGCGGCGCGGCGATCGAGTCAGCCGCCGCGGCCAAGGGCGTCAGGGTCATCGACTACGACCGCCTCGTGAAGGGGGGCGACCCCGACCGGGTGTACGTCAGCTTCGACAACGTGGAGGTCGGCAAGCTCATCGGCCAGGGCTTCATCGACTGCGCCACCGACTGGAAGGTGGCGAAGCCGAACGTTCTCGTGATGGACGGCGATCCCACCGACAACAACGCCGGCCTGTTCGCGCAGGGCTACAACGGCGTGCTCCAGCCGAAGTTCGATTCCGGCGACTACGTGAAGGTCGGTGAGCCGGCAGGCACGTGGACCCCGACGGTGGCAGCCACCACGTTCGAGCAGCAGTACACGGCCAATCCCAACATCAACTCGGCCGTGACGCCGAACGACGACAACGCGAACGCGGTGATCGCGAGCCTGCAGCGCCAGCAGATCCCGGCAAAGACGTTCCCGACGACCGGGCAGGACGCGTCGACATCCGGGCTCCAGAACATCCTGAAGGGCTACCAGTGCGGCACCGTCTACAAGCCGATCTACCTCGAGGCCCAGGCCGCGGCCGCAGTCGCCATCTACATGCGGGCCGGTGAGGATCCGCCGTCGGCGCTGGTCAACGGCACGACGAAGGACACGCAGGCGAACACCGACGTGCCGTCGGTGCTGCTGAAGCCGACGTGGGTCACGGTCGACAACATGTCGGCCACCGTCGTCAAGGACGGTGCCGTGACGGTCGCGGCGCTCTGTGTCACTGCCGTGGCCACGCAGTGCTCTGCGGCGGGGATCAAGTAGTCGACGCTGGGGGGACGCGGTGGACGAGGGCTTCTCGTGCACCGCGTCCGCCGGCGAACCACAATGCAGCTGTGCCAGTTGGTCGGTGAGGCCCGGGGAGGAACCAGGTCGTGAACCCGGACGCCACTGTGCAAAGCGAACCCGAACGAACGTCGTCGAGCGCCAGCCCGTTGCTCCGTCTCGAGGGCATCGGGAAGAGCTTCGGCAACGTGCACGCGCTCGTCGACATCGACCTCGACATCCTCTCGGGCGAGGTCATGGCGTTGACCGGCGACAACGGCGCCGGCAAGTCCGTGCTCATCAAGTGCATCGCCGGCATTCACAGCCCTGACACCGGCAGAATCCTCTGGGAGGGGACGCCGGCTCACCTCCGGTCCCCCCGGGACTCGTCGGCGCTGGGCATCGAGACCGTCCACCAGGACCTCGCGCTCTGCGACAACCTCGACATCGTCCAGAACATGTTCCTCGGTCGCGAGAAGGTGCGGCACCACGCCCTGGACGAGGAGGACATGGAGCGCGCCGCGGGCCAGACCCTCGGCGGGCTCGCGGTCACGACAGTGCGTTCGGTGCGTCAGCTTGTCGCATCGCTCTCGGGCGGCCAGCGTCAATCGGTCGCCATCGCGAAAGCGGTCCTCTGGAACTCGAAGCTGGTGATCATGGACGAGCCCACCGCCGCGCTCGGCGTCGCGCAGACGCGGATGGTCCTCGATCTCGTGCGCCGGCTTGCCGACCGAGGGCTCGCAGTTCTGATCGTGTCGCACAACATGAACGACGTGTTCCAGGTGGCCGACCGCATCACGGTGCTCCGTCTCGGGCGCCTCGTCGCGGTGCGGCCTCGGGCGGAGATGGATCCCCAGATCGCGGTCGACCTCATGACCACCGGCGTGTCGACCCGAACGGTGAAGATGGCCGATGACCGCGGTTGACGAGCCCGAACCGGCCGCGGTCGACCACGAACTGGTCGAGGCGGCCGTCGCGGAGACCGAAGTCACCGAGCCGCCCGAGGCCGTCGCCGAGACCCTCCGCGACTACACGCGGGTGGTGTACGTCCGCATCAAGTCGGGCGACAGCGGCGTGCTCCCGGTGGTCGGCGGGCTGCTCCTCATTTCGATCCTGTTCCAGTGGCTGAACCCGAACTTCCTGACAGCCGGGAACATCGTCAACCTGCTGATCCAGGGCGCGCCGTACATGCTGCTGGCAATGGGTGAGATCTTCGCGCTGTTGCTCGGCGAGATCGATCTGTCGATCGGCTTCGTCAGCGGCATCGGCGGTGTCGTCACCGCGGAGTTGGTGAAAGAGTCGACCGGCTGGCCCTGGTGGGCGGCGATCCTGGCGGGTCTAGTCGTCTGCGCGCTGATTGGCCTGCTGCAGGGAACGATCATCACTCGCTTCGGCCTCCCGTCGTTCGTCGTGACACTGGCCGGTCTGCTCGGGTGGCAAGGCGTGATGTTGCTGATACTCGGTCAAGGCGGCTCGCAGCCGATCAACGACGACGTCATCAACAACATCACGAGCGGCAACCTCACACCCGCGGGCAGTTGGCTAGCGATGATCGCGATCGTCGCCGCGTTCGGCGCGCGCACGTGGTTCCGCGAGGCGCGCCGGCGCGCGTCAGGTCTCGTGGCTCCGCCCGCGGTCGTGACGGTGATCAAGATCGCGGCTTCGGCGGTCGCGGGCATCATCCTCGTGATCATCTGCAACACCGATCGCGGGCGGCTCGTGCCGATCCAGGGCGTGCCGTGGGTCGTGTTGCTCGTGCTGGCGGTGCTGACCGCGTGGACGTTCCTGCTCGGTCGCACGCGCTTCGGTCGTTACGTGTATGCCATCGGCGGCAACGCAGAAGCAGCACGCCGCGCCGGTATCAACCTCTCTCGCATCCGCACGATGTGCTTCATGCTGTCGTCCTTCACAGCCGGCATCGCGGGCATCGTCACTGCGTCACGGTTGCGCTCGGTGTCCACGTCGCTCGAGGGCGGAACGCTCGTGCTCTACGCCGTCGCCGCGGCCGTGATCGGGGGCACGAGCCTGTTCGGCGGGCGGGGCAAGGCGATCCACGCCGTGCTCGGCGGCCTCGTGATCGCGGCGATCGACAACGGCATGGGCCTCCAGGGCTACAGCGCGGCGGCGAAGTACGTGGTGACCGCGCTCGTTTTGCTGGCTGCGGTCACGATCGACGCCGTGGCCCGGCGCAACGCCGCGCGCTGAGGTCAGAAGCGGAACTCGACGCCGCCGATCCGGCGGGTTCCGTCGCCAGATCCGCGTAGGTCGACGGCGGCGAGTCCACCCGTTCCGTCGACGATGCGAAGGCTCGCGTTGTCGAGCTCGATCACGCCCTCGACGACGGGCAGGGCGAGGATCTCACTCCACCGGGCTGCGACCTTGTCGGCGTCCGGTACGCGCAACTCGACGCCGGAGATGCCGTCGACGGTTTCGGTGCGAACGGCGCGCTGCCAGTCGGGACCCGCCGGCATCCATGGCCCGTTGAAATCGTCGCCTCCCGGCTGGAAGTCGATCTCGAGGAACGACCCACCCGTGTCGCTCGGGTGAAGTTGCATGATCTTGTAGCCGTGCTCGTCGGCGTCGAGGACCTTGCGCATGCCGAGTTCCTCGGCGCGGGCGCGCACTTGCTCGTGCTCGTCGGTGTGGCAGATCACCATGTAGCCGCCGTCGCCACCGAGCCGGTCGAGCTGCCGGCCTGCGGCGGTGCCCTCCTTCGTCGGTGACACGACCTCGACGAACTGGGTCCCCACCGGCAGCACGGCGTTGCGCAGCCCGAATGTCGCGACAGCAGGATCGTTGAACGCGACTTGCAACCCGAGCTCGCGCCCCAGGTCAGCGACGACTGCGTCGAGGTCGCGTGCAACGAGCGCGACCTGTCGCAGGCGGATCCACGTCATCGAAACACCGGCTTGCGCTTCTCGACAAAGGCGCGGAACGCCTCCGCGGTGTCCTCGCTCGCCGCGATCTTCAGGTGACGCTCTGCCTCGTAGTCGACGAAGTCGGCGAACGACATCCGTTCGGCGGCCACGTAGTTCCTCTTCAACCCCAGTAGCGCGGTCGGCGACTTCTCGAGGAGCGTGGTGAGCACCTCCTCGGTGTCGGCTCTGAACGACTCGTCAGGGAAGACGCGCGCCACCAAGCCGATCTGGAGCGCTTCCGCAGCGTCGATACGCCGCGGCAAGAAGGACAGGTCGCGCGCTCGCGCCGCGCCGACGATGCGGGGGAGCGACCATGGGATCGCCATGTCGCCGGCCACGGCAACGTCGAGGAACGCGGTGTTGAGTCGAGCACCGGCGGACATCACCCGCAGGTCGCACGCCAGGGCCCACCCCAAGCCGGCGCCCGCACACGCGCCGTTGATCGCCGCGACGGTGACGGCGCGGATCTCGTGCAGCAGCGTCGTCACCACGAACTCGCGTGACGTGAGCCGCTCGTCGGCCTCGCCACTCGTGAAGTGCTTGAGATCGGCTCCGGGACAGAACGCCTTGCCCTCGCCGGTGAGCACCAGCACGCGGATCGACGCGTTGCCCGCCGCCTGCTCGAGCGCGTCGCGTGCTTCGCGCACCATCCTGTTCGTCATCCCGTTCATGTTCTCCGGCCGGTTGAGCGTGAGCCGCGCGAGCCCGTCGGACACCTCGTAACGCAGGGTCTCGAAATCCATCACGCTCACTGTCGTGCATCGACCGCGCCACTGTCCACGTCCCCCGGTCGAACTCCGGGTCGCCGTGGCCCCTATAGGGGCCACGGCGCACCAACATTGCCAGACGATGGTCTACGGGGGTGGGTACTACTCGGCGCTTCTCAGCACGCAGAGCTCGTTGCCTTCCGGATCCGCGAGCACGATCCACGTCTCCTCGCCGGTCTGCCCGATGTCGACGCGCGTCGCGCCCATCGACTCGAGTCGCGCCACCTCGGCATCACGATCGTCCGGACGGAGGTCGAGGTGGATCCTGTTCTTCGCGGTCTTGTCGTCGCGCACTTCGAGAAAGAGAAGGGTCGCTCCGTTCGCGCCACCCTTCGGCTGGATCCAGATCTCATCCGGTTCTTCGCCGCCGACCTCGTAGTCGAGCGCCTCCGCCCACCATCGTGCGAGTGCATGCGGATCATGCGCATCGATCGTCACAGTTTCGAGGCGCAAGGTCACGGAGCGAACCTCCGATTCGCTGAACCAGCCATCATCTCGGAATCGGGAAGATCACGTCCTCGTCCGCCATCCCGGCGGCTGCATCCGCGCGGTCCTCGGCAGCCATCGGGGTGAACCGCTCGGCAGCTTCGAGCACGCGGGGGAGCAAGCCGAGATCGCCCGGTGTGCAGAACGCGTGCACGCCGGGTGTCGACAGCGCGAACGACACGCCCCGTTCGATGCCGTCATCGTCCTTCTGTGGCTCGTACCACGACGTTGCCCACCGGTCTGCAGTGGCGGGGTCGCCCGCGATCACGTCCGCCAGGGGCCGCTGATCGGGCCATGGCCGGCGAGCGACGGCCTTGATGACCATCACGCCCAGGTCGCGCTCGGCGCACACTGCGAGCAGCTCCTCGGCGGCTTCTCGGTAGACCGGGTCGGCCCACAGGCGCGGATACACCGGGAACATCACCGTGTCGAGGTCGTAGCGCCGCAGCGCTTCGAGAAACGTGCGCGGCACCGTGAGGTCGTGGCCCGTGATGCCGGCGAAGCGGCACTTGCCTTCGTCGCGCAGCTGGAGGATGCGCTCGATGCCAGGGGCGCGGTTCTCGAGCTCGTCGAGTGTGGTGACGGCGTGCGCTTGGTACAGGTCGAGGACGTCGCAGCCGAGCAGTCGCCGGCTGTCGTCGAACTGGTCGACGACACCATCCGGATTCGATCGCAACGTCTTGGCCGCGACGAACAGCTCGTCGCGCACCGCGGGAACGGCAGGGCCGACGGCCTTCTGCGCGTCGCCGTACTGCGGCGCGATGTCGAGGTGGTTCACACCGTGTTCCATCGCGAGTGTGAGGCCCCGAGCACCTTGCTCTTCCGAGGACATCCAGAACGCGGCCCCCCCGAGGATGGCGACGCTGCTCTCGTGCCCGGTTCGACCCAGTCGCCGACGCTCCATTGCTGCCCCCTCCGGCGCACCCTGTCGTTCTTGCGTGCAACGTGGACCCTATAGGGCCGTTCTGCACGCCGAAACGGCTGGGTGGCTAGCGCTTGTGGCGGCGTTGGCCTTCGAGGCGTTCGCGGATGACCGCACGGCGCTCCTGCAACTCTCGGTACGTGAGCTTCTCGACGGAGTCGTCGAGGCCGAAGCTGGCCTTCACGCCCGTCATGTCGAGTTGCCACGCGTCGGGATCGAGCCCGAGCTCCGCCGCGATGCGCTCGCCGTGGGCGTTGGCGAAGTGCATCGAGATCTCCGCGATCTCGCCGAAGATGTCGAGATCCGGCGCGAGCGTTGCGATCGCGCCGTCGAGGAACATCATGTTCTTCACGAACAGCATCAGCTCCTTCGGCAGGCGCGCGCCGATGCCGAGCAGGGCCTTGATGGTGCGTTGGATCTCCCCGACCAGCTCGTCACCCGTCATCGTCGTCGGGTCGACGGGGGGTCGATCGAGACCGAGGTCGATGATGATCGCGTCGAGGTCCGTGTCGGACGGCAGAGCGCCGAGATCGCGCAACGCTCCGAGTTGGCCGCGCACGTCGTTCATCGAGCCAGCGATCAAGAGTCGCAGGAGCGCCAGACGTTTCGGTTCGGACAGCCGTCCGGTGATGCCGAAGTCCATGAGGGCGGTGCGACCGTCGGCCATCACGAACAGGTTCCCGCCGTGCAGGTCGCCATGGAAGATGCCGTGGATGAGCGCGCCCTCCATGCCGCCCACCATGCCCGTGCGCACGACCTCGTGCGTGTCGACGCCGGCGTCCTTCATGCCGGCGACGTCCTCGAACGCGAAGCCGCGGAGACGTTCCATCACCAGCACGCGACGGGTGACGAGCGAAGGATGCGGCCGCGGGATGACGTAGCCGCGCTGGCCCAGGAGCGCGAACGCGTGCGCGACCTCGAGCATGTTGTCCGCCTCGAGGCGGAAGTCGAGCTCCTCGGCGATGGTCTCGGCGAACAGCTCGACGAGCGCGGGAGGATTGGCGAGCGCCGCGACCGGTATGCGCCCGACGAGGTGCGGTGCCACCCACGACATGACGCGAAGGTCTCGGTGGACCAGCTCGCTCACTTGCGGTCGCTGCACCTTGACGACGACCTCCTCGCCGGACACGAGCGTGGCGGCATGCACCTGCGCGATCGATGCCGCGGCCAACGGTGTTCGTTCGATCGTGCGGAAGACCGCATTCAGAGGCTGCAGCAAGTCCTCCTCGATGACCCGGCGCACCACGTCGAATGGCTCGGGCGGCACCTGGTCGCGGCACTTCCGGAATTCCGCGACGAGCGGTTCCGGGAAGATGCCTTCACCCGACGAGATGATCTGCCCGAGCTTGATGTACGTCGGCCCTAACCGCTCGGCAGCAATGCGCAACCTCCGTGAGATGCCGGCGACCGATGCTTCGGTGCCGCGCTCGCGCACCGCCCACACCGCGACGGGCAGGCCGAGATCGCGCAGCGTCACCAGCATCCGCCCGCCCGGCGGCACTCGTCGATAGCGAGTCAGCTCCGGCACCGAGGCCCGAACGCTCGCGCGGAGACGATCGACATCTCGGCGCCACGTCAGGGCATCCAACTCGACGACCCATGGGCCGTGATCGGTGAAGGAGCCGTATTCGACGTCGGGTGATACCTGCGGTGCTGCTGTCACGCCCTGGCCACTCTGCCCGGTGCAGGTACCATCCGGCCACTCGATCAAAGGGGACAAGCCAGTGATCGACCGGTGGATCGTCGATTCGCAACCGAGTACGAGGTATCCGATCTTCACTCGGGGCAACGTCGGCGAAGTCTTTCCCGACCCGGTAGCGCCGCTCAGCGGCGACACCATCAAGCGCTACGCGGAGCACGGATGGCGGGATGCGTTCGTGCGTTTCGGTGCGTTCGATGCCGACGAGTTCGATCCCGACAACACCGAGATCATCGGAATCTTCGGCGGCTACTGCTATCTCAACGTGTCGATCAGCCGGATCCTCGGCGTACGGACGCCTGGTCTCACGGCCGAGTCGATCGACAACCAACTCTGGGGCGAGATGCCGGGCGTGCCGCCATATGCGCCGCAGCCGACGGATGAGAGCCCGAGCCACACCGAGCGGATCCAGCAGACGCTCGGCTGGGCGCTCACCACCGAGTCGTTGCCGGAGCTCGCCGAGGACGAACGTCTCCTCGACCGGCTCCGTGACGAACGGCCCGATCTCACGCAGCTGAGCGATGCCGCGCTCGTTGACCGCATGCGCGACCTGACGGACGAACACTTCCGCCGGCTCTTCGGCCACCATCTGTTCATCTCGTACTGCGCCACGGTTCCGGTGGGCCTCATCCAACAGGTGTGCGCGGCTGTCGGGCGTCCCGATGACATGCTTCGCCTCATGGCCGGCGTCGGCGACGTCGAGTCCGCGGCGCCGAGCTATGCGATGTGGGACCTGTCGCGGCTGCCCGCCGACAGCGACGAGTTCAAGGTCCGGTTCGGTGAGTTCCTGCACGAGTACGGCGCCCGCGGACCGAACGAGTGGGAGATGCGATCACCGACGTGGGAGATCGAGCCCGAGCTCGCGCTCGTTGCCATCGAACAGATGCGCCGGACGCCGGACGATGGTGCGCCGCTCGAGCACCAGGCAGCGCGCGCGCAGGAAAGGGAACGAGTCGGTGCCGACATCGCCGCGATGCTCGAAGGTGACGCCGAGACCCACGGGCAGTTCCTTGCGGCGTTGCGGGCTGCACCGCTCTTCCTTGCCGGCCGCGAGCGCTCGAAGACGAACGCGATCCGCCTCACGCACGAGCTGCGTCTCGCCATGCACGAGCTCGGCCGGCGCTACGTCGAGCGCGGCGTGTTCGACCAGCCGAACAACTTCGGCATGGTGCGCTGGGATGAGCTCGACCAACTGGCCGCCGACCCGGGCTCGCTGACCGAAACGATCCGCGAGCGCGAAGCCATCTACGCGGAGCTGGTCACGCTCGAGCCGACATTCGTGTTCGAAGGTGAGCCGCCGTCGCCGTCGTCGTGGCCGCGTCGTGACGCGCGACCCGCCGCGGTTGCAGGCGACGGGGACGTGCTCCAGGGCATCCCGGGCTGTCCCGGCAAGGCGCGCGGCCGAGCGCGCGTCGTGCTCGACTCGCATGATCCGACGACGCTCGAGCCGGGCGACGTGCTGGTCGCGCCGATCACGGATCCGTCATGGACGCCGCTGTTCGTGCCGGCGGCCGCCGTGGTCGTCGACGTCGGTGCGCCCCTGAGTCACGCCATCATCGTCAGCCGCGAGCTCGGCATCCCTTGTGTCGTGTCGGTGACGGATGCGACCCGGAAGATCCCGAACGGTGCTTCGGTGGAAGTGGACGGCGACACCGGAACGGTGACAGTGCTCGAAGTGTGACCTCGCTGGTCGCGCGAGGCTGAGGTCATGCTCGAAGGGATTCGTGTCGTCGAGCTCGGCGTGTGGGTTGCCGGGCCGGCAGCCGCGGGGATCATGGCCGACTGGGGCGCCGACGTCATCAAGGTCGAGGCACCGTCGGGCGACCCGATGCGACGCATGCTCGCGGTGACCGCCGGCGGCCGTGGCGATCTGCCGAGCCCGCCGTTCGATCTCGACAACCGCGGCAAACGATCGGTCGTCTTCGACCTCGAGACCGACGAGGGCCGCGATGCAATGGACACGCTGCTCGAAACCGCCGACGTGTTCATGACCAACCTTCGCCCCGAGGCCGTCGATCGTCTCGGCCTCGGACCGGAAGCGGTGCGGGCCGCGCATCCGAGGCTCGTCTACGCCACGGTGACCGGATACGGCCGCGAGGGCCCGGAGACATGGCGGGCGGGCTACGACGTGGGCGCGTTCTGGGCCCGGTCGGGTCTCGCTGCGCTGGCGGTACCGCCGGACGACCCGCAGCCGCAGTTCCGGGGCGGGGTCGGCGACCACGTCACGGCGATCACGACGCTTGCGGGCATCCTCGGCGCGCTGTGGCAACGCGAGCGCACCGGGGAGGGTCAGGTCGTCGAGACATCGCTCCTGCGCACCGGCATCTACTGCCTCGGATGGGACCTCGGCATCCAGTTGCGGCTCGGCAAGCTGGCGTCGACCCTGCCCCGCACCGAGCAGTCCAACCCGATGATCAACGTGTACCGGGCCGCCGACGAGAAGTGGTTCTGGTTGCTCGGCGTCGAGGCCGATCGCATGTGGCCCAAGCTGCTCCGTGCCGTCGACCGCGACCGCTGGGCGGATGACGATCGCTACCGCACCGCACGCGACCGGCGGTACAACGCCAAGGAGCTGATCGCCGAGCTCGACGAGCTGTTCGCCAGCCGCGCCCGGGCCGAGTGGACCGCGGTGCTCGACGAGCACGACGTGTGGTGGGCACCGGTGAACACCGCTGAGGACGTCGTCAACGATCCGCAGGCCATCGCCGCGGGCGCGTTCGTCGACGTTCCGGACGGGCTCGGCTCGGACGCCCATCGGGCAGTCGCGACGCCGGTCCGGTTCACCGACGCCGGCGATGCCGGGCCTCGTGGTCCGGTGCCGGGGTTGGGCGAGCACACCGAAGAAGTGCGGCGCGAGCTCGGGCTGGCGTGAGCGAGCGCGCCGAGACGCCGATCGAGCTCGCGGCCCGCATCGGCGCCAAGGTCGCGCCGCGCAGCGCCGAGATCGAGCAGAACCGCACGCTGCCTGGTGACATCGTCGAGGACCTGGCGGCGGCTGGCCTGTTCAAACTGTTCGTCCCGGCGCGCTACGGCGGCGGTGAAGTGAGCGCAGCGGACGGCCTGGCCGTGATGGAGGAGATCGCCGCTCACGACGGGTCGACCGGGTGGTGCGTGATGATCGCGATGACGACCGGTCTGATCGGGGGATTCCTCCCCGCTGACCACGCACGAGCCGTCTACGGATCACCGGATGCGATCACCGGCGGGTTCGCAGCGCCCATGGGACGCGGCAAGCGAGTCGACGGTGGCATCTCGGTCAGAGGTCGGTGGCAGTGGGGATCGGGCATTGCGCACTGCACGGCCATCGGCGGCGGCTGCGTCGTGCACGGAGGCGGTCCCGACGGCGACGAACGACCCACGGCCAAGTTCGTGCTGTTCGACCTCGGCGATGTCGAGATCCTCGACACCTGGTACGTCGCGGGCCTCAAGGGAACCGGAAGCACCGACTATCAGGTGCACGACGCGTTCGTCCCCGAAGACCGGTGGTTCGCGCTCGCGGGCGCCGTGCCCCGTGAGGACGGCCCGCTCTACCGGTTCTCGTTCTTCGGTCTGCTAGCGCTGGGTGTCTCGGCGATCGCACTCGGACTGGCGCGGCGTTCGATCGACGAGCTGATCGTGCTCGCGGCGACGAAACGACCGCAAGGGAGCTCGCGTCCACTGGCCGAACGAACCCCGGTGCAGGCCGACGTCGCGATCGCAGAAGCCTCGCTGCGGTCGGCGCGCGCCTTCGTCGCGGATGCGGTGGGCGATGCATGGACGACCGTGCTCGCGGGCGACACGGTTTCGGACGAGCAGCGGCGCGTCATCCGCCTCGCCGCCACCCACGCGATGTCCATCGGCGCGCAAGTGGTCGACCGGATGTACACCGCGGCCGGTGGCGTCGCGGTCTACGAGGACAGCGCCTTGCAACGAGTGCTGCGCGACGTCCATGTCGCGACCCAACACGCCATCACCTCGTCCCGCACGTACGAACTGGCCGGTCGCCTGCGACTGGGTCTCGAGACTGATACTGCGCAGCTGTGAGTGGGCTCCGCGTCGTCGGCGAACGGCTTCTCGGACTGCCGCGATGATCCGCACCGCGCGCGATGGCGACGTACTCGTCGTGACGATCGACGTTCCGGGCGACGATCTCAACCGGGTCGGCGAGGAGCTGCACGGCGCGCTCGCAGAATTGTTCCCGATGCTGCAGCGTGAGCGCGAGGCGCGGGCCATCGTGTTGACCGCTCACGGTCGTGCGTTCTCCGCGGGCGGCGATTTCGAGTGGTTCCCGCAACTGCAGGAGCCCGGCAGGCTCGAGGCGCTACGACGGGATGGCAAGCAGATCATCTGGGACCTGCTCGACGTGCATCTGCCGATCGTGTGTGCCCTCAACGGTCACGCCATCGGTCTGGGCGCGTCGATCGCGCTGTTGTGCGATGCGGTGTTCATGGCAGAGTCCGCGACGATCGCAGATCCGCACGTACGCGTCGGGATCGTCGCCGGCGACGGCGGCACCGTGGCGTGGCCACTGGCCATCGGACCGATGCTGGCGAAGCGCTATCTGTTGACCGGCGACCCGGTGAGCGCGGTCGACGCGGCTCGGCTGGGACTCGTGACGGAGGTCGCGCCCGACGACGAGGTGGTCGAGCGGGCGATGACGTTCGCGCGCAAGCTGGCGGCGGGTGCGCCCTTGGCGGTCCAGTACACGAAGCAAGCGGTGAACCAATTCGTGAAGCAGGTTGCGGGCACGTCGTTCGACCTCGCGACCGCGCTCGAGATCACGACGTTCCGGTCCGCCGATCACGCCGAAGCGCTCGCCGCCATCCGGGAGAAGCGTCCGCCCAACTTCAAGGGAGTCTGAACTGGTGGAGCTCTACGACGGGCTGATGACGACGCGGTCGATGAGGCGGTTCACCGACGAACCGGTGACCGACGAGGAGATCGAACGGATCCTGGCTGCGGCCGTGCAGGCGCCGAGTGGCGGCAACATCCAGCCGTACCAGTTCGTCGTGGTGACGGACGCAGACCGGCGGCGGGCGATCGGCGAGCTGTACAGGCGCGCGTACGACCGCTACGAGCCCGCTGTGCTGAAGCTGTTCCCGCCGTTCACAGACGAGAACGCGCGACGGCGGCACGAACGCAACTGGGCGGCGTCGCGCCATCTCGCGGACACGATCGGATCGGCCCCCGCGATGGTGCTCGTCCTCATGCCCCGCATCTCGATGACGGTGTCCGATGACGAAGGCGAGATGGATGTCGGCCCGACGTACGCATCGGTGTACCCGGCGGTGCAGAACGCCGTGCTGGCCGCCCGGTCGATGGGCATCGGCACCGTGCTCACGACCGTGTACCGGATCCACGAAGAAGAAGTGCGCAGCGTGTGCGGTATCCCGGACCGATACGAGGTCGCCGCCCTGTTGCCCCTCGGCCGCCCCACCGGGACGTGGGGCATCGCACCCCGCCGACCCGCTCCGTCGATCACCAGCTGGAACCAGTTCGGCACCCGCCGCTGACGCGCTCGGCCCCCGACGAATGTTGGTGCGCCGTGGCCCCTATAGGGGCCACGGCGACCCGAAGTTCGGAGGGTGTTTGGCCATCCAGGCGCGGACTCCCTCCGCGTAGTCCGGCTGTCTCACCATCTCGTCGAGAAGGCGCTCGGCTTCTGTGGTGGAGGCCCCGACGTCGCGGTCCAGATCGGCGTACAGCTGACGCTTCGCCGCGGCGTTGGCGGCGGGGCTGATCTCCGCCGCGATCGTCCTGCCATAGTCGACCGTGAACGTCAGCAGCTCGTCGGGCGGCAGGACGCGATTCACGAGCCCGATCCGTGCCGCCTCCTCCGCGAACACGACGCGCGACGACAACAACAGGTCGGCGGCATGGCCGACCCCCACGAGTCGCGGCAGCACCCACGACAAGCCGTGTTCGGCGGGGAGCCCCAATCGTCCCGACGAGGTCGTGAGCTTCGCGCCCGCGGCGGCGAAACGGATGTCGCAGAAGCAGGCAAGGACGAGACCGACGCCGGCGGCCGCGCCGTTGATCGCGGCAATGATCGGCTTCGGGATGCCGTAGTGGAACGCGTACACGTGCTCGTACTCGGGACGGACGCCATGGCCGGGTGTCGCAAGAGACGCAACGTCAACGCCCGCGTCGTATTCACCCGTGACCGAGATCTTCTCGAGCGCGTCGGTGTCGCCTCCGGCACAGAACCCGCGGCCTGCTCCGGTCACGACGATCACACGCACTGCACGGTCGGCTTCGGCGCGCGCCATCGCATCGCGGTACTCGTGGTTCATCCGCCCTGTCCACGCGTTCAAGCGCTCGGGACGATTCAGGGTGACGGTGGCGACGCCGTCCGCAACGTCGTACAGGACGACGCTCATACAGCGGCGATCGCCGTCGCCGCGAGATCCGATCGGCAGATCAACAAGTCGGGTGACCACGGGTCGGACTGGTTGTAGACGAGCGATCGTCCGTCGATGCGCGACGCGTGCAATCCCGCTGCTCGCGCGACGGCGACCGGCGCGCAGTTGTCCCACTCGTACTGTCCGCCGGCGTGCGCGTAGACGTCGACCTCGCCGAGCACGACGGCCATCGCCTTCGCGCCGGCAGAGCCCATGGCGACCAGGTCGGCGCCGAGTGCCTCGGCGATGCGCAGCGCGACCGCGGGAGGACGGGTGCGGCTCACCACCACGCGCGGTGGCCCGTCATGGCGAGCCGGTTCGGGCGGCGGGGGATCAGTCGCCAGCGTGATGCCCATGGCGGGCAACGCCACTGCGCCGGCCAGGGGCTCACCGCGACCGTCGACGAGCGCCACGTGGACGGCCCAGTCGGCGCGCCCCGGTTCGCCGAATTCGCGAGTGCCATCGAGCGGATCGACGATCCAGACCCGCTCCGCCCCGAGTCGGGATCGGTCCTCGATGCCCTCCTCCGACAGGACCTTGTCTTCCGGGCGCAGCTCACCGAGCGCCTCGACGATGAACCGGTGGGCCGACCAGTCGCCTTCGTCCCGCAGCGACCACCAGTCGTGGGCCGTCCCTCCGGCCTTGGCTCGCAACTCGAGGAGCAGCGCACCGGCCCGTGTGGCCACGTCCGCCGCAACCTCGTGGTCCGAAAGCATGGCGGCCGACG
The DNA here is from genome assembly GCA_036257895.1 of Acidimicrobiales bacterium. Lineage (GTDB taxonomy): Bacteria > Actinomycetota > Acidimicrobiia > Acidimicrobiales > JACDCH01 > DATAES01. Next base: position 49,094 of record DATAES010000151.1, read on the forward strand.
CTAGTGGGACGGCCCGTAGTTGCAGGAATACGGAGCGCTCTGGTCAACTTTTCATTCCCATGCCATACGAGCTGTCTCACCTGCGCGCTCTCGAAGCGGAATCGATCCACATCTTCCGTGAGGTTGCGGCGGAATTCGAGCGGCCGGTTCTGCTCTTTTCGGGCGGCAAGGACTCGATCGTGATGCTGCGGCTGGCGGAGAAGGCGTTCTGGCCGGCTCGGCTCCCGTTCCCCGTGATGCACATCGACACCGGTCACAACTTCGACGAGGTCCTGGCCTTCCGGGACGCGCGAGTGGCCGAGCTCGGGGCCCGCCTCGTGGTCGCTTCCGTGCAGAATTCCATCGACAGCGGGCGCGTCGTCGAGGAGACCGGGCCTCGTGCGAGCCGCAACCGCTTGCAGACCGTGACCTTGCTCGACGCCATCGAGGAGCACCGCTTCGATGCCGTCTTCGGCGGTGCGCGACGCGACGAGGAGAAGGCGCGTGCCAAAGAGCGCGTCTTCAGCTTCCGTGACGAGTTCGGCCAATGGGATCCGAAGAACCAGCGGCCCGAGCTCTGGAGCATCTACAACGGCCGCCACCGGAAGGGCGAGCACATCCGGGTGTTCCCCCTCAGCAACTGGACCGAGCTCGACATCTGGCAATACATCGCCGACGAAGGCATCGCCGTGCCGGAGATCTACTACGCCCATCATCGCGAGGTCTTCCGACGCGACGGGATGTTGCTCGCCGTCACGGACTACGTCACGTTGATGGACGGCGAGGAACCGTTCCAGGCGCTCGTGCGATTCCGAACCGTGGGCGACGCCTCGTGCACCGGTGCCGTCGAGTCCAGCGCGACCACGGTGGACGAGGTGATCGCAGAGGTGTCCGCCACCCGCATCACCGAACGCGGCGCGACGCGGGCGGACGACCGCATCAGCGAAGCCGGCATGGAAGACCGAAAGCGCGAAGGCTATTTCTGATGGAACTGCTGCGATTTGCGACGGCGGGATCGGTGGACGACGGCAAGTCGACGTTGATCGGACGGCTGCTTTACGACTCGAAGGCGATCTTCGAAGATCAACTCGAAGCCGTCGAGCGCACGTCACGCGCTCGTGGTGACGAGTACACCGACCTCGCCCTGCTCACCGACGGCCTTCGGGCCGAGCGCGAACAGGGCATCACGATCGATGTCGCGTACCGCTACTTCGCCACGCCGAAGCGAAAGTTCATCATCGCCGACACTCCCGGCCACGTGCAGTACACGCGGAACATGGTCACAGGGGCGTCGACCGCCGACCTCGCGTTGATCCTGATCGATGCCCGCAAGGGAGTTCTCGAACAGAGCCGGCGGCACGCGTTCTTGTCGAGCCTGCTCGGCATCCCGCACCTGGTGCTCTGCGTCAACAAGATGGATCTCGTCGACTACGACGAAGACGTGTTCGAAGAGATCAAGGCCGAATTCCGCGACTTCGCGATGAAGCTCGACGTGCACGATCTCACGTTCGTGCCGATCTCCGCACTGCACGGCGACAACGTCGTCAACCGCTCACCGAACATGCCCTGGTTCGAGGGTTCGTCGTTGCTGCACCATCTCGAAGAAGTGCACATCGCGTCTGACCGCAACCTCATCGACGCGCGCTTCCCTGTGCAGTACGTCATCCGTCCGCAGGACCAGACAGGTCCGTACCACGACTACCGCGGCTACGCGGGAACCATGGCGGGCGGGGTGCTGAAGCCAGGGGACGAGGTCGTCGTGTTGCCGTCCGGTTTCGAGTCGACGATCCGTTCGATCGTCACCCACGACGGTCCCGAGGAGGAAGCGTTCTCGCCCATGGCGGTGACGATCACCCTGTCCGACGACATCGACGTGTCGCGCGGCGACATGATCTGCCGTCGCCACAACCGCCCGCACACCGGGCAGGACATCGACGCGACCGTGTGCTGGATGACCGAGCAGTCTTCGCTCCGCGCCGGCACGCGCGTCGTCCTCAAGCACACCACGCGCTCGGTCAAGGCCATGGTGCGCGAGTTGCAGTACCGGCTCGACGTGAACACGTTGCATCGCGACGAGCACGCGACCGAACTCGACTTGAACGAGATCGGTCGCATCACGTTGCGTACGCAGTCGCCGCTGTTCTTCGACGAGTACCGCCGCAACCGTGACACGGGCAGCTTCGTGCTCATCGACGAGGCGACCAACAACACGGTCGCCGCCGGGATGATTCTCTCGCCCGCACAGTGAGCGACAACATCGTCTGGCACCAGAGTGCGGTGTCCCGCGAGCAACGACTGTCGCGCGGCGCAACGGTGTGGTTCACCGGTCTGTCGGGATCGGGCAAGTCGACGGTCGCGCACGAGTGCGAGGTACGGCTCCTGGAACTCGGTCGTCCTGCATACGTGCTCGATGGCGACAATCTTCGTCACGGGCTCAACGGCGATCTCGGGTTCAGCGCCGAGGACCGGACCGAGAACATCCGTCGCGTGGGCGAGGTCGCGCGTCTGTTCGCCGACGCGGGCGTGATCGCGTTGGTACCGGTGATCAGCCCTTATCGCGCCGACCGGGCCAGAGCGCGCGCCGCCCACGAGGCGGCCGCCCTGCAGTTCGTCGAAGTGTTCGTCGATACGCCGATCGACGTGTGCGAGGCACGGGATCCGAAAGGGCTCTATGCGAAGGCGAGGCGGGGCGAGATCGTCGGGTTCACCGGCGTCGACGACCCGTACGAGGCTCCCCAGGAACCCGAGTTGCGACTGACGCCGGCCGACGGGTCGGCCGCCGATCAGGCAGAACGAGTGCTCGCCGCGCTCGCGGCGGCGCCGTCAGGCGGCTGACGAAACGCGGGAGGGAGCGTTGGTGGCGGGCTCACCGTACGGCTTGCCGGCGGTGTCGTAGCAGTCGAGGTGGTAGTGCTCGACTCGGTCCCACTTGCCGTCGACGTACACGTTGCAGATGACCTGGTTGGCCCTGACCTTCGCCCGGAACTTGACCTGCTCGTCGCAGGTGACGCACATCGCGCTGCTTCCCGCCTCGATCGTGCGAAGGACAGCGCGGCTCTTCCACTGCGAGGTCGACTTCACCATGACTATCCATCGGCCGATCCCACGTCGATGTGAAGTGGTTTGTGCGGTTCTAACGCGCGAATAGCGCGCGTTGTCACCGGCAGAACGGAGAGGAAACCGACCGCGCCGTCACCCGAGTCACCTATCGGCCGAACTGCGGCGGTACATCCGGCCCGCGGCTCGGACCAGCGAGCGCAGTTCCGCCTCGTCGGCGCCGGAAGCGACGAGTGCGTCGATCCGGCGTTCGAGATCGGCGGCGGCGGCCTCGTCCACCGGCGGCCGCACGCCGAACGCTTCGGGACCGGCGACCGCGGTGACGAGGATCAGGCACACGATGGCGACCGCTGCAATCAGGCCCGTCGCGATGGCGACGCCGTTGTGGTCTGTGACCGATGCCACGATCATCCCCCCGATCGCGAGGACGCACACGGTGAGGACACACCGGCGAATCCACCGAGGGGACACGCTTGGAACGTACCCGCGCGGCCCCGACGACGGTCGGACGACCACTACCGTGAACGAGGCGATGCCCGAGAATCCCGACCCATTCGCACATCTTCCCGAGCAGGAAGCGGATCCCGTCGAATGGGATCCGCAACAACGTCGTTTCATCCCACACAGTCCGCGAGCGGACAGCGCCGCAGCGAGTCCGCCGCCACCTCCTCCGGCGGCGGAACCGCCTCAGGAACGCGATCAGCGCCGCTTCTTCGTCGGCGCCAGCGCGGTCGGCCAGGCTCCACCCCCTCGCGCCGGAGCCGACGCGCTCGCGACACAGCCGCCGGCACCGCCACCTTCGCTGCCGCCGTTTCCGCCGACCGTCGTCCCCCCCGGACCACCTCCCGGGCCAGAGCCGGCACCATTGCCGCGGCCCGAGCCGTCGACGGCGCCTGGCGGTCGCGGCACGCCGCGGCGGCGCCGCAGGCTGAAGTGGATCGTCGTCATCTGCCTGCTGCTTCCGATCGTGTTGCTCGCGGCCGGTCTCATCTATGCAGAGATCAAGTTCCGCCAGATCGAACGCGTGCCGGTCGGCTCGTTGCTCGACGGCGGTGGCAGCGGGACCAACATCCTCGTCGTCGGTTCCGACACGCGCGCAAACGCCGAGGGCAGCACCGCGGCAGGCGAGCCTCCCGGTGAGCGCGCGGACACCATCATGGTGCTGCGGTTGGACGGTGACGGGGCGAAGATGCTGTCGATCCCTCGCGACCTCATCGTCACGCTCGCGGACACCGGCGAGCGCGCGCGTATCAACGCGGCCTACAACAACGACCTCGGCGGCGGTCCCGGCCGTTTGCTGAAGACGGTGCAGCAGAACTTCGGGATACCCATCAACCGCTACATGGAGGTCGACTTCGTGTCGTTCGCCGGGTTGGTCGACGCGGTCGGCGGCGTGAACATCGACTTCCCGTATCCCGCGTTCGACAGCCAGAGCGGGCTCGACGTCAAGCAGACCGGCAGCGTGAAGCTGAATGGTGAGCAGGCGCTCGCGTATGTCCGTTCGAGGCACTACACGGAGATCAAGGAAGACGGGAAGGCGCATGAGGACCCGACGGCGGATCTCGGTCGGGTGGAGCGCCAGCAAGCGTTCATGCGAGCGGTGATGGGGAAGGTTGCCGGGTCGCGCAACCCGATCACGCTGTTGCGGGCCGGCGGTGAGGTCACGGACGGCCTTCGTGTCGACGACAAGTTGGGATTGTTCGGCGCGATCCGACTCGCGTGGGACATGAAGGGATCGCACCCGGAGTCGGTGACCTTGCCGGTCGCGGTGAACGGCGACAACGCCACCCTGCATCTCCAACAACCCGAAGCGAACCAGGTCCTCGCCGGGTTCAAGTAGCCCTGCGGCCCTCCGTCGCTGGTACGAAGAACTCAGCCGCGCACCAGCGGCTTGTAGCGGATGCGGTGCGGTTGGTCGGCGGCGGCGCCGAGTTCTTTGCGGCGCCATGACTCGTATTCGCTGAAGTTGCCCTCGAACCAACGAACCTGCGACTGGCCTTCGAATGCGAGCACGTGGGTGGCGATGCGATCGAGGAACCAGCGGTCGTGGCTGATCACGACCGCGCAGCCGGCGAACGACTCGAGCCCGTCTTCGAGCGCTCGCAGCGTGTCGACGTCGAGATCGTTCGTCGGCTCGTCGAGCAGGAGCACGTTGCCGCCGCGGCGAAGCATCTTGGCGAGGTGGACGCGATTGCGTTCGCCGCCCGACAGCACACCGACTTTCTTCTGCTGATCGCTGCCCTTGAAGTTGAACGACGCCACGTACGCGCGGCTGTTCATCTCCTTGCCGCCCATGAGCAGGATGTCCTGGCCGTCGGTGATCTCCTCGTACACGGTCTTGTCGGAGTCGAGGATGTCGCGACTCTGGTCCACGTAGGCGAGCTCGACGGTCGGGCCGATGCGCAACTCGCCGTCGTCGGGTTTCTCCGCACCGGTCAGCATGCGGAACAGCGTCGTCTTGCCTGCACCGTTGGGACCGATGACGCCGACGATGCCGGCAGGAGGCAGCGTGAACGACAGGTCGTCGATCAGCAAGTGGTCGCCGTATCCCTTCGCCAGGTGCTCGGTCTCGATGACCACGTCACCGAGGCGCTCACCGGACGGAATGGTGATCTCGAGCCGGTCGCCCCGTCCGTCCGCCGCCTTTGCTTCTGCCAACAGCTTCTCGTAGGCCGCGAGACGTGCCTTGCCCTTCGCCTGCCGAGCCTTCGGTGCCATGTGTACCCATTCGAGCTCGCGCTCGAGTGTGCGCTGTCGCGCCGAGTCCGCCTTCTCCTCGCGACGGAGCCGCTCTTGTTTCTGTTCGAGCCACGACGTGTAGTTGCCCTCGAAGGGGATGCCCCGGCCGCGATCGAGTTCGAGGATCCAGCGGGCCACGTTGTCGAGGAAGTAGCGATCGTGCGTGATGGCCACGACGGTGCCCGGATACTCCGACAGCGTCCGTTCGAGCCACGCCACGGATTCCGCGTCGAGATGATTCGTCGGTTCGTCGAGCAGCAACAGGTCCGGCTTAGACAGCAGCAACCGGCACAGCGCGACCCGCCGCCGTTCGCCACCGGACAGTGTCGTGACATCCGCGTCGCCCGGCGGAAGACGGAGCGCGTCCATCGCGATCTCGATCGTGCGCTCGAGATCGTTCGCGCCCTTGGCCGCGATCTCCGCTTCGAGCCGCGCCTGCTCCTGGCCGATCTTGTCGTAGTCCGCATCGGGATCCGCGTACTTCGCCAGCACCTCGTCGTAACGGGTCAGCAGCGCGGCGACCTCGCCGACACCTTCCATGACGTTGCCTTGCACGTCCTTGTCCGCGTCGAGCTGCGGCTCCTGCTCGAGCAGCCCGACAGTGAAGCCCGGCGTCAGTCGCGCCTCACCCGTGTAGCCGTCGTCGAGCCCGGCCATGATCCGCAACAAGGAGGACTTGCCGGCGCCATTCGGTCCGATGACGCCGATCTTCGCTCCGGGATAGAACGCGAGCGTGATGTCGGCGAGCACGTTCTTGTCAGGCGGGTGGAACCGGCTGACCCTGTGCATGGTGAAGATGAATTGCGCGGAGGTCACAGACGCAACGGTAATTGCGAATGTTGGTGCGCCGTGGCCCCTATGGGGGCCACGGCTACCCGAAGTTCGTCGAGCGGATGTCGCGCTGGCGGTACTCGGCGAGGTCGCCCCGTACCTTGACGGTGAAGAAGCGGCGGATGTCCTTCCACGACGCGCCGACGGCAAAGGTGAACTGGCCGGGTTCGCACACGAAGCGCATGTCCGGGTCGTAGAACGCGAGGCGGCTCGGGTGCACGGTGAACTTGACTGTCTGTGATTCGCCCGGTTGCAGATCGACTCGGCCGAACCCGATCAATCGCCGGCGCGGCCGCGCCACCGACGCCACTTCGTCGGTGACGTACAGCTGCACGACCTCTTCGCCGGCGTGGCCGCCGGTGTTGGTGATCGTGACCTCGATCTCAGTGTCGTCGCGCGTCGTTCCTGGTCGTATGTGCAGGCGGTCGTAGGCGAACGTCGTGTACGACAGCCCGTGACCGAACGTGAACAGGGCCGACGTCGGCCCGTCCGTGTAGTCGCCCCAGAACTGTGAGTGGCCGCCGCCGAAGCGGTGTCCCGCATGGATGGGCACCTGGCCGACCGCTCGCGGCATCGTGACCGGCAACCGTCCGCTCGGGTTGGTCACACCGCACAGCACGTCTGCGATGGCGTTGCCGCCTTCCTCACCGGGCAGCCAGGCCATCAGCACGGCAGGGACGTTCTCGGCGATCCACGGCAGCGCGAAGACGCGCCCACCAATGATGACGACGACGGTCGGTGTTCCGGTCGCGACCGCTGCTTCGATCAGCTGATTTTGCAAGCCGGTCAGTGACAGATCGCTCGCGTCACGTGCCTCGCCAACAGTCGAGCGCTGCATGAGACCGGAGCGACCACCCACGCAGACGATCGCGACGTCGGCGTCCCGCGCGAGGGCGACCGCTGCGTCGAATCCGGAGCGGTCGTCGCCGTCGATCGCGCAACCGCGCTCGTAGTCGACCGATGCCTCCTGACCCGCGAGGTGGCGCAGCGCGGCAAGTGGTGTGACATGGTCGGTGTAGTACGGCCCGGGGGAGAAGGCGCCGCCGGTCTCGGGCAGCTCGAAGGGCGTCGATCCGGTCGAGTCGCGCTCGTACACCCCCTCGATGTGCGCCGGGTAGTGGTAGTCACCCTGCAGGCCGCGGACGTCATCCGCCAAGGGGCCGATCACGGCGATGCGCCCGAGCAGCTCCAGCGGCAGCAGCCCGCCCTCGTTGCGGACCAGGACGAGCGAGCGAGCCGCGGCCCGCCGAGCGAGCGCGCGTTGCGCGTCCGTCTCGAATACCGTCGCCGCGCGTCCTTCATCCGCGAACGGCGCTTCGAACAGTCCGAGGCGGAACTTGGTCGCGAGGACGCGACCGACGGCGCGGTCGACGAGCGCGGCCTCGACGGCGCCTTCCTCAACGGCACGTGCGAGCTCTCCGTAGCAGTCGAGCGCGGGCAGTTCGAGGTCGAGTCCGGCAGCGAGCGCCTGCACCGCAGCGGCGGCCCGGTCCGGAGCCGTGTGATGGTGGGCGATCAACCTCGACACGGCGAAGTAGTCAGCCACGACGAGGCCGTCGAACCCCAACTCGTCGCGCAGCAGACCTGTGAGGATCGCCGCGGAGCCCGCGCAGGGAAGTCCGTCCACCGAGCAGTACGCGTTCATCACCGAGGCCAGCCCGGCATCACGGATCGCGGCCGCGAACGGCTCCGCGTACACCTCGCGCAGCTCGCGCGGCCCGAGCTGCGCTGGCGCGTGGTTCATCCCGCCCTCCGGCAGTCCGTAGCCGAGGAAGTGCTTGCCGGTACAGATCACGCCGTCTCGCAGGTCGCTCGTCTGCAGACCGCGCACGTATGCAGTGCCGAGCGCGCCGCTCAACACGGGATCCTCGCCATAAGTCTCCTCGACCCGTCCCCAGCGAGGGTCGCGGGCGATGTCGAGCACCGGGGCCAGCGTCTGGCGCGCGCCAACGGCCATCATCTGCTCGCGGATGACGCCAGCCACGGATTCGATCAACTCCGGATCCCACGTTGCGGCCAGACCGATGGCTTGCGGGAACACCGTTGCGCCGCGCGCGCAGAGCCCGGCGACCGACTCTTCGTGGACCACGACGGGGATCCCCAGCCGGTTCGAGTCAATGGCGAGGCGCTGGATCTCGTTGAACACGCGCGCACTCTCGACCGGGAGCAGCCCTGTCGACGCGCCGATCCGCGTCACGTGCCCGATCCCGTCGTGCAGGCGTGACCGCACACGGCGCTCGTCGACGCCGTCCGGTCCGACCAGATCCGTGACCCAGACGCCCCCGAGTTGGGCGACTTTCTCGTCGAGTGTCATCCGGTGGACGAGGTCGTCCACACGGTCGTCGACTGCGGCACCGGCGTCGAGGTAGAGGTCGCTCACGGGAAGACAGCATCCACCAACCCGTGCCCGGAAGCCATCGAGGGCTCACCGGTAGGATCGACGCACGATGGCTGACGAACGCTCCTCGCGAGCACTCGGCCCGAACGAGTGGCTCGTCGACGAGATGTACGAGCAATACCGCGCTGATCCGTCTTCGGTGAGCAAGAGCTGGCAGGAGTTCTTCGCCGACTACCGCCGTGACGACCAGCCCGCACCGACACCCGCACGCGTACCGACACCCGCTCCCGTACCGACACCCGCTCCCGCCCCGACAGCCGCTCCCGCGCCCGCACCCGCTCCCGCACCCGCGCCCACCGCCAAGCCTGCGACGCCCGGGCGTCCGACGACCGCAGCGGTAGTGGAACGCCCGGGCGTCGCAACGGCGAAGGACGAGGAGGCGGACGTGCAGCCGTTGCGAGGTGCCGCGGCTCGCATCGTGGCCAACATGGAGGCGAGCCTCGCCATCCCGACCGCGACGAGCTTCCGCGAGGTCCCGGCCCGCCTGCTCGAGGTGAACCGTTCGGTCATCAACGGTTACCTGAGCCGCACCCGCGGTGGCAAGGTCAGCTTCACCCATCTCATCGGCTACGCAGTCGTGCGCGCGATCGCCGAGACGGTTCGCGTCATGAACTCGAGCTACGCCGAAAGTGACGACGGCAAGCCGGAGGTCGTCCGCCATCGACAGCTCGGTCTCGGCCTCGCGGTCGACGTCGAGAAGAGCGACGGCTCGCGCACGCTGTTCGTTCCGGTGATCAAGAACGCCGACACACTCGACTTCCGCGGGTTCTGGAACGCGTACGAGGACCTGATCCGCAAGGTGCGTTCGAACAAGCTCAGCCCGGACGACTTCGCCGGCGCCACGGTGAGCCTCACCAACCCCGGCACCATCGGAACGGTGCAGTCCGTACCCCGGCTCATGCCGGGGCAGGGCGTCATCGTCGGCGTCGGGGCGCTCGACTATCCCGCCGCGTACCAGGGTGCCGACCCTCGGGCGCTAGCCGAGCTCGGCGTCTCGAAGGTGATGGTCATCACCTCGACGTACGACCACCGTGTCATCCAGGGCGCGGAGTCGGGACTGTTCCTAAAGCGCGTGCACGAGCTGCTGCTCGGGGCCGACGGCTTCTACGACAAGGTGTTCCGCTCGCTCTCGGTGCCCTACGAAGCAGTGCAGTGGCGGCGGGACGTGAACCCCGTCGACCGCGAACAAGCCATGCTCGAGAAGCAGATGGCGGTGGACACGCTCATCCGGGTGTACCGGGTGCGGGGCCACCTCATCGCCGACCTTGATCCGCTGGCTGCCTCCGAGCCGCACATGGAGAACGAGCTCGACCCCGCCACTTACGGGCTGACCATCTGGGATCTCGAGCGCGAGTTCCTCACCAACGGGCTGGCTGGCACCGACTGCATGAAGCTCGGCGACATCCTGCACCTGCTGCGCGATGCGTACTGCCGCACGATCGGCATCGAGTACATGCACATCCAGGAACTGTCCGAACAGCACTGGATCCAAGAGCAGGTGGAGGGCGTGCGCGCCGAGCTCGATGCCGACGACCAGCGTCACCTGCTCGACCGGCTCAACGCGGCCGAAGCCTTCGAGATGTTCCTCGGCACCAAGTACATCGGACAGAAGCGGTTCGGCATGCAAGGCGCCGAGTCGGCGATCCCGATCCTCGACGCGGTGATCGAGGAGGCGGCCGAGCGCGACCTCGACGGCGTTGTGATGGGCATGTCGCACCGAGGCCGGCTCAACGTGCTCGCCAACATCGTCGGCAAGAGCTACGACCAGATCTTCAAGGAATTCGAAGGTGCCGTCGATCCCGAGTCGACGCAAGGCTCCGGCGACGTGAAGTACCACCTCGGCCAATCCGGCAAGTTCGTTTCGCGCAGTGGCAAAGAGATCGAAGTCGAGTTGTCGGCCAACCCGAGCCATCTCGAGGCGGTGGACCCCGTCGTCGTGGGTATGGCGCGGGCGAAGCAGGATCTGATCAACGATCCGGGCTCGTTCTCCGTCGTGCCGATCCTCGTGCACGGCGACGCCGCGTTCGCAGGGCAAGGCGTCGTCGCGGAGACGCTGCAGCTCGGGATGATCAAGGGTTACCGCGTCGGCGGCACGATCCATCTCGTCATCAACAACCAACTCGGCTTCACGACCCCGCCCGAGTCGGCGCGGTCGTCCGAGTACCCGACGGACATCGCCAAGATGGTGCAGGCGCCGATCTTTCACGTGAACGGTGACGACCCGGAGGCGTGCGTGCGGGTCGCAAGGCTCGCGTTCGCGTACCGGCAGCGGTTCGGCAAGGACGTCGTCATCGACATGATCTGCTACCGCCGGCTCGGTCACAACGAAGGTGACGACCCGAGCTACACGCAGCCGCTGATGTACAAGCGCATCGAGAACAAGCGGTCGGTCCGCAAGCTCTACACCGAGTCGCTCGTCAAGCGAGGCGATATCACCCTGGACGAAGCCGAACACGCGCTCGACGACTTCCAGGCGAAGCTGCAAGAGGCGCTCAACTCGACACGATCGCATGCTCCTGCGCCCGGCACGAGGGCGCAGCCCCCGCCCCCGCCCGCTGGTTGCCTGCCCCGGGTCGAGACCGGCGTCGACCGAGCGACCATCGATCGGATCTATGACGTCTTGTCGACGCCCCCCGAGGGCTTCGAACTGCACCCGAAGCTCGGTCGCCAGTTCGACGCGCGCACGAAGATGTTCAAGCAGGAGGGCGAGGTCGACTGGGCGCTGGCCGAGGCGATCGCCTTCGGTTCACTGTTGCTCGAGGGCACCGACATCCGCGTGGCGGGGCAGGACACGAGGCGGGGCACGTTCAGCCAGCGCCACTCCGTGCTCGTGGACTACTCCACCGGCGCGGAGTGGGCGCCGCTGGCCCACCTCGACCCGGACCAGGCGAAGTTCTGGATCTACGACTCGCTTCTGTCGGAGTACGCGGCGGTCGGCTTCGAGTACGGCTACTCGGTCGTCAACAAGAGCGCCCTCGTCGCGTGGGAGGCGCAGTTCGGCGATTTCGTGAACGGGGCCCAGATCGTCATCGATCAGTACCTCGTCGCTGCCGAGGACAAGTGGGGCCAGACGTCCGGCCTCGTGATGCTACTGCCGCACGGGTACGAAGGGCAGGGGCCTGAGCACAGCTCGGCTCGTATCGAGCGCTTCCTCACACTGTGCGCGGAGGACAACATCCAGATCACGAACTGCACGACTGCAGCGCAGTACTTCCATCTGTTGCGCCGGCAGATGCGTCGCGAAGTGCGCAAGCCGCTGATCGAGTTCACGCCGAAGTCGTTGTTGCGGGCGAAGCCGGCGCGCTCGAAGGTCGCGGAGCTCACGCAGGGTTCGTTCTACGAAGTGCTCGACGACCCGACGTTCACGGGCGACGCGGCATCGGTCAGACGGGTCGTGCTGGCGTCCGGCAAGATCGCACTCGACGCGATCGCGAAGCGCGACGAGGCCGGTACCGCCGTCGCGGTGCTCCGCGTCGAGCAGCTGTACCCGTGGCCGCATGATCACCTTGCGGCCGCGCTGTCCGCATTCACGGGGGCGCGTGAGCTCGTGTGGCTGCAAGAGGAGCCGGAGAACATGGGCGCGTGGAACTTCGTCACGGGCCGGCTGTACGAAGCGCTTGGCGACGACTACACGATCCGTCGCATCAGCCGATTCGAATCAGGTAGCCCCGCCGCCGGCTCCCATGGCGTCCACGTCCAGGAACAGGAACAGATCGTCGAGGACGCGGTCGTCACCGGCGTCTGACCGTCCGCCCGGCTTTCCAAATTGCGGACGTGGTGGCCGTATAGGGGCCAGAACGCACGCCGAAACGAGTCGGGGAAGGTCAGGCGACCTCGACCGGGATGGACGTGGGGGAGCGGCCGAGAACGGTGCGCCACTCCACGGACCACGGATCGTCGGCGTGCTCGAGCGCTGGACCGCTGGCGAATCCCCGGACGGCTTCTTCGACGGTCATGCGAGCGAGCGCGGCGCCGAGGCAATAGTGCGGCCCGGCGCCGAAGCTCAGCAGCTTCGGCGCATCGGGCTCGGTGAATCGCGCGACGTCGAACGTGTCCGGGTCGCGCCACACATCTTCCTGACGGTTGGCGGCCGCGGTCGACAACACGACCATGGCGCCTGCGGGCAACGCCGTGCCCGCGACGTCGGTGGGCTCGACAACGGTGCGTGGGATCCCCCAGATGCTCGGTTCGTAGCGGATCGACTCCGCCGCGGCACTCGCTGCGAGCTCGGGCTCTTCGCGCACTCGCGCCGTCTGCTCTGGATGGCGCAGCAGCGTGAGCAGCGTGCAACCGAGCTGGCTGGCCGTGGTGTCGTGCCCACCGACGATCAGGTTGGCCACCATCGCAACGAGCTCGTCGTGCGAGAGCTTCTCGCCGTCCTGCTCGGCCGCCAGCAGCGCAGTGACGAGATCCTCGCCCGGGTCGTCGCGCCGGACGTCGGCCAGAGCGCGCACGTAGTCGAGCATCGCCACGATTGCTTCGGTCGCCTCGGCGATCTGCTCGTCGTCCATGAACACGAAGGTCGCGCTGAGCGCGTCGGCCCAGTCGGCGAAGACCGGCACGTCGTGTTCGGGAACCCCGAGCAACCGGCACATGACCCGCATCGGGATTCGGCCGAAGAGCGTCACGAGGTCGCCGCCGCCGTCCACGTCGATCGTCGCCATCGCTTCGGCGACGAGCATCGCCGCGTTCGTCCGCAGTGCCTCGACGGAGCGAGGTGTGAACGCGCGCGACACGAGTGCCCGAAGGCGGTTGTGTGTAGCGCCTTCGTTGGTGAACATCAAGCCGCCGTACCAGTCGCGCAACGGTCCGTCGGTGATTCCCATGAGGTCGAAGAACGTGAGGCCAACGCCCGCAAGCCGGCGGTCGCGGGTGAGCCGATCGATGTCCTCGTATCGGAAGACGATCGTCGCTCCGGTCGCGTCGTCGACCCCGGTCGGCCCTTCGGCTGCGTACTGCCGCAGCGCCGCATGCATGTCGTCGCCGAACACCGTCGCCATGTCGAGCATGGTCACCCGCCCCTTCAAATGAGTGTCAGACCTCCATCGACCGCCAGAGTCTGGCCGGTGACGTAGCTCGCGTCATCCGACAAGAGGAACACCGTGGCCGCGGCGACCTCCCAAGCCGTGCCCTGACGGCCGAGCGGGACGGGCGTCCGCTCGCGGGAGGGACGCCCCGCCGAAGCCAGCCGTCCGAGCGGTGTGTCGATCAGTCCGGGTGCGACGACGTTGGCCCGGACACCGCGGCGCGCACCCTCGAGCGCGACGTGGCGGCACAGGCCGATGATCCCTGCCTTCGACGCGTCGTAGGCGGGAAGGCGACTGCCCGGCATGAGGCCCGCGACCGAACTGATGAACACGATGCTGCTGCCCTCGTCGAGTCGTGGCATCGCGGCGCGCGCGACGAGGAAGTGGCCGCGCAGGTTCACCGCGAACGTGGTGTCCCAGTCGGCGGCGCTCGTGCCTTGGAGTCCGCCTCCCATGCCGATGCCGACGTTGAGGACGATCCCATCGAGTCCTTCGTCGGCCACCGCCTCGACCATGGAGTCACATTCCTCGGCCGACGCGATGTCCGCCGTGATCACCGAGCAGTGTCCTCCCTCCCGTTCGATCCACGCGGCGGTGTCCTCGGCCGCGTCGCGATCGCGGTCAGCGCATGCAACGGTTGCTCCTTCGCGGGCAGCGAGGATCGAGATGGCGCGACCGTTGCCGGTCGGCGCATCTTCGTCGGCGGACGCCTGCGTGCCGGCGCCCACGACGAGGATGTGCCGCCCTTCGAGCCGTCCGTCGGCACGTGCCTCTGTCACGACCCGCCGCTCCCCTCACTCACGCGTCGAAGCCCGGCACGCCCGGCTCGCGCTGGACGCCGAGGGAGTTCAACGTGAACGCGACCATGTGGTAGTGGCCGATCAGCATCGGCACCTCGATGAGCTGTCGCTCGTCGTAACGGCTGGCGAGCTCGCCCCAGGTCTCGTCGCTGATGCAGCCGGTTTCGTGCAGCTCGTCAGCAGCGCGGATGAGCGTCGCATCGAACGGATCGCTCCAACCGTCCGCACCCTTCTTGACCCGCTCGATGTCTTCGTCGGTGATGCCGGTGCCACGCCCGATCACGACGTGCTGGCCCCACTCGTACTCCGCCTGGCACAACCAACCAGTACGCAGGATGAGGAGCTCGCGCTCGCGCGCGGGCAGCTTGCCGGCGAGCAACTTGCCACCGAAGGGCAACCACCGGCGGAACAGTCCCGGATGGCGGACGAGCGTGGCGAAGATGTTGATCGCCCAGTCGTCCGATGTCGCGACCGACTGGAGCAACTCGCGTTGCTCGTCGGTTGCGTCGTGGGCCGTCACGGGCTGGAGCCGTGGTACATCCGGTGCGCTCGCCATTCTGTGACCGTAGTTCTCCGAATGTTGGTGCGCCGTGGCCCCTATGGGGGCCA
Source organism: Acidimicrobiales bacterium (assembly GCA_036257895.1). Lineage (GTDB taxonomy): Bacteria > Actinomycetota > Acidimicrobiia > Acidimicrobiales > JACDCH01 > DATAES01. The sequence continues at coordinate 64,534 of DATAES010000151.1, forward strand.
CGGCGACCCGGAGTTCAGTAGGGGCTCCAGTGCGTGGTGGGCGACGACAGCCATGCGAACATCTCGCGACGCGACATGGGGCCGCGGGCGCGCCACGGCGAACCGAGCGCACCTCCCTCGCGCAAGCCCGCAGCGTCGCCCTGCGACGCCGTCAGTGGATCGGACTCGAACGCGCACCGCGTCGCGGCGGGATCGATCCCGAACAAGTTCGCGGCGTTCAGCCCGAAGACCTTGCGCTTCAGCTCGTCGGTCAACGGGGGGTAGCCGTATCGCTCCTGGGCCTCCGCGCTGATCTGGAACGCACGGAACCCCGCGATCTGCGGTTGCGGCGACCCGTACCAGACGGCGTCGGTTCCCCACAGCACGCGCTCGGTCCCGACGCGGCTCAGCAGCTTGCCGATCGCGTGCGCGGCCTCCGTGGGCCGCGTCATCAGCTGTCGCCACACCGTTCCGAGATCGGCCCAGACGTTGTCGTTGGGTGGCACCTGATGACGGTCGAGCGCCGCCAGCAACGTGTCGATGCCGAGTCGGGCCGCCGGATTGTAGGGACCTTCGCGACGGTCGGCATCCCACGCCCCGTGGAACACGACGAACTGCATGTCGGGAAACAGGCGCGATACCGCGACGATGTCCTCCGGACCATTGTGGGCGGCGTCGAAGTTCACCAACGGCAACCCCTTGTGGGCACAGAGCACCTTGACGCCCAGATCGTGCGCGTGCTGGACGACGGGAAGACCGATGGCCGGATCGTCGAGGCCGAACCCATGCCCCGTCGGACTCCACGCCGTGTAGACCTTGAACGCCGCGACGTGACCGCCGGAAGCGGTTGCGGTCATGCCGTCGAGCCGAGCCGACAAGTCGCCGACGTTCGGTGCGATCACGTTGTGGACGAGCACCCGTGACGCGCCGCCCGTGGTGAGCGACGCGGCGAGTTGTTGGGTGCCGACGGCATCGGGGAACGGCACCGGTGCGTCGTCAGGTCCCGAGTTGGGTACGTCCGACAGCAGAGCAACGGTCGTGTCACTCGCGAGGAAGACATCGTGCAGGTACGCGGCTCGGTTGACGCACTCGAGTTGGTCGTCGGACGCGCAGTCCGGAGGCAGCATCCCGAGCACGAGCTGCACGGTCTCGGGCGCGTTCTCCCGCCAAGGCGCGTCGGGCATCACGTGGTGCGTGTGGACGTCGAAGATGAACTCGCCTTGCGTGTTCAGCACCTGCTCGCACGCGGGCACGTCCTCGGGCGGAGGCGCGCTGAACGATCCCGCAGGACTGCTCGATCCGGTCGTGCTCGCGGCGTCGAATCCGCTCGCGCCAGGCTTGTGGTCCGCCGAACACGCCATGTCGAACATGGCGAGCGATGCCGCGAGGCCGCCGGCGCCGAGGAGGAAGCGACGTCGGTCGATCCCGTTGCGGCGTGCGGCACGATCGACGATCTCGAGCGTTTCGCGCGCGATCGCACGGTCACGTGCAGTTGCCGATGCCGGAATGAACTCACCGTTCGACACCGGGCCAGGCCGTACCGGCAACACCGGTCTGCCGTCACTGTCTCGATCCACCCGCACCCCCGGAGCCGAGCGAACGGCCCGAGCGTAGGTGCCCGTCGGTGCGAAATCAGCGCACGCTGAAGCCCACGACTGACTCGAGCTCAGCCAGCGCCACGTCGGGATCGACGACTTTGATCGTGGTCATGCCCATCTGTGCTGCGGGCTTGAGGTTGATGCCGAGGTCGTCGAGGAAGACGACCTCGCTCGGTTCGACCGCGAGCTGCTCGCACGTCAGCTCGTAGATGCGGGGGTCGGGCTTGCGCAGGCCCGTCTTGCTCGACTCGACGACGACGTCGAAGAGGCCCTCCACGATCGTGAGCATCGTGTCCTCGCCCTCGGTCATCGTCGCGACGTTGTTGGTGATGAGCGCCGTCTTCAGGTGTTCGTGACACCGAGCGATCGCCTCGAGCATCTCCGGACGGATGTCGCCGGCCAGACAAGCCATGACCTCACGGGCGTCGATCTTCCAGCCGGCGGCGAGTGCCTCTGCTTCGTACGCGTCGCAGAACTCGTCGAAGGTCACTTCGTTGCGCTCGTGTCGCGCCCACGCGTTCGAATTGTGGTTGGTGGCGTTCAGTCCCCGCAGGAAGTCCTCGGGTAGGCCTCTGTCGCGCTCGTACCGAGCGAACGACTCGAACGGGCTCGTCGAGATGACACCCCCGAAGTCGAACAGGGCGGCGCGGATCGGCGACATTCCGGCATCGTACGGAACCGCAGCCAGTTCGAAGGTCGACCCCTCGCGGTTCGTCGACAGTTCGTCCCCGGAGCGCGTCCAGCAGCGAGAACCCCGACCTGGCACCGTTCCTGTCCAGCGGCAACATCTTCCTGCGGAACGCCGTCGTGTCCGCCTCCGGCTCGGTCGACGGCGAGATCGCCGAGACGTTCGCGGTGAGCTCGTAGCTGTCGTCTAACCGAGGAAGTCGTGAGCCAGCGCGTTCCACAGCTCGGTGGAGAGCCGTAGCGATTCGACGTCGACCCGCTCGTCGTCGCCGTGGAACATGACGCCGTAGTCCTCGAGGCTCATCTGCGTGCTGAACAGACCGAACCCGTAAGCAGTCGAACCCGCTCGACGGAAGAACCGAGCGTCGGTGGCACCGACCGTGAGGAACGGCACGGTTGCCGAGCCCTCGTAGAACGTCTGCGTCACCCGGCTCAGTGCATCCCACAGAGGTGTCTCGACCGGCGACGCTGTCGACGGATCGTCGTGTGCATGCACGATGTCGACGCTTCCTCGAAGATCGCCGAGCGCTTCGTCGAGTAGCCCGTACACCTGGTCGATGGTCTGGCCCGGCAGCGTCCTGATGTCGAGCTCGAGATCGACAGTGTCTGGGATGACGTTGATCTTGGAGCCGCCGTGCACGATCGTCGGAGCGATCGTCGTGTGCGTGCACGCATGGAACTGGCGGCCCATGCCGAGCGGCAATGACTCACACACCTCGACGAATCCTTCCTCTTGGAGGAGCGGCGCGGTCAACTCGTCGGGGTAGCCCATCGACTCGATGAAGCGGCGCCACACGTCGTGCAGCATCGTGGGTGGCCGGAACTCGTCGAGGCGACGCACGATCTCCGCCGCTGTGACGAGCGCGTTGTCGGTGCGGAACGGCTGCGAGGCGTGGCCGGCGGTGCCCTTCACCCGCAGCCGGCACCAGGCGGTGCCCTTCTCGCCCACGATCACCGGGAGTTTCAAGCCCTGCGGGCTGGGGATCGGGATCCCCCCGGACTCTGTGATCACGTAGTCGGCGGCCACCGCGTCGTGCTCGCGGGTGACGAGATGCTCGGCCCCGTAGGTGCCGAGCGCCTCCTCGTCGGCCACAGCCAGGTACACCAGCGTGCCCTTCGGGCGGAACCCCGTCTGGGCGAGGTGCTTCGTCGCGACCGCCATAGAAGCGGTGAGGTTCAACATGTCGACGGCGCCGCGGCCCCAAACGTCGGTCGAGCCATCCTCGTTCGTCACCAGGTCACCGCTGAACGGATCGCGCTGCCATCGATCCTCGTTCGCAGGGACGACGTCGGTATGACCCATCAACAAGAGCGTCGGAGCGTTCGCGTCGGTGCCTTCGATGCGCGCGACAAGACTCGCTCGACCCTCGATCGGTTCGTACGTCTCGATGTCGAGTCCACCCGTACCGAGGTACTGCGACAGCGTGTCGACGCTGCGCGATTCCTTGCCCGAAGCTGCAGTTCCATCGTTCACGCACTCGTTGCGAATGAGTTGTTGCAAGAGGTCGGTGACCTCTGCGCTGATGTCTTCTTGCACGTTCGCGAGCGTACGTCGCAGGCGTTGGACGTGCGCGATCGTGAGAGAAATCACGCGTCGATGAGCAACTATCCACACGCGCGGCGCGATCCTTTGCTTGACTTACGCGTGAAATGGCGTCAAACCATGTCGTTGTGGATGGTTCGAACATCGCGACCGAAGGACGCGCCTCGCCGAGTTTGCAACAACTCGACGAAGCAGTGCGCGCGTTGCTCGCGGAGTACGGCTATGAGCATGTGACTGTTGTCGTCGATGCAACCTTCGGTCATCGCATCGATGCAAAGGAAGTGAGTGCGTACGAAGAGGCTGTGCTGAACGGCGAACTGGTGACGCCGCCGGCGGGTGCGATCGGTCGCGGCGACGCGTTCGTCTTGCAGATCGCTGACCGCGCGAATGCCAATGTGTTCTCCAACGACTCGTTCCAGGAGTTCCACGGTGACTATCCGTGGCTCTTCGACGAGGGACGCTTGATCGGCGGCAAGCCCGTCGCCAATGTCGGCTGGGTCTTCGTGTTGCGCGCTCCCGTGCGCGGCCCCGCCAGCCGCAGATCGCTTCGTGATGCGCGCAAGTCGACGAAGGCCAAGTCGACCCCTATCACGCCGCTGAAGACGCCCACCGGTAAGGCCACCCAGGCCGCCAAGGCCAGCCACGTCGGCAAGGTCACCCCGACCACTCAGGCCGCCAAGGCCACGAAGGCCACGAAGAAGGAGACGCCTTCGCCCGCCAAAGCAGCCAAGAAGGCTTCGCTGTCCGTCGCGCCGCCGTCGGATGAGCCGATTTCGGCGGCGCCGCGCCCCCGGCGCCGACGCTCGGGAGGACGTCGCGAGCCGATCAACGACCAGCTCGTGTACCTGACGTTCGTCGTCGATCACCCGCTCGGCACGGTTGTCGAAGGAACAGTCGATCGCTTCTCGTCGCACGGTGCGTACGTGCACACCGGCGACGCGCAGTGTTACGTCCCGTTGCGCGAGCTCGGGGATCCACCACCGCGCAGTGCGCGCGAGGTACTGAATCTTGGCGAAACGCGCCCCTTTGTCGTGCATCGCTTCGATCCCGTTCGTCGAGGGATCGATGTGCTGCCCGTGATCGGAAGCGTCGCCGTGTCCGAAAGCGGCAGTGATGTCGCCGAGGCGGTCGCTGACGCGACCGGTAGTACCAACCAAACCACACACGCCGAGGAGGCGCACGTGTCCCCTGCAGCCAAGAAGGCCGGGCCCCGGAGACGGGCCGCGGCCAAGAAGGCTCCGGCCAGGAAGAAGAAGGCGACTGCGAAGCGGGCTCCGGCTCGTAAGAAGGCAGCCGCACGAAAGACAACCGCTCGGAAGAGCACTGCTCGCAAGAGCACTGCACGCAAGCGCACGGCCAAGAAGGCGACCAGGAAGAAGGCGCCCGCACGCAAGAAGGCCGCGGCCAAGCGGACAACTGCTCGGAAGAGCACGAAGAAGGCGACGCGCAAGAGGGCTCCGGCCCGCAAGCGCGCCGTGAAGAGGACCGCCCGCAAGCGCTGAGGCGTACGGGTGCCCGTCATCGACCGGGCCCGGCCGGCACATCACCGGTCCGGGCCCGGAGGCGGGTGACCACACGTTCGAAGAACTCGCGAGGCTGTACCCCTGGCACGACGAACGAGTCGCCGAACAACCACGCCGGAGTTGCGGCGATGCCGAGTTCGCGAGCGGACTCCATCGACGAGGCCACCGACCTCGCGCCCTCGCCCCCTTCGAGGGCTGCATCGACCTCGGTGGACGGCGCTCCGCTCTGTTCGACCAGCGTCGCCAGGATCTCGGGATCGCCGATGTCGAGTCCGGTCACGAAGTGCGCGTCGAACAGCGAATCGTCGAGCGCACGAAACGCTGCCGGCCACCGGCGCCGAACCACCTCGGCGGTGTCGAGTGCGCGACGGCTGTTCGGCACGAGCGCCGGTGCTCGGAACGGGATGCCGAGCTCGCGGCACTCCCGTCCGATCGAGGCATACACGGCGCTCAGCCGTCCTCGCGGGCTGACCCATCGCCCGTCTCGGGGCAACTCCGGATGCAACTCGAAGGGGAGTTGCGTCACTTCGACGTCGAGCGCGCGCAAGAGCGCGGTGCGATCTCGGCCGAGATAGCACCACGGGCAGATGTAGTCCGACCAGACCTTGACCTGCATCCTGAGCGACCACCCTAGGGTGGTCGCCCGTGAGGATCGCGACCTGGAACGTCAACTCGCTCAAGGCCCGGTTGCCACGCGTCGAAGCCTGGTTGGACGATTGCAAGCCCGACATCCTGTGCATGCAGGAGACGAAGCTGGTGGACTCGGCGTTCCCGTCGCTGACGTTCTCCGCCCTGGGCTACGAGGGCGTCCACCATGGCGAAGGACGTTGGAACGGCGTCGCCATCCTGAGCAAGGTCGGCCTGGCGGAGCCCTCGGTCGGATTCGCCCCGGACGACGAGATCGTGCGCGACGAGGCTCGCATCGTGTCGGCGACTTGTGGGGGCGTCCGCGTCGCGAGCGTGTATGTGCCCAACGGACGATCGCTCGACGACGAGCAGTACCAGTTCAAGCTCGCGTGGTTGGGCAGGCTTCGGGGACACTTGGAGGCCGCATGTGACGTGAATGCGAACGTGATGGTGTGCGGCGACTTCAACATCGCGCCCGAAGACCGAGACGTCTGGGACCCCAACGCGGTGCACGGCGCGACGCACGTGAGCGAACCGGAGCGCGCCGCGCTCGCCGATCTCGAGGGTTGGGGGCTCGTCGACGTCTTTCGCCGCCACTACGACCAAGAAGGTCTGTACTCGTGGTGGGACTACCGGGCGGGCAACTTCCACAAACACCTCGGCATGCGGATCGATCTGATGCTGGCGAGCAAGCCGCTCGCCGAGCGCTCGCGGTGGGCGCTCATCGACCGCAACGCGCGCAAGGGACAGTCGCCGTCCGATCACGCCCCGCTGATCGTCGACTTCGACATCGCTGCGGACGGGTCGTGACGAGCGAGGAGGAGGCCCCCGAGCGCCGCGCCGAGGTCCGGCGACTGGCGGACGCGATCCGCAACGTGATCGAACGGTTCGTCGCCACGACCGCGCCGCTCGAGGTGTTCCACGGAGTGGCGGACGACCTCGAGGCGATCGCGGCGCGCCTCGACGCGTACCCGCAGGACCACCTCTTCATCGGCTACGCCGAAGCGGCGAACGCGGGCGATTCCGAAGGACCGTTCGACAACAGCCCGTTGATGGGGCTGTCAAACCCTTTGGCGCCGCCGCTGCTGCTCGACGTGCAGAAGGACAAGGTCGTCGGCACGGTCACGTGCGGGTCGGCGTACGAAGGGCCACCGGGACACGTGCACGGCGGCTACGTGGCCGCGCTGTTCGACGAGTTGCTCGGGCTGACGCAGTCGCTGTCGGGCAAGCACGGCATGACCGGCCGGCTCGCCATCCATTACCGGAGCCCCACCCCGCTGCACACGGAGCTACGTGTGGAGGGGACGCTCGACCGGACCTCCGGTCGCAAGATCCTCTGTACCGGCCGCATGTACGCCGGCGACACGCTGTGCGCCGAGGCCGAGGGACTGTTCATCACCGTGGACTTCGAGCGACTCCAGAACATGCGAGCCGAGCGCGACGCAACGTTTGGCCGCTGAGCGCGCGCTCCACCTTTCGAACTCCGGGTCGCCGTGGCCGCTATAGGGGCCACGGCGCACCAACATTCGGTGAGAGTTGGGCGCCCCTCAGTAGCTGACTCGGTTGCGGAGCTTGGTCAGGCCGCCACCGAGGGCTGAACGCAGCTCGGGGCGAGGGAGACCGAGCTCGTGTTGGATGGCGCGCATCGATCGGGGCGGGAGCCCGTCGAACCCGAAGCGGGCCAGCACGACCTGGAGCTCGAGCGGATCGAGATCGTCGAAGAGGTGCGGCCGTGCCGCGTGCAGGCTCACGAGGTCGTCGTCGGCGTCTGCTCCTACGTCCGCTGGCTCCTCCATCAAGTCGATGTCGGCGTCGGCATCCGGGTACGGCCAGCCTTCGTCACTCGGCCACGAGTCGTCGGCGATCCAGGACAGTGAGCCGGCCATGGGCCTGTTCTCGCGCCCGTGCCGGGCCTCGTCAACCGCTGTGTTCGGCGACCCAACGCTCGACGAGCGGAACCTCTGACGCGAGGTGCTCCTTCAGTCCGGTCACGATGGCCTGCTCGACCCGGCCGCCGACGAGTCGCGCGCGGATCGACAGCTCGCCGGTGCTCCGTCGTACCGTGCCGGCACCGTCACTGGTCGCGTCGAAGCGGTAGGAACCCGAACTCTTGAAGCGATCGGCGTAGTTGTCCGGCTCCATGCGGAACGTGACCGTGCGTTCCGCGACCCGGTGCGTCGACACCTCCACCCACGAGAGCTTCTTCGGGTCGACGACGGCCCGCACGACCGATGAGAGTTCAGCGATGTACCGATAGCGAATGCGGAGCTCCACGGCGTCGCCGTCCACGTCGTGGCTCAGCACCTCCGGTGGGCCGAGGTTCGGCAATCCGACCAGCGTTGCGTAGAAGTCGGGATTCGCATACGCGGCCGCGACCGCGTCTGCGGGAGCGGCGATCTGCTGGACGACGCTGAACTGCATCGGTCAGCCCACCTGTTCGGCGTGGCGGCCCACGATTTCGAGAACCTCGCCCGCGAAGCGTTCGCTCTTCACGGGTCCGATGCCGGGGACCGAACGCAATGCGACCCGGTCGCGTGGTCGCCGCGTGGCCACCGCCACCAGCGTCTTGTCGTCGAAGATGACATAAGCGGGCACGTTCGCGGCCTTGGCCCGCTGCATCCTCCATGTGCGTAGCTCGTCGAACAGCGCACGGTTGGCCGGGTCGAGGTCCGGGGTGCTCGAACGGCTACGCGGTGTTCGCTGACCACGCGAAGCACGGGCGGCCTCGCGCACGGCGTTCAGCGATCGCGCCGCGTCGGCTGGCGCGCTGCCGGCCGCCAGCGCGTCGAGCAACGGTTCCAAGTCGTCGAGATAGGGCGACGGCCGGCGACGCACGACCTTGGACCCGAAGGTGCGCTCGGCGGCCCAGGTCATGCACAGCTCACGTTCCGCCCGGGTCACGGCGACGTAGAACAGACGACGCTCCTCGGCCACCGCTTCCTCCGTGCGGGCACGGCCGATGGGGACGAGGCCGTCCTCGAGACCCGCGAGGTGCACGACCGGCCATTCGAGACCCTTGGCGGCGTGGAACGTCGCGAGATCGACAGCGTCACCAGGGACGCCTGCATCGTCCCTGCCGAGCGTCGCCGACAGCCACGCCATGAAACCAGCGACGGTCGGTGCCGGATCCGCGGTCGTGTACTCGGAAGAGAGGCGCACGAGCTCTTCGAGGTTGCGCAGTCGATCGAGTTCGGCGTCCGGCAACGAGTCCTCCTGGTCCTCCGACGCGGACAGACGGGCTTCGAGAGCAGCCAGGTGCTCGGCAAGTGGCGCTCGACCTCGCTGCATCGTGCGGAGGGCCTCTCGCACTTCGGGCAACTCGAGATACGGAAGCTGGCCGCGCACGCGCACCGGTACGCCGACGCTTCTGCACGCCTCTGCGATCAGCACTGTCTGCGCGTTCGTGCGCGTCAGCACGGCTTGGTGCGACCACGCGATCCCGGGTCGGTGACGATCCAGCACCGCCCTCGCCACCCCACGCGCCTCGCTGCGATCGTCGGCCATCGATCGGACCGCCGGCACCGGTCCTTCGGGACACGTGGCGCGGAGCCGAAGGCCGCGGATCGCGCCCGAGTCGAGCACGTGGTTCGCGGTCGCGATGATCTGGGGTGACGACCGGTAGTTCTGCTCGAGCGAGACCGTGGACGTGCCCGGGATGAGGCGGGCGATGTCGAGCAGCAGCTTCGAGTCGGCGCCGTTCCACGAATAGATGGCCTGATGGGGGTCGCCGACCACGCACATGTCGCGGCGGTCGCCACGCCACGCCTGCAACAGACGGAACTGCAGGGGGTTGACATCCTGGAACTCGTCGACGAAGAGATGGCGGAACCGCCAACGCTGTGCGGCGGCGAAGTCGCCGTCGACCTCGACGGCTCGGAGGCACAACCACAACAAGTCGTCGAAGTCGACCTGGCGCTGTCGTCGCTTCTCGTCCTCGTAGCGCGTGTACAGCTCCGCCAGCCGCGCTGGTTCGACCGGCGGAGATCGACGGGCGCTCATCGCCGCGACGGCGTACTGGTCGGGCGTGACCAGGCGGGCCTTTGCCCACTCGATCTCGCCCGCGACGTCGATGGCCTGCACGGACGAGGTGCGGCCCAGCAGGCGACCCAGCAGACGACCCTTGCGCTCGAGGAGCGACGGCGGTTGCGTGCCGCGATCGGCCCACCAGCCGCGCAGCTGCGCGTAGGCCAGCGCGTGGAAGGTGCCTGCCGCGACGTCGTCTCGCAGGCCCAGCTGCCGAAGACGTGCTCGCAACTCGCCGGCCGCTTTGCGCGTGAACGTCAGCGCGAGCACGTGGCGTGCGTCGGCGGCTCGATTCACGCATCGGTAAGCGATGCGACGAGTGAGCACCCGGGTCTTGCCCGATCCGGCTCCCGCGATGATGGCCAGCGGCGCGGCCTCCGTCGTGACTGCCTCACGCTGCGCGTCGTTGAGGCCCTCGAGCAGAGCGTCGCTCTCCATCGGCCACGACCCTAACGAAGGCCTGCGACAGTGGAGTGGTGATCGACATCCCGGTCGACCGGTTCGAGGAGCTCGTGGCCGAGGCGCTCGACGGCATCCCGGAGGAGCTGGGCCGCCTCGTCGAGAACGTCGCCGTGTTCGTGAGCGAAGGCGACGGCAATCCCAACCTGCTCGGCCTGTATGAGGGCATCCCGCTCACGCGGCGAGCGAACTACGGGGTCGGGTTCGGGATGCCAGACCGCATCACGATCTACCGCAAGCCGATCCTCATGCGCTGCGCGACCGAGACGGATGTCGTCGACATGGTGCGGATCACCGTCGTCCACGAGGTCGGTCATCACTTCGGCATCGACGACCGCCGCCTCCACGAACTCGGCTACGGATAGAGGGCTCGCCGAACGCAAGCGGCGAGGGAAGCGCCAGCGACGAGCCGCACTCGGCGGAGACAGCGAGCGAAGCGAGTGCTCGGAGCCGAGTAAATTTGCAGCGTGCCGTTCCCTCCGAAGCTGTTGAACGAGAACGAGGAGGTCGTCCTCGATCTGCGGCCTCACTGGTGGTTCATGGCGGGACCAACGGCGGCACTCGTCGGTTCGATCGTGCTCGGCATCGTCGTCCTGATGGATGCCGGCGACGAAGGCATCGGCCAGGGCATCAAGATCCTGACCGCGCTGATCGTGATCGGCTGCCTGGTGTGGTTCGGCATCCGTTACCTGCAGTGGGTGTCGACGAACTTCGTCGTCACGACCGACCGCGTGGTTCACCGGGTCGGTGTTATCGCCAAGCACGGCATCGAAATCCCGCTCGAGCGAATCAACACCGTCTTCTTCCGCCAGTCGATCTTCGAACGGCTCTTCGGGCTCGGCGATCTGGGCATCGAGTCCGCCGGCGAGAGGGGCGCAGAGACGTTCGAGGACGTCCGCAAGCCCGCGCTCGTGCAGAACGAGATCTACCGGCAGATGGAGGCGAACGCCACTCGGATGCACGGCCCGCGGTCGTACCAAGCCGCAACCACACAGCCGGAGACAGGTAGCTCGATCCCGGCGCAGCTCGACCAGCTCGACGATCTGCGGAAGCGGGGCGTGATCACGGAAGCCGAGTTCGCGGCAAAGAAGGCCGAGCTCTTGAACCGCATGTGAGGGTTGTCAGCCTGGTTCCGTCGGTGACCGAGACATTGCTGGCCTGGCACATCACGCCGATCGCAGTCACCAAGTTCTGTGAGCAACCCGACCTGCCGCATGTCGGCGGCACGAAGAACCCTGACGTCGACGCGATCGTCGAGCTGCGTCCCGATCTCGTCGTGCTGTGCGACGAGGAGAACCGGCGCGAGGACGCGGATGCGCTCGAAACGGCTGGCGTGCCGCTCCACGTCATGACGGTCCAGTCGGTCGAGGCCGTCGCCCCCGGGCTGCGTCGACTCGCCCACGCGCTGACTCTCGACGTCACCGTCGACGAACCGCCGACGACGACCGCGCCGATACGCACGACGGCGTTCGTCCCGATCTGGCGACGGCCGTGGATGTCGATGAACGCGTCGACATATGGATCCTCGTTGCTCGCGTCGATCGGGATCGGCAACGTGTTCAGCGATTCCGACGACCGTTATCCGACGGTGACCCTGGACGAGGTGCGCGAGCGGAGGCCTGAGGTCGTCCTCGCTCCGAGCGAGCCCTATCCCTTCGTCGAGCGCCATCGCGCCGAACTCGAGACGGTGGCGCCGGTCGAGTTCGTCGACGGCCAGGACCTGTTCTGGTGGGGCGTGCGCACGGCGGCCGCACGTCAGCGGTTGCTAGGCCGCCTCGATCGTCGCGCCGGCTGAGGGCCGCACCGTCCAGCCCTCGTCCAGAACCTCCGCCTCCGCCAGGGCCACGACGCAACCGCCCCATCCGCCGCCCGTGAGCCGCGCGCCGAGCACTCCGGGCATGGCGACGAGCCGGGTGACGAGCGCGTCGAGCGTCGGGGTCGTCACCTCCTGGTTGTCGCGGAGACTCTCGTGTGATTCGGTCATCAGCGCGCCGGCTGCTACGACGTCTTCGGACGAAAGCGCTTCGACGAACGCGCGCACTCGTGCGATCTCCGTGACGACATGGCGGGCCCGTTTGCGAACGGTGACGTCATCCAACGACTCGACGTCGTCGAGCGAGGCCTTCGGCAGAGGTCCGAGTAGCGCAGCCGCTCGGTCGACCTCGGCCCGTCGCTCGGCGTAGCCGACACCCGATAGTTCGCGCCGCTCACCCGAGTCGATCACCACCACGGCGACGCCGTCGGGGATGCGGACTGGTGTGACCTCGAGTGTCGTGCAGTCCATCAGTAGCGCATGACCCGCTACACCGAACAGTGAGGTGAGCTGGTCCATGATCCCGCAGGGGACACCGGCGGCGCGGTGCTCGGCACGCTGACAGGCGAGCGCGACTTGTGTCCGATCGACGCGGTCGTCACCGATGAGGGCAAGCGCGACCGCAACCTCGAGTGCTGCACTCGACGACAGTCCCGTTCCGATCGGGATCGTCGTGCTGACCTCACCGATGAAGCCGGTCGTGGGCCGGAGCTCGGCGACGACACCAGCGACATACCGCGCCCATCGCGGTTCGAACGTCTCCGGGTCGGTTACGGCCAGGGGCACTTCGGCGGGAGCAGGTTCGTCACGCGACACGAGGACCACGCGTTCGTGCCCGTGCCGCCCGACGATCGTCGTCGCGAGATCGATCGCCATCGGCACGACTTGACCGCCCGCGTAGTCGGTGTGCCCGCCGATCAGGTTGACGCGGCCGGGCGCGCGGACGACGAACGCCTCGCTCACGATCTGGTCACGACTCGTCGCCGATCACGACCGCGCGCAAGGCGGCGGCCGCGGCCTCCGGCTCCACCGGGTTGACGTACAGGCCGCTGCCGAGTTCACCCGCGGCGATGTAGCGAAGCAGGCCGGTCGCACGCTCGGGAACCGCGATCTCGACGTGCACGTGAGCCGCAGGCCACGAGCCGCCGTCGAAGGGCCGCTGGTGGAACCACAGCATGTACGGCACGGGCACGTGCCACATCTTGTCGAGGCGAGCGAGCACGTCGACGAGGACGCCGGCCAGCTCGCGACGGCTGGCAGTCGGCAACGAAGGCAGATCGGGATCGTGTGACACCGGCGCGACAACGAGGCCATACGGGTACTTCGATGCCCACGGCACCCACGCCCGCCATTCACCGACCTGACTGACGAGGCGACGCCCGGGGTCCTCCGCGCACAGCGGGCAGCCGTGCGCCTCGGCCCGCCGCAGCTCGGCGAGCGGGTTCGGGGGAACGGCCTCGTACGCGTAGATCTGGCCATGTGGATGGGAGATCGTTGCGCCGACGGCTGCGCCGCGGTTCTCGAACACGAGCACGTACGCGATGCCGTCGCGATCACCGAGGGCAGAACTCCGCTCCGCCCAGAGGTCGACGACCTTCGACGCGCCCGCGACGCCGAGGGACCAGAACGTCGCGTCGTGCTCCGACGTGTACAGGACGACTTCGCAGCGATCGTCGGCGAAGGTGGGCCATCGATTGACGAACGCGCGCACGTCGTACGGCTCGGATGATTCGAGCCCGCCGACGCAGAACGGACATGCGTCGCTCGGTAGGTTGGGCCGGGCCTGTCTGTCGACGGCCACGGCGACGGTCGCGCCGGTCAGCGCGTCCTCACGGATCTCGGACGTCACTTCAGGATCAGTGGTGCGAGCCGCTCGAGGTCCTCGGTCATCCACGGCGCCCGCATGGCGATGTTGATCTGTTCGGCGCCGGCCTCGGCGTATCGGCCGATGGTGTCGACGATCTGTTCGTCCGACCCGGTCAGCACTCCCGCGCGGATGCCTCCCGCGAGGTCGCCGAACTGCCGGCGGAGGCTCTCTTCGTCGTACGCGAGGCCGACATTGACCGCGCACGCGATCGTCGCCGGGTCGCGACCGACGGCGTCGCAGTGCGCGGCGAGCACGCCACGCTTGTGGGCGAAGTCGTCGACCGAGATGAACGGCACGTTCCAGGCGTCGGCGTACTTCGCAGCGATGCGCAACGTGCGCTTTTCACCGCCGCCGCCGATCCAGATCGGCAGCTCGGCCTGCACCGGCTTCGGGTCGCACCGGGCGTTGGTGAGCGTGAAGTGCTCACCCTTGAAGTCGACGACCTCTTCGCGCAGGAGCAGCCGGACGCACTGCACCGCCTCCTCGAGAATGTCGAGACGCTCGCGGTTCGCCGGGAACGGTATGCCATAGGCCTCGTACTCGTTGAAGGCCCAGCCGGCGCCGAGACCGATCTCGGCCCGGCCTCCACTCAGGTGGTCGATCGTCGTGATCGCGTTCGCGAGCACCGCCGGATGGCGGTAACCCGCGCAGTAGACGAGCGAACCGCATCGGACACTGCTCGTGTCGCACGCCAGCGCGGCGTGCGTGGCGACGGCTTCGAGGCACTCCGAACCTCGGAAGTCTGCGGAGTAGAAGTGGTCCCAGATCGAGATCCAATCGAAGCCGAGCGCCTCGATGCGCGCCCACAAGGCGCGGAGCTCGTCGATCGTCGTGTTCTGCAGACCGGTGTGGACGCCGTAACGGAGGGCCATGCCCCGCGGACGTTACTCGGCCGGTTCTGGCTCGACGACGGGCGCGACGGGCGGTACGGGAGGGATTGGCGGGACCGGCGTGCCGATGAAGTCGCGTGCAAGGTCGGGGAGGCCGAGGATGCGAAGGTCCACCATCGCGTGGACGGTGATGGCCGGAAGCAGGCTGCCCGTCGTCAAGGTCATCGAAGCGAAGGCAGCACCGGCAAGACCAGTGAGCAGCACGCCCCGCGGGCCCTGGTACAGGTGGGCCAGGCCGAACACCGCGGAGGTCACGAGGATGAGCCAACCATCCGTCACGCCGGGCCAGAGGAAGCGCACGTAGGCGAACCCGAAACCGCGGAACACGATCTCCTCGCAGACGCCCGCGGTCACCGCGAGCACCGCGAATGTCGAGCGCTCCACACGGGTTCTCGGCAGCAGCGCCAAGAATCCGCGAGCCTGCCGGCGAAGTGGGTCCAGGAACCTCGGGTGTCGCATGAAGAGGGTCGTGATGAGGAGCAACAATGCGATCTCGGCGACCAGCTGAGCGGAGACCCAGGCGTCGTTCGGCGCTCGCAGCCCGATCGACGCCGCGGTGTGACCGGCGAGGGCGCCGATGACGACGACCAAGACCACGCTGATCCATTCGCCGGCGATCCCGCGCCGATAATGACGCAGCCGTGCGCCAGGGTCAGCCGCGACGCGTGCGACCAGCGCGCTGTACCGCCGGCGTCCCGCGAACGGCTGGACGAAGGCGATTGTGAGGGCGAGCGCCGTCGCGAGCGCCGCCGCGAGGACGTTCACCCCGTCCACGGTATCGAAGCCTCGCGGCCTTGACCGCTCGGTCAAGCCGAGGCGAGGATGCGCGGCATGCCGATCGCACCTGCCAACGGGATCGAGATCTACTACGAGACGTTCGGTGACAGCGACGGCGAGCCGCTGCTGCTCGTGAACGGCCTCGGCTCGCAGTGCATCTCGTACGAGCCCGACTTCTGCAACGCGTTCGTCGATCGCGGGTTCTTCGTCATTCGGTTCGACAACCGTGACGTCGGGTTCTCGACGAAGATCGACACGCCGCATCCGGACTTCGGTCCGTTGCTGGCGAAGGCATTCGCCGGTGAGCGCGTCGAGTCGCCGTACGTGTTGTCGGACATGGCGGCTGACGCCGTCGGTCTGCTCGACCATCTCGGCATCGACAGCGCGCACATCGTCGGCATGTCGATGGGCGGGATGATCGTGCAGACGATCGCGGTCGAGCATCCGGATCGGGTGCGCACGATGACGTCGATCATGTCCACGACCGGCGACCGGGATGTGGGCACGTCGACACCCGAGGCCGCCGCGGTGCTCGTCGCGCCGCCGGCCACGAGCCGCGACGAGTTCATCGAGAGCTACCTCGAGCAATGGAAGATCCTGAGTGGTCCCGTGTACTACGACGAGGACCGGTTCCGGGTTCGCGGCGCGGCCGCGTTTGACCGGTGCTACTTCCCGGTGGGCACGGGAAGGCAGTTGCTCGGGATCATCGCTTCGGGCTCGAGGACCGAAAAGCTGCGCAACCTCGACATCCCGACGCTCGTGATCCACGGCAAGATCGACCCGCTCGTGACGATCACCGGGGGCGAGCGCACGGCTGAGGTCATCCCTGGAGCCAAGCTCTTGATCTTCGACGACATGGGCCACGACTTGCCGCCCGCGCTCTGGCCGCAATACGTCGAAGCGATCACCAACCACGCGAGTTCACTGAGGAGCAGTGCATGAGTGCGTCAGGGCCCCTCGCGGGCGTCAAGATCATCGAGGTCGCCGGGATCGGGCCCGGACCGTTCTGCGCGTTCATGCTCGCTGACATGGGCGCCGACATCGTCAAGGTGGACCGCGCCGACCGGGTGCGGGGCGGCGATCCAGACACCCCGCCCGCCGATGTGCTGATGCGCGGTCGGCGTTCGATCGGTGTGGACTTGAAGAGCCCCGCCGGGGTCGAGCTGCTGCTGCAACTGGTCGAGGAGGCCGACGCGCTGTTCGAGCCGTTCCGGCCGGGTGTCGCCGAACGACTCGGCATCGGGCCGGACGAGTGCCTCGCCCGCAATCCGAAGCTCGTCTACGGCCGCATGACCGGCTGGGGGCAGGACGGTCCGTACGCACAGGCCGCCGGCCACGACATCAACTACATCGCGCTCGCGGGCGCGCTCGAGCCGATCGGCCGTCGGGGCGAAGGACCGTTGCCCCCGCTGAACCTCGTCGGCGACTTCGGAGGCGGGGGCATGCTGCTCGCCTACGGCATGGTGTGCGCGCTGTTCGAAGCCCAACGGTCGGGCAAGGGACAGGTCGTCGACGCCGCCATGGTCGACGGCGCTGCCTGCCTGATGATGATGTTCCACGCCTTCCGCGCCATGGGCATCTGGGAGGACCAGCGAGGCTCGAACCTCCTCGACACGGGCGCGTACTTCTACGACGTCTACGAGACGGCGGACGGCAAGTACGTGTCGATCGGGTCACTCGAGCCGCAGTTCTATTCGGAGCTCCTCCGGCTCACGGGTCTGGAGGGCGACCCGGACGTGCCGTGGCAGCACGACAAGAACGAGTGGCCGCGCATGAAAGAGCGCATGCGCGAGATCTTCAAGTCGAAGAGCCGTGACGAGTGGTGCGAGCTCATGGAGGGAACGGACGTCTGCTTCGCGCCCGTGCTGTCGTTGGCGGAAGCGCCGAAGCATCCGCACAACGTGCACCGGGAGACGTTCCTCGAGCTGCAGGGCATCGTGCAGCCCGCGCCCGCGCCGCGGTTCAGTCGCACGCCGGGCGACGTGCAGCGACCGCCTGCCCACGCGGGCCAGCACACCGACGAGGTCCTCACCGACTGGCTCGGCGCCGACCCGGACCGGATCGCCAAGTTGCGGGCGGACGGAGCTGTGTCCTAGGTCTCGCGTTAGGTTCCTTTCCAATGGGCACCATGGTCTGCTTCCACGCCCACCCTGATGACGAGTGCATCATCACGGGCGGCGTCATGGCGAAGGCGGCGTCGCAAGGGCATCGCGTCGTGCTCGTGGTCGCGACCAAGGGCGAGAACGGTGAGGTGCCGGATGGTTTCCTCGGCGCGGAGGAGCTGCTCGGGGAGCGACGCGTCGAGGAGACGCGCGCATCAGCGAAGGTGCTCGGCGCGCAGCGCGTCGAGTTCCTGGGCTACGTCGACTCGGGAATGATGGGTACACCCGAGAACGAGGTACCGGGATCGTTCTGGACTGCGGATCTGGACGAGGCAGGTGGCCGACTCGCCGCCATCCTCGACGAAGAGGACACCGACGTGTTGACGACCTACGACGACAACGGTGGCTACGGACACCCGGACCACATCCAGGTGCACCGAGTGAGCTATCGCGCGGCTGAGCTGGCGGCGAAGACGCCACGCGTGTACGAGGCGACGTTGAACCGCGACCACATCATCCGGGGCATCCGCGAGCGGCGCGGCTTCGATCCGCCCGAAGACGACGGCGCACCCGACATCGAGAACGACGAGAACTTCGGCAAGCCGGAGTCGATCATCACCGCCGCGGTCGACGTGAGCGCGTTCCTCGACCACAAGCGGCGCGCCATGCAAGCGCATCCCAGCCAGATCAGCGACCAGTCGTTCTTTCTCAAGATGCCAGCGGAGGGGTTCGCCTACGGGTTCGGCACCGAGTGGTTCATCCGCCGAGGCCAAGGTCCAGGCATCACCGAAACCGACATCCTGTGACCCCGCACGACCCAATGTTGGTGCGCCGTGGCCCCTATAGGGGCCACGGCGACCCCGAGTTCGGAGTGGTCTGATGCCCCCGACGTGGACGCACACGGGATTGGCTCAGCAGCTGGTCTTCGGAGCGGGCCGCGTGAAGGACGTGAGTGGACTGTTGCGGACGCTCGGTGTCCGTCGGGCGCTCTACGTGACCACCGAAGGACGCAACGCCAGCGACGACGGCGGTCGTGTGCGCGCCGCGCTCGGCAACGCGCTGGCCTCGACGTTCGCCGAGGTCACGTCGCACGTCCCTGTCCCCCTCGTGCAGAAGGCGGTCCAGCAGGCGCGGCGCGACGGCGTGGATGCAGTCGTGTCTTTCGGCGGCGGATCGTGCGCCGATCTCGGCAAAGCCGTGTGCTTCTTCACCGAGCAGGAAGCCGGCACGCCCGGCGCGTCGTACGCCGATCGTCCGGCGCTGCCGCACATCACCATCACCACCACGTACTCCGGCGCCGAGCTGACGGGGTTCTTCGGCATGACCGATCCTGCGGCGCGCCAGAAGACAGGGGCGGGTGGCCCGACCATCACGCCTATCGCCGCGATCTACGACCCCGAGCTGACGCTGTCGACGCCGCCGCGCGTGAGCGCGGAGACCGGGATGAACGCGCTCGCCCACTGTGTCGAGGTCGTGTACTCACCGCAGCGCACCCCGGAGGCGGAGGCGATCGGCCTGGCCGGCGCCCGCCGAATCGCGAACGCGTTGCCACTCGTCGTCGACGACCCGAACGACGTCGACGTGCGCGCTTCGATGCTGGAGGGCTCCGCGCTTGCCGGCCGTTGCCTCCAGAACGGCACGATGGGTGTGCACCACGGCCTTTCGCAACTCGTCGGGGGACGCACCGGGATTCCGCACGGGCTGGCCAACGCCGTGATCCTGCCGCACGCGCTGCGGTTCAACGCCGACGTCGCGTCCGACGAGGTCCGCCGGCTGGGCGAGGCGATCGGCAACCCCGACGATCCGGCCTCCGCGATCTCGGCGTTGGTCGAACGCCTCGGGCTGCCGACGCAACTGGCGGACTGCGGCGTGACCCTCGAGGACCTCGATGCCGTGTCCCGACTCTCGCAAGCCAACCGCAACGTGCAGATGAACATTCGCCCTGTCTCGGAGGACGACGCCCGCGCCATCCTTGCGGCTGCGTACTAGCTCGGTCGCTCGGGCGATCCGCAGAACTAGGCTTTTCGCATGAGTGACACTCCGGATCCCCGCTGGCGGGGCATCAACCACCTCGCGCTGATCACGAACGACATGGACGCAACCGTGCGCTTCTACCACGGCGTGCTCGGCGCCCGACTCGTGGCCCACCTCGGCAACGAGCACTTCAAGCACTACTTCTTCGAGATCGGCCCCGAACAGACCGTGGCCTTCTTCGAATACGGGAACCACCATGTCAAAGCATTCGCCAAGCCGGCTGGTGTGCCCGACCCGAGAGCGATCCAGTTCGACCACCTGTCGTTGAACGTGGCCGACGAGCACGCGCTCGAAGAGCTGCAGGTCCGCCTGAAGGCGCACGGCTGCGAAGTAACCGACGTCGTCGACCACGAAGTCATGCGGTCGATCTACTTCACCGACAACAACGGCATCGCGCTCGAAGCTTCGTGGTGGGTGACGGATGCGACCGGGCGGGAGGCCGACTACGGCGACGATCGACTGTTCGCTGACAAGGACCCGGTTCCGGCGGTCGCGGAGATCGCAGCAGGACGACTCGTCTCGACCGGGAAGCCGACGGCGCTGGTGCAGGAGCCGACCGACATCCCCGACCCGGCCTGAGCACGCCGATGGCGCAAGTGATCAAGATCAACGCCATCACCGTCCCTGCGGACAGTGGTGACGAGCTGGCCAAACGGTTCGCCGCACGTGCGGGTGCAGTCGACGACCAGGATGGCTTCGAAGGCTTCGAGCTCCTCCAGCCTTCGGACGATCGCAATGTCTGGCTCGTGGTGACACGTTGGCGCGACGAGGAGTCGTTCCAGGCGTGGGTCGACAGCCCCGCGTTCGGGCACGGCCATCGTGGAACCGACAAGCCGGCACCGCACGGGGGACCCGTGTCGACGGCGAGTGAGTTGTGGTCGTATGTCGTCGCTGGCGGTTCCAAGGCTTGAGCGTTTGAGCCTGCGTTCGCAGGTCAAGTCTCAACTCCAGCGACATCCGATCGGCACCAGGCGCCTCGGTGACGCGCTCGGTCGCGTCGGCAGTGCGCGGCTTGCGCAACGGCTCGTGGCAGCCGCCGACATCGTCATGGTCCGGCCGCCGCTCAACGACGCACATCCGTTTGCGATGAAGCTCGTGCAAGGCTCCGACCAGATCGCAGCGGCGATCGCAGCGCAGGGTTGGCTCGGGTTCGAACGTCCGCTTCCGGATGTGTTCGCCGCGCTGGTGCGGGCCAAGGGCGGGCTCGTTCTCGACGTGGGCGCGAACACCGGCTTCTACGCGCTCGTCGCGGTATCCGTCGATCCGCGAGCCGAGGTCCACGCCTTCGAGCCGTATCCGCCCGTGCTCGATCTGTTGCACGCAAACCTGACGATCAACACCGCAGCATCGCGGGTGCGCGTCTTCGAGGAAGCAGTCGGCTGCGAGCGCGGCCACGCCGAACTGCACATCCCCGATCCGTCACATGGGCTGGTCGAGACCAGCGCCTCGCTGAATCCCGTGTTCCGGGTCGAAGGCGAGCGCACATCGGTCCCCGTGACAGTCACGACACTCGACGACCACATCGCGTCGTCAGGCCGACATGCGCGCGTCGGCGTCATCAAGGTCGACGTCGAGAGCCTCGAACACGAGGTCATCGCCGGCGCGTCCGGGCTCCTGGCGATCGATCGTCCTTACGTCATCGTCGAGGTTCTGCCGACCAGCGACATCGACGCGCTCGAGGCGGCTCGCGCATCGTGCGGCTATGTCGACGTGTGCCTTCGGCCACACGAAGCAGTGGTGGGCAGCGCGATCGCATTCGATCCGGATGGTTGGAACCATTTGTTCATCCCTGTCGAGGCACTCGACGAAGGGACGGCACTCGTCGGATCGTGTGGCCTCGCCGTCCGGGGATAGCCTGGCCCGACACCTACACGACCCACCCTGGGGGTTGGAATGAAGCGGATCCTGCCCGTTGACGAACTGGCCCGTGACGCGCGGTTCGAGCGCATCAAGATCGAAGACGTCGTGTTCGATCCACGCAACGCGACCTTCCGTCAGTCCGGCAAGGACAACCGGCAGGGCTTTCGGGTCGAGAATCCCGACGCACCCGACTCTGCGCGCAGCCTGATGCACGGCATCTTCGTCGGCGAGATCCAGGCGCTCGAAGGCGCGGGACGTACGTGTTGGGACTTCGACACCGGCGACGGTCGTGAGCAGGCGCCGTTCGCACTCAAGCTCGACATGGCGCGGCAGTGTTGGGACGAGGCTCGTCACGTCGAGATCTCCTGCAAGCTCTCCGAGCACATGGGGTCCGAGATCGGCGAGTTCGGCGAGCAGGTGCTCCTCTACGAGGCGGCGTGCAATCCCGATCCCGTGTTGCGGCTCACCGGTGTGAACCGCGCCCTCGAAGGCCTCGCAATCGACGTGTTCAACACGATGAAGGAGTTCGGCTCCGCGAGCGCCGACCCGGTGCTCGAGTTCTGCGAGGACTGGATGCTCGCCGACGAGGTCACGCACGTGAAGATGGGCTCCGACTGGCTTCGGCGTTTGACCGAGACCGATGCCGAGCGCCGTCAGCAAGCCCTCGAGTTCCAGCGCACGGTCGACAAGCTGTTCAGCTTCGGCGGCTTCCGTGGTGAGGAGGACGAGAACCCGATCCATCTGGCCCGCAAGTTCCGCGGCCTTGCCGGGTTCTCCGACGAGGAGATCACCGAACTGGTCGACACCGCGGCCGAGGCCTACGCCGAGGCGCAGGCGATGCAAGCCGCAGCCGCCGGCGCCTGACGCGTCGGCCAGTCGCTGAGCTCACCCATCCCCGGTTCGTTCTTCGCCGCGCTCGTCCTGCTCCAGCTCCACCGCGGGTGGGCCTGGTTCGTCATCATCGGAAACGGCCTCGCGGGATTGTGGGCCCTGGGTGCGCACTGGTTGCCGAGCCTGCGTACCCGCGCCTTGTGGTGGTTCACGATCGTCGCGGAGGTCGCGATCTTCGTGCAGGCCGGCCTCGGCGTCGCGCTCGTCAACGTCGAGAAGATCGACCCGCCGCAGTTCCATCTCTTCTACGGGTTCGTCGCGATCATCGCCGTCGGCATCCTGTACTCGTACAAGACGACGTCGCCCTGGGTCCGCGAGCGCATCTACCTCGTGTACGGCGGCGGCAGCCTGTTCCTCATGGGTCTCGGCATCCGCGCTCTCCTCGTGGGCGCCCGCTGACCCGCGCTGCCTCGAAATTGCGGACGAGGTGGCCCTAGAGGGGCCAGTTCGCACGCCGGAACGGGAAGCAGAGCTAGAGGTGGACGACCGGACACGTCAATGTCCGGGTGATGCCGTCGATCATCTGCACGCGGCTGACGACCATCTTGCCGAGCTCGTCGACCGAAGCCGACTCGGCGCGGGCGATGACGTCGTACGGGCCGGTCACGTCTTCAGCCGATACGACGCCGTCGATCGAGCCCACCTCCGTGGCCACCTGTGCGGCCTTACCCACCTCGGTCTGGATGAGGATGTACGCGCTCACTGCCACGGGCCCGGACCTTACATCCGGCACCGGGCGCGGTTCCGGGCCGAGCCGTCAGTTGGCGAGGCGCTTCTCGAGTTCGCGGAGCTCGTCGCGGAGCTCGTCGGGCAGCCGCTCGCCGATGCGTGCGTAGTGCTGCTCGATCTGGGGGACCTCTTGGCGCCAGTTCTCCGCGTCGACGGACACCAGCTGCGCCATCGTGTCGCTGTCCACGTCGAGACCGCTCAGGTCGATCGCATCCGGCGTCGGCACACGCCCGATGGGCGTGTCGACGTACGCGCCGTCGTCGTTGACCCGCTCGATGATCCACTTGAGCACACGGCTGTTGTCGCCGAACCCGGGCCACAGGAACGAGCCGTCGTCGCCCTTGCGGAACCAGTTCACCCAGAACAGGCGCGGGAGCCTGTCGGCGTCGGCGTTGTCGCCGATCTCGAGCCAGTGGGCGAAGTAGTCGCCCATGTTGTAACCGCAGAACGGCAGCATCGCGAACGGGTCGAAACGCAGCTCGCCGACGTTGCCGGCAGCTGCCGCGGTCTTCTCCGACGACATGATCGAACCGAGGAAGACACCGTGGTGCCACGAGCGGGCCTCGGTCACCAGCGGGACGTTGGTGGCGCGGCGGCCGCCGAACAGGATCGCCGAGATCGGCACGCCCTTCGGATCCTCCCACTCGGGAGCGATCGACGGGCACTGCGCGGCCGGGGCCGTGAAGCGAGCGTTCGGGTGCGCGGCCGGGGTGTCGCTCGCCGGCGTCCAGTCGTTGCCCTTCCAGTCGACGAGGTGCGCGGGCGGTTCCGGTGTGAGCCCTTCCCACCACACGTCGGCGTCGTCGGTGCGGGCGACGTTCGTGAAGATGCAGTTGCCCCACAGCGTCTTCAGTGCGTTGGGGTTCGTTGCCTCGCCGGTGCCGGGTGCGACGCCGAAGAACCCGGCCTCCGGATTGATCGCGTACAGGCGACCGTCGTCGCCGAACTTCATCCACGCGATGTCGTCGCCGACCGTCTCGATCTTCCAACCCGGCAGGGTCGGGATCATCATCGCCATGTTCGTCTTGCCACACGCCGACGGGAACGCCGCGGCGACGTACTTCTTCTCGCCCTGCGGCGGCGTCACGCCGAGCACGAGCATGTGCTCGGCCATCCAACCGTCGTCGCGCGCCATCGTCGACGCGATGCGCAACGCGAAGCACTTCTTGCCGAGTAGTGCGTTGCCGCCGTAGCCCGAGCCGTAGCTCCAGATCTCACGCGTCTCGGGGAAGTGGACGATGTACTTGTTCTCCGCGTCGCACGGCCACGGCACGTCCTCGCGCCGGCTGCCGTTGTCATCGACCAGCGGATAGCCCACCGAGTGCAGGCACGGCACGAACTCGTCCTGCCCGAGCACGTCGAGGACGGCCTGGCCCATCCGCGTCATGATCCGCATCGACACGGCCACATACGGCGAGTCCGTCAACTGCACGCCGATGTGCGCGATCGGCGAACCGAGCGGTCCCATCGAGAAGGGGACCACGTACATCGTGCGACCCCGCATCGAGCCGGCGAACAAGCCTCGGAGGACGTCCTTCATCTCGACCGGGTCACGCCAGTTGTTCGTCGGTCCGGCATCGATCTCGTGCTGCGCGCAGATGAACGTGCGGTCCTCGACGCGGGCGACATCGCCGGGATCGGACAGCGCCAGGTAGCTGTTCGGACGCTTCGCGTCACTCAACCGCTCGAACGTCCCGCTCGACACCAGCAGTGCGCTCAGGCGGTCGTACTCCTCGGCTGATCCGTTGCACCACTCCACCTGGTCGGGTCGACACAACGCGGCGGCCTGTTCGACGAACTCGAGCAGTTTGGAGTTCGAGGTGGGTGAGGACTGGGTGGACGGCACAGGACCTCCGACGTCGTTGTCAGGCGGGCTCGTGAGTTGATTCGCTGGTTCGCTGAGGGAACCCGGGCGTGCCCATGTCGACCTCGGAGCCGAGGCGCAGATGGGAGGCCAGTCCGTCGTCGCCCACGTCGAAGACGACGCGCTGGCCTTGACGGAGCATGCGGAACACCGATCCCTCGAGCGCCCGAGGGTCGAGGTCGTACTCCTGCAAGTCGGTGTCGCACAGGATCACGCCGTCGCCCGTACCCGGGTCATACGACTTGATCACGCCTTGCACCGATCGGGCTCCTCACGAAAGGGGTAAAGAAAGAGGCTACCCAGCGGTAATGAACGCGGGCCATTCTCGCCCGCCGCCGGGGGAGCAGCCCCCCTGCTAGTGGGCCGCCTTCTGGATCTTGCCGGCCTTGATGCAGGAGGTGCAGACGTGCATGCGTTTGGTGGAGCCGTTCACGATGGCGCGGACCCGTTGGATGTTGGGATTCCAGCGCCGCTTCGTCCGCACGTGGGAATGGCTGATCGTCATGCCGAACGAGGGCTTCTTGCCGCACACTTCACACACCGCAGCCATGACTGCTCGACCACCTGTCGTCGTCGGGACGGGAGCAGCAACGCTACCGCACGGGCTCCCGGGCGCCCAAGGGGGGTCCCACTAGCCTGGCTCCGTCATGCCCTCGCCGGACAAGCTCGGCCCTGACCAGCTGCGCAAGGTGATCCACACGTACCGCGACGCCTTGCGCGCGCACCAGCAGGTCATCAACCGCCTGAACGTGTACCCCGTCCCCGACGGGGACACGGGCACCAACATGGCCCTGACCCTCGAGTCGGTGTGCGAGGAGCTCGCGAGTGCCGACGACGGCATGGCGCAGACCTGCAAGGCCATCAGTCACGGATCGCTCATGGGGGCCCGCGGCAACTCCGGCGTCATCCTGTCGCAGGTCCTTCGGGGCATGTCCGACGTGCTGCGCGACCACGATCTGGTGGACGGTCCGGCCTTCGCCGCCGCCTTGTCCGCCGCCTCCGACGCGGCGTACGGCGCGGTGATGAAGCCGGTGGAGGGAACGATTCTGACCGTCGTGCGCGAGGCTGCGGACGCCGCGGCTTCGGTGGCCAAGGACGACGAAGGATCGCTTGTCGCGGCGGTCGAGGCCGCGCGCGCACGGGGCGCCGACGCATTGGCGCGTACACCGGAGCTGCTTCCGGTGCTGAAGCAGGCCGGCGTCGTTGATGCGGGGGGCGCGGGCTTTCTCCTCCTGCTCGATGCGCTTCTTCACGAGCTCGACGGACGCCCGGTCCCGGTAGCCGAGCCGGTACCTGAAGGGACAGGCGTCGACGCCGGACCGGCGGGCAAGGCACGTCCAGTTGGCGACGAGCACGACGAGGACGACGAGCACAGCGATCTGCGCTACGAGGTCATGTACTTCCTCGAAGCGGCCGACGACACCATCCCTGCTTTCAAGGACGTGTGGGCGGGGATCGGCGATTCGATCGTCGTGGTCGGAGGTGACGGGATCTGGAACTGCCACATCCACACCGACGACATCGGGGCCGCCGTGGAGGCCGCCTTGGACTGTGGCCGACCCCGCAACATCCGCATCACAGATCTCCTCGAACAGGTCGAAGAGGAGCGGTGGGTGCGCGAGGGCGTCGCCGCAGGCGGTGGTGTGGAAGAACCGGCGCACGGGAACGAGCCCGTGCCGACCGCGGTCGTCGCGGTTGCCACCGGTGATGGCGTGCGACGGATCTTCTACAGCCTCGGCGCGCAACGCATCGTCACCGGCGGTCAGTCCATGAACCCGTCGACTGCTCAGTTGCTCGATGCTGTCGAGTCGGCGCCGGCCGGCGAGGTCGTCATCCTGCCCAACAACAAGAACATCGTGCCGGTGGCGGATCAGGTCCAGGCACTGACGTCGAAAGTGGTTCGGGTCGTGCCGACGAGTGGCATCGCCGAGGGCTGCGCCGCGCTCGTCGCGTACGACCCCGAGGCTTCGGCCGAAGTCAACCTCGTGTCGATGGTGCAAGCGTCGAGCAGCGTCGTGTCCGGCGAAGTGACGCGGGCGGTGCGCGACTCGGCGTGTGATCTCGGTCCGATCGCAGAAGGCAACTATCTCGGCGTCTCGAACGACGGCATCAAGGCCATCCACGCCACCCTCGCCGGCGCAGCCATCGGGCTGCTCGAAGCGCTCATCGAGCAGGACCACGAGATCGTGACGATCATCGAAGGTGACGGCGCCACCCAGGCGAGCACGCGCGCCATCACCGAGTGGGTCGCCCACGAGCACGAACAGCTCACTGCCGAAGTGCTCCACGGCGGCCAGCCGCTGTACCCGTACCTGTTCGGCATCGAGTGATGGCTCGGACGCTCAGCCAGCTAGCCGCGACTCCGGTCACAGTCTTGAAGGGCATCGGGCCAGAGCGAGCGCGTGCGCTCGAGCGCCTCGAGGTCACGAACGTTCTCGACCTGCTGACGTACTACCCCCGCCGGTACGTGGATCGCAGCCGGGAGGCGAGGATCGGGGACCTGACCGTCGGTGAGGAGGCGACGGTGCTCGTCGAAGTGAAGGCGACGAATGCGCGTCGTACCCGCGGCGGGAAGGTGTTGGTGACCTGTGACGTCACCGACGGGTCCGCACACATGCGGCTCACGTTCTTCAACCAGTCGTGGCGGGAGCGCCAGCTGCGACCCGGGATGCAAGTGCTCGTGTTCGGCAAGCTCGACGTGTTCCAGGGACGCAAACAGATGACGAACCCGGTGGTCGACCTCGTCGGCGACCGCACCGGCAAGCTCATCCCCGTCTATCCGCAGTCGGACAAGGCGCGCGTCTACACCTGGGACATCGCCCGCTGGCTCGACGAGGTGCTCGAGCGCGCCGGTGAGTTCGCCGAGCCTGCGCCGTCCGCGCTGCTCGACCGGTTCGACTTCGTCGATCGCACCGCTGCGTTCCGCGGCATCCACCATCCGGAGACGATGCACGAAGCGGACGAGGCGCGTCGACGGTTGGTCTTCGACGAGTTGTTTCGCCTCCAGCTCGCCCTCGTCTTGCGCAAACGTGCGCTCGAACGTCGATCGGCTGGCATCGTGCACGAAGTCGGGGGTGACCTCGTACGGCGCTTCCACGAAGGGCTGCCGTACGACCTGACCCGCGCACAGGTGCGCGTCATCGACGAGATCGAACGCGACCTCGTCCGCAACCACCCGATGCACCGGTTGCTGCAGGGTGATGTCGGCAGCGGCAAGACCGTCGTCGCCCTGAGCGCATTGTTGGTGGCAGTCGAGGGAGGGCATCAGGGCGCGTTCATGGCACCGACGGAGGTGCTGGCGGAACAGCACGCGCTCAGTGTGCGGGCGCTGCTCGAGGGCTTCACGTTGCCAGCCGACAATCTGCTCGGCGACCGCGCGCTGAAGGTGGAGCTGCTCACCGGTCGCACCACTGCGACCGAGCGGAGGCGGATTTTGGGGGGGCTCGAGAGTGGCGAGGCCGACATCCTGATCGGCACCCATGCATTGATCGAGGAGGGCGTGGCCTTTCGGTCGCTCGGCGTCGTCGTGGTCGACGAGCAGCATCGGTTCGGCGTCGAGCAACGGGCGGCGCTGCGCGAGAAGGGCGCAGGCGAGCTCGTGCCCGACGTACTCGTCATGACCGCGACACCGATCCCTCGGACCGCGGCCATGACGGTGTACGGCGACCTCGACGTGTCAGTGCTCGACGAGAAGCCTCCGGGGCGGGAACGGATCGCGACGAGCTGGGAGAAGGTGAGCCCGGGCGAGCTCACGCTCGGCGAGCTCGCGGTCTGGGCGAAGGTCCGCGACGAGGTGGCCGCCGGGCGTCAGGCGTACGTCGTGTGCCCGCTCATCGAGGAGTCCGAGAAACTCGAGGTTCGGTCCGCCGAGGAGACGTACGAGGAGCTGTCTCGCGACGAGCTCGTCGACATGCGGCTCGCGTTGCTGCACGGTCGCATGACGTCGGGCGAGAAGGAGAAGACGATGACGCTGTTCCGGTCCGGCGTCATCGACGTGTTGGTGTCCACGACGGTGATCGAAGTGGGCGTCGACGTCCCGAACGCGACGGTCATGGTGATCCTCGATGCGGACCGGTTCGGCATCGCGCAGCTCCACCAGCTGCGCGGTCGCGTCGGCCGCGGACCCGGTCTGGCGTCGTGGTGCGTGCTCGTCGGGGCGGGCGCGACGCCCGAAGCGGAGGAACGGCTGAACGCGCTCGTCCGTTCGCAGGACGGTTTCGAGCTCGCCGAAGTCGATCTCGACATCCGCGGCGAGGGCACGATCATGGGGGAGCGTCAGAAGGGACGCAACGACCTGAAGCTCGCGTCGCTACGGCGCGATCGCGAGTTGGTCGCCCACGCGAGACAGGCGGCCATCGAGCTGGTCGACGAGGACCCGGGTCTGTCCGCCCACGCGCAGCTCCTCGCAGAGGTCGAAGTCTTCCTCGACGACGAGGACCGCGAGTACCTGCTCAAGGGCTGACGTCGCCTCGTCCCCCCTTCGTTCTGGCGTCAACGAGTACCGATATGCGCACCGGTCGACGCCAGAATGTCAGCGAGTCACTCGGCGATGTCGTCCGCTTCGAGCTCGAGGTACCAGACGTCGGCGCAGTCGGCGCAGCGGTAGGCGACCACGTCACCGGCCTGCCAGCCGAGTTCCGGCTCGAGTGTCAACCGTCCACACCCGCCGCCGCAGTCCACACACACGATCCGCTCGGCGACCATGCTGATGCTCTCGCTCACTTCCCTGCGGGTCGCTCGCTCGAGTGCGGCTCGTCGCTGGCTGTCGTTCGAACTCGCCAACGTGCAGCCGTTGGCGTCCTAGTAGCGAGTTCGAACGATCCCTCGCCGCGCGTGATTGAGCGGTCGGTATGCATCACCGCGGTCGTCGGTCGAACTGCGCGACGCCGTCTGCGAAACCGTCGGCGAAGATCGTGTCGCGGCCGAGACGGTCCTCGTTGGCGAGCCCTTCCTCGACGGCGAGGCCGAGTCCTTCGTACACGGATCGGCGATCGTTCAGGATGGCGCGCCACGGGAACGAAGCAAGTTGCTCTGCCAACTCGATCGCCGCATCCAGCGCACCGCCCACAGGGACGACACGGTTGACGAAGCCGATGCGCTCGGCTTCGTGCACGTCGAACTCGCGACCGGTCAGGATCACGTCGAGCGCGCGGCCGAGTCCCACGATGCGCGGCAACCGGTACGTGCCTCCGTCGATCAACGGCACGCCCCACCGTCGTTCGAGACATCCGAAGCGAGCGGTCTCGCTCGCGACTCGTAGATCACACCATGCGGCGAGCTCGACGCCACCGGCGACACACCAGCCTTCGATTGCCGCGATCACGGGTTTCGACAGCGCCAGGCGGGTCGGGCCGAGAGGACCGGACGGCCGCAAGTCCGGCAGGTCGCGCAAGTTTGCTCCCGCGCAGAACGCCGTCTCGTCACCAGTGAGGATCGCGACCTTGGCCGTCTCGTCCGACTCGAACGCGATGAACTCGTCGTGCAGCCGCGCTGCCGTCGCGCTGTTCACCGCGTTGCGGGCATGGGGCTGGTCGATGCGGACGATCCGAACGTCCTCGCTCGGTGCTTCCATGGACGCGCACGTTACGTTCCGGGCATGCGGGTCGTCGCAGGATCAGCGCGGGGCACCCGACTCGTCGCGCCGCCCGGCCGCGGTACGCGACCGACCAGTGATCGCGTGCGGGAGGCGACGTTCAACGCGCTCGGGTCGCTCGGCCTGGTCGAAGGCGCGGCTGTCGTCGACCTCTTCGCCGGGAGCGGAGCGATGGGCATCGAGGCTTTGTCTCGTGGCGCACGCCTGGCGACCTTCGTCGACACCGACCGGTCGGCCATCGACGTGATTCGAACCAACCTCGAAGCGACCAAGTTCGTTTCCGTTGCCAACGTGGTTCGCGCCGACGCGCTGCGGTTCGCAGCAGACGGCTCGGCCGGCTTCGACCTTGCGGTGATCGATCCGCCATATGCCTTCGACGGTTGGGATGGCCTGCTCGCATCGCTTCAGGTTCCGGTCACCGTCATCGAGAGCGATCGTGAGGTCGACCCGGGGCCGGGGTGGACAGTGGTGAGGTCGCGTCGATATGGCAGTACGGTTGTGACCATCTCCCGCTCCCGCCGCGCCGACCACGAGGAGACCTCGCCGTGACGACCGTGCTCTACCCGGGCTCGTTCGACCCTTTCCACAACGGACACCGCGAGCTCGTCGAGACGGCTGCATATCTCTTCGACCACGTCGTCGTGGCTGCCATGCGAAACCCGCAGAAGGGCGAACCACTCTTCTCGCTCGACGAGCGTCAGGCGATGATCGAAGATTCAGTCGCGCACATCGACAACATTCGAGTGGTCCAGTTCGCGAAACTGGTCGTCGATGTGGCCAAGGACGTCGGAGCGGACTTCATCATCAAAGGTCTGCGGGCCGTCTCCGACTTCGAGAACGAGATGGCGCAGGCGCAAGTGAACCTCAACGTCTCGGGCGTCCATACGGTCTTCCTTCCCTCGGCGTCCGCCAGCTCCGCGATCGCATCCAAGTACATCCGTGACATCGCTCGCTTCGGTGGTGACGTGTCGTCGATGGTGCCCGAGCCGGTCGCGTTGCGCATCCGGGAGCGCTTCTCGAAGCCATGACGATGTACGAGGACGAAAGCGCACGCGCCGCCGAGGCGACTCCCGCCGGTAGCACGGTGCACCAGTCGAGCTCCGGTTCGAACGCCTCCTCTCCATTGAGCTACCAACATCCGGAGAGCGAGGCGCTGCTTCGTCGAGTCGCGGAGATGATCTCCGGCGCGAGACCGATGCCGCTGTCGGCGTCGGTGATGATCAATCGCGAAGAGGTGCTCGAGCTCCTCGAGGAAGCAATCGAACGCTTGCCGGACGAGCTGCGCGCCGCTCGCTGGTTGCTCAAGGAGCGTGAGGACTTTCTCACCAAGACGCGACGCGACGCGGACGACATCCTCGATTCGGCGCGCGCACGCGCCGAGCGCATGGTGCAGCGCACCGAGGTCGTGAAGGCAGCCGAGCTTCGCGCCCGCCAGACGGTCGACGCCGCCGACGAAGAGGCGCGCCGCTTGCGGCTCGAGTGCGAGGACTACTGCGACCAGAAGCTCGCGAGCTTCGAGATCGTTCTCGAGCGCACGATGAAGACCGTTGCCGCCGGCCGCACGAAGCTGCAGGGCAATCCGTTGGCCGCCACCACGGAGACATCGGCTGAACCGGCCGCGACGGACGACGACAGCGGGCAGGCCTTCTTCGACCAGGACCAGTAGCCGGTGGCGACGCACGGCCCCGCGTTCGTCGTCGGGGTCACCGAGCTGCTGCGGCACCCCGGAACCCGGCGCGAGGTGGTCGTTCGTGCACCGCTCGACGATCTGAGCCTCAGCTCGTCGCGCGTCGTGGAGGGGTCAGACGTCGAGGCGCGGCTCGTGCTCGAAGCGCTGAGCGACACGGCGCTCACGGCCACGGGGACGATCACGGCCGAGTGGGCGGGCGAGTGCCGTCGATGCCTGACCGCGGTCGAAGGCTCGCTCGAGACCCACGTGCAGGAGATCTTCGAGTCCCGTCCGGTCGAAGGGGAGACGTATCGGTTGGCCGTCGACCACGTCGATCTGGCGCCGATGATCCGCGACGCGGTCCTGCTCGCGCTCCCGCTCGCGCCGCTGTGCGCGGAAGCGTGCGCGGGTCCGGAACCCGAGGACCATCCACTCGGCACCGAGGACCAACCCGTGCCCGACGACCGCTGGGCCGCCCTCAAAGAGCTCAAGTTCGACTGACTTTGTTGCGACGCCCGGGTGTCTGACTACCCACGCGGTAGTGGAACGCCCGGGCGTCGGCTCGGTAGTGTGTCCCGTTCCCGCCCGCCACGAGAGCAGAGACATGGCAGTCCCGAAGCAGAAGACGTCGAAGTCGAAGAGCCGGAGCCGGCGGGCGAGCGCCTGGACGCTCGACGCCCCCGCCCGCAGCGTGTGCCCCCGGTGCAGCGCGGCCAAGCTGCCCCACGTCGTGTGCCCGAACTGCGGCTGGTATCACGGCCGCCAGGCTGTCGAAGTCGAGTAGGCAGTCCGTGAGTCGCCTGCCCATCGCGGTCGACGCGATGGGCGGAGACAAGGCGCCCGACGAGATCGTCCAAGGCGCGATGCGAGCAGCTGCCGAGATCGGCGACGTCGTGCTCGTCGGACGGCCCGAAGCGCTCGGCACCGATCACGGTCTCGACGTGATCCCGGCGTCCGAGGTGATCGCCATGGACGCCGACCCCGGCTCGAGTGTCCGCAGGATGAAGGACTCGTCGCTCGTGCGGGCCGCGGAAGCGGTTCGGGACGGCAAGGCGTCCGCCATGGTTTCGGCCGGCAACACCGGTGCGACGATGGCATCCGCGTTGTTGCGCATGGGGCGGATCAAGAGCGTGGCGCGCCCGGCGATCGCGACGCCGATACCCGTGCCGGCCGGCTCCCCGACGGTGCTGCTGGATGCCGGCGCCAACGCCGAATGCCAGGCCCAGTGGCTGGTGCAGTTCGCCCAGATGGGCGCCGTGCTCGCCCGCGAGCGTTACGGCGTCGCCCGGCCGAAAGTCGGGTTGCTGTCGATCGGCGAAGAAGCGAACAAGGGCAACCCGCTGGTCAAGGAGACGTATCCGCTGCTGGCCGAAGCCGAGCTCGACGGCGAGTTCATCGGCAACGTCGAGGGACGCGACATCATGACCGACGACGTCGACGTCGTCGTGACCGACGGTTTCACCGGCAATGTGGCGTTGAAGACGCTCGAGGGCGGCCTGAAAGCCGTGGTCAACGCTCTGTTCGGCGTGTTCGGCGCATCCGACGAGGCCAAGGCCGCCGCCGAGGTGCTCATGCCGCACCTGCTTCCGCTGTACGCCCAGCTCGACCCGGACTCCCACGGCGGTGCAATGCTGCTCGGCGTCGACGGCGTCTGCATCATCAGCCACGGTTCGTCGTCGGCGACGGCGGTCGTCAACGCCGTTCGCGTTGCTGCGGAGATGGTGGATCACGGCGTGGTGGACAAGCTCCGCACCGCGGTCACCGCCTAGCTCCGACTTGTCCACAGGGGTTCACAAGCGCACAAGCAACGTTCGAGGGTAGAGTCCGGCCTGCATCGGTCCGTCTACCAGGAGTGTTCTGTGCCCGCCGAGACGCACGTCGAACAAGGTCCCCTCGACCGCAACAGCGTCTTCGAGCTCATTCGCGACCGCCTCGCCGACATTCTCGAGATCGAGCCGTCGGTCATCAAGGAGGGCGATTCGTTCGTCGACGATCTCGATGCAGACTCCCTGGCGCTCATCGAGTTGGTGGAGGCGCTGGAGGAGGAGCTCGGTGAACGATCCGTGGGATTCCACATCGATGACGAGGATCTCGCCGATCTGAAGACCGTCAGGGACGCAGTGGACTACGTCGTCGCCAGGCTCGGAGGCTGACCGTCGAGCTGCTTCCCCTCACCGGGCTCGCTGCGCTGAACGAACGGCTCGGGCGGCCGGTCGTCGACGAGACGGCGCTCGGCGCGGCGCTCGCGCACCGGTCATGGTGCGCGGAGAACCCCGGTCACGACTCGAACGAACGACTCGAATTCCTCGGCGATGCCGTGCTCGGCCTGGTGGTCACGGACCACATCTACCGTGCGTACCCGTCACTTCCCGAGGGGGAGCTGGCGAAGGTGCGAGCGTCGGTCGTGAGCGCCGCCGCGTTGGCGGAGGTCGCCAGTGAGCTCGGGCTCGGCGAGGACCTGTTGCTCGGCAAGGGCGAAGCCGGCTCGGGGGGTCGCGAGAAGCCGTCGATCCTGGCTGACGCTCTCGAAGCGGTCATCGGCGCGGTGTATCTCGCGAGCGGCTGGGCCGGGGCAGATCGACTGGTGCTCGACCTGCTCGGCGACCGGATCAGCGAAGCCAGCGAGGGCCCGGGCGGCCAGGACTACAAGACGCGGCTGCAGGAGCTCGCGGCGCGTCATTTCACCGAACTGCCTCGTTACGGGATGCGTGACGAGGGTCCGGATCATGCGAAGCGGTTTTTCGCTGAGGTGCGATTTGGGGGGCAGGTGCGGGGCGAAGGGGAAGGACGATCGAAGAAGCAGGCGGAGGCGGCCGCCGCTCGTTCCGCGTGGGAGGCCTTGCGGGAAGAGCTCGGCGCCACGGGTGCGGCGCACGCCGTCTCGGGGCACGCCGGAGACGGTCGAGACGAACGCTGATGCCTGAGCTTCCCGAAGTCGAGACCATCCGGCGCGGCCTTGACCGAGAGGTCGTCGGCAAGCGGGTGAAGACCGCGCAGGTGAGCGGTACCCGCACGGTGCGCCGCCAGACGAAGAAACAGTTCATCGCCAGACTCGAGGGCGCAAAGATCACCGGCGTCGATCGGCGCGGCAAGTATCTGGTGCTCAAGCTCGACACCGGCGAGTTGTTGGTCATCCACCTCGGCATGAGCGGCCAGCTGCTCCGGGCACAAGCGCGTGACCAAGCGCCGAAGCACACCCATGTGGTGCTCACCTTCACGCAGGGTGGACAGTTGCGCTTCGTCGATCCGCGCACGTTCGGGGAGCTGTTCGTCACTGCTCCCGACGAGCTGACCACAGAGGTTCCCGAGCTCGCGTCGCTCGGCATGGACCCGGTCGACGTGCCCATCCCCTGGGTCAAGTTCCGGGAGATGCTGCTCAGCCGCACGACCAAGCTGAAGCCGCTCTTGATGGACCAGTCGTTCGTGGCCGGCCTCGGCAACATCTACAGCGACGAGATCCTGTGGGAGGCGGGGCTGCGCCACGACCGCACGCCGCAGTCCCTGTCGACGATGGAGATCCGCCGCCTGTATCGCGCCATCGTCGAGGTGCTGCACGAAGCGGTGAAGCACCGCGGTTCCACGCTCGGCGATCAGCAGTACGTCGATCTGCACGGCCGGCCCGGCGAGTTCCAGGGGTTGCACCAGGCCTACGACCGCGAGGGACAAGCCTGTCGCCGGTGCCGCACGACGATCGTCCGCGAGAAGCTCGGCTCGCGCTCGACCTTCTACTGCCCCAACTGCCAGATCTGATCACGGGTCCGGCGCTGGAACCACTGACGAATGTTGGTGCGCCGTGGCCCCTATAGGGGCCACGGCGACCCAGAGTTCGGATCTGTGCGGCGGTGGCAACAGGGTGCGCGGTTGACGGAAACGGCACCGCTACTGTCGACCGCAGATGTTCCTCAAGACCCTCACGTTGAAGGGCTTCAAGTCGTTCGCCGAGACCACGTCGCTCGAAATGGAGCCCGGCGTGACCGTCGTCGTCGGGCCCAACGGCAGCGGCAAGTCCAACGTCGTCGACGCCATCGGCTGGGTGCTCGGCGCGCAGGCACCGAGTGCGGTGCGCAGCCAGAAGATGGACGACGTCATCTTCGCCGGTACGTCGAAACGGCCCGCGCTCGGGCGCGCCGAGGTCAGTCTGACGATCGACAACACGGCGCACCTCCTGCCGATCGACTTCACCGAGGTGACGATCTCGCGCACGCTGTTCCGCAACGGCGACAGCGAGTATGCGATCAACGGTGTGCCGTGCCGGCTGCTCGACATCCAAGAGCTGCTCTCGGATACCGGAGTCGGTCGCCAGCAGCACGTGATCGTGAGCCAGGGTCAAATCGACGCAGTGCTCAACGCCCGTCCCGAGGAGCGGCGGCTCATCATCGAAGAGGCCGCGGGCATCTTGAAGTTCCGGCGCCGCAAGGAGAAAGCCGAGCGGCGGCTGGCGGCCACCGAGGGGAACCTCACCCGAGTCCAGGATCTGTTGCGCGAGGTGCGGCGGCAGTTGCGGCCGCTCGAGCGTCAGGCCGACGCTGCCCGCCGGCACGGTGATCTCGTCGGCGAGCTGGCCGCGCTGCGGCTCCATCTCGCCGGACGCGACATCGCCGGACTCCGTAGCCGGCTGACGACGACGACGGCCCGCAAGGCGGAACTTGCTGCAGATGAGTCAGCACTGAAGGGGAACCTTGCCCAACTCGACGCCGCTGTCTTTGCGACCGAGTCCCAGCTGACGGCAATGGGTGGCCACGACGTGAGTGACGCGCTCGTGCGCTTCGAGTCGTTGCGCGAGAAGGCGCGAGGGCTCGCCGCCGTCCTCGCCGAGCGGCGGCGCAACCTGGAACGAGAGCGGACCGCGACCGTCGACCAAGCAGTGATCGCGACGCTCGAGGCGGAGTCTGCTCGGCTGACCGACGAGCTCGCTCATGTGGAAGCCGAGGCGATTGCGTTGGTACCCGACGTCGACGCGCTGGCCCGCGCCGAATCGGACCTCGCCGACCAGCGTGCCGCGTTCGAAACGCAATGGTCGGACGGGGTCGCGCCGCCGAGCAGTCGCGCCGCGGAAGTAC
Organism: Acidimicrobiales bacterium; assembly: GCA_036257895.1. Taxonomy (GTDB): domain Bacteria; phylum Actinomycetota; class Acidimicrobiia; order Acidimicrobiales; family JACDCH01; genus DATAES01. The sequence goes on from DATAES010000151.1 coordinate 102,122, forward strand.
GAGGTGAGCTTGCGGCCCTCCACGCCGGCATCGAGCGCGGCAGCGGCGAGATGGCCCGCGTGCGTCAGCGGCTCGATCTGCTCGAGCAGAAGGCGACTCGGCTGCAGGGCGAGGCCGCCCGCTTGCGGGCCGACCTGATCGAAGGCGAAGAGGTCGAGACTGGGCTGGCCTCGACGTTCGCCGAGGCGGAGGTGGCGCTTGCCGCAGCGACAGAGGCAGCGCGCGAAGCGGAGGACGCTCGACGAGCGGCCGACGCGGATCGCCACACGTGGGGGGCCCGGGCGGATGCGCTCGCACAGGCGCTCGACACGGCGCGGGCGCGGGCAGGCACGGAACGACTCGCGGGGGTCGCGGGCGTCATCGGCACGCTGCTCGATCTCGTCGAGATCGACGAGGGTTACGAGGCGGCATTCGAGGCCGCCGCCGGCGAGGCGCTCGCCGCCGTCGTGGTCGACGATGTCGAGGCGGGACGCCGTGCGCTCGACCTGCTGCACCGCGGCGACGTCGCCGGCGCCATCCTCCCGTTGGGCGCGGTCAACGCCCCGGCACCTCTGCCGCTCGGTGACGGTGAGCCGCTTCGGTGGCACGTGCGTGCCGACAACACCGCGGTCGATGGTCTGCTCGACGCGCTGTTCGGCACGGCGGTCGTGGTCGACGGCGACTGGACCGTCGCCGTGGACCTCGCGCTCGACCATCCCGGCACCGTGATCGTGACGCGCGACGGAGATCGATTCGGCCTCACGGGTTGGCGCGTGGGCGGTCCGGCATCGGGCGCGACCGGCACCGCGCTGGCCGAGGCTCGCGAGCGCGCCGCGGAGGCCAGTGAGCGCGCCGCGGCAGCCGAGTCCACGCTCGCGGCAGCGCGTGCCGCGCTCGCGGACGCACGTCGCGCGCAACAAGAGTCCGGACGCGTGCTCGACGACCACGACATGCGAGTGTCGGGCACAACGGACGCGCTCGCGCGAGTCGAGTCCGAACGGCGCGACGGTCAGACCGAGATCGACTCGTTGACAGCACACCTCACCGACCTCGTCACCCGCATCGACACCGAGCGAGCTCGGGTGAGCGAGCTCGAACTGGTCTTGCCCGACCTCGAAGTCGAGGAGGCAGGCGCGCTCGAGCGTGGCCGTTCGATGTCGGCCGTGCGCAGCCGCCTCGAGGAGCGCGCCGCCGCGGTTGGCGCGCTGCGGACCGACATCGAGGTGCGCGCTGCCGCGCTCGACGAACGCCGGCAGTTCCTCCGGCGTCGCTCGACCGAGGTCGAGGAGCGCTTGTCGCGCAACGTCGCCGAGAGGGAAGCGGCCGAGGTGCGACGAACCGAGCTCGAACGGATGGTGCTCGCGGTCGAACGTCTCGGGGCGCTCGTCGTTGCCCGCACGGCAGTGGTCGAGACGGAGCTGGCCGAGCTGCACGAACGTCGTCGCCGCCAGTCCGAAGAGGCCCGCGAGGTGGCGACGCGTCTCGACGGTCTGCGCAAGCAACGGTCGGCGGACGAGCGAACGCTCGAAGAAGTACGCGAGCACGCGCGGCGAGCCGAGATCGACGAAGCGGAGGTCACGTTGCGGCTCGAGACCGCCGTCGAGGCGGTGCGGCGCGACTTGGACGCCGAGCCCGAGCGCGCCATCGCCGCGGAATGCCCGCCGCTGGCCGAAGGTGTCACGGCGCATGGACGCGTGCGAGAGCTCGAGCGCGAGCTGCGATTGATGGGGCCTATCAACCCGCTCGCGCTGCAGGAGTACGAAGCGCTCCGTGAGCGTCACGAGTTCCTGGAAGCACAGCTCGACGACGTCAAGACGACCAGGCGCGACTTGTCGAAGATCATCCGCGCCATCGACGAAGAGATCGTCAACGTGTTCTCCGCCGCGTACGCCGACGTGTCCATGAACTTCGAGTCCCTGTTCGAGACGTTGTTCCCGGGCGGCAAGGGCGGTCTGCGCTTGACCGAGCCCGACAACCTCCTCGACGCGGGCATCGAGATCGAGGCGAAGCCGTCGGGGAAGAACGTCCGCAAGCTGTCACTGCTGTCGGGTGGCGAACGGTCGCTCACGGCGCTCGCGTTCCTGTTCGCCGTGTTCCGCAGCCGGCCGTCGCCCTTCTATGTCATGGACGAGGTGGAGGCCGCTCTCGACGACGTGAACCTGCACCGGTTCCTCGATCTCGTGCACGAGTTCCGCGACGAGGCACAGCTCATCATCGTCAGCCACCAGAAGCGCACGATGGAAGCCGCCGATTGTCTCTACGGCGTGACGATGCAATCCGGCGGTTCGTCACGGGTGTTGAGCGAGAAGGTCAGCACCCCGGCCTAACTGCCTTCTGGCGTCAACCAGTGTGCATATGCGTACCGAATGACGCCAGAACGAACTGTTAGGGGAGTCGGTTGAACCAGGCCAAGGACATCCCGGCCGTCGCCAGCAGCGCGAGCAGGGCGGCACCGACGAACCAGCTCGTGATCTCGCGCGGCTCGAGGTCGAATCCGATCGACGAGCCGATGTCCGTGTAGACCTGCTGGAGCTCCTTCGCCGACGCCGCGGTGAAGAACGATCCGTCGGTCTGTTGCGCGATGGTCTGCAGCGCTTCCTTGTCGACTGGCACAGGGATCGGGTCTGGTGACTCGGGCACGGTGATCTGGCCGTGATCGGTTCCGAAGGCGATGGTCGAGACCGGGATGCGCGCCTTCGTGGCTGCCTCGGTCGCGTCGTCGTTCGAACGGCCGACGGTGGTCTTGCCGTCCGACATCAGCACGATCCGGGCGGGGATCTTCTGCCCGGAGTCGTCGACGGTCACCGTCTGCTTGATTGCGTCGATCGACGTGAAGATGGCTTCACCGATGGCCGTGCCCTCGTTGAGGTCGAGGTTCCCGATCGCCTTCTTGGCCTTGCTGCGATCCGTGGTCGGCGCCACCACCAGGCGGGCGTTGCCGTCGAAGCTGACGACGCCGAGGTTGATCTTTGCGGGCAGTTGGTTGACGAACGAGGTCGCCGCCGATTTCACCGCCTCGATGCGTGACGGCCTGATGTCGTCTGCCTCCATGGACAGCGACGTGTCGATGGCGAGGATGACCGTGGCGCGCTCGCGAGGGACCTTCTCGTCGTGCGTGGGCTTGGCGAACGCGACGACGAGCGTTCCGATGGCGATGAGGAACGCCAACGCCGCCGCGTGCCGCCGCCAGCCGGGTCGCTTCGGTGCGACCGCATCCAACAACGCCATGTTCGTGAATCGCACTGCGTACTGCTGGCGTCGTCGTTGCAACAGGACATAGACCGCAGCGAGTGCGAGCACGCCCAACAGGAACCACAGCCGGATCGGCTCGCCGTAGCTCATGGCAGAACGGCCGGAGCGGCCGGGTTGATCGACCGGCGGCGCAACATGACGAAGCGCACGAGGGCGCGCAGCCAATCCTCGTCCGTGCGTAAGACGAGATGGTGACCGCCAGCGGATTGAATCGTGTTGCTGATCTCGTCGCGCTGCTGCTGCGCCGCGGCGGCGTACCGCTCCCGCAGTCGAGCATCGGACGTCTGGACCTCGCGCACGCGACCGGTTTCAGGATCGACCACGTGCAGCATCCCGACGTCCGCCAGCGCCATCTCGCGAGGGTCGACCACCTCGACGGCGAGCAGGTCGTGACGAACCGCCAGCCGACGCAGCGGCATCGCCCACGCCGTCGGGTCGAGCCAGTCCGAGATCACGACGGCGAGCCCGCGGCGACGCATCGTTGCGCCGAGGCGTTCGAGCCCTGCGGCGAGGTCCGTGGGGCCCGCCCCTTCCTTGCGGGGCGCGGTGATGACGTTGTGGAGCAACGCCTGCAAGTGCGGGCGACCGGAGCGAGCCGGCATCACCACGGGGGCCTCACCCGGTCGGAGCAGGATCGCCCCGAGCCGGTTGCCGCTGCGAGCAGTGAGGAATCCCACCGAAGCGGCTCCGTTCACGGCGAGGTCGCGCTTCTCGCAATCAGCCGTCCCGAAATCCAGGCTGGCGGACTGGTCGATGAGCAACCACGTCTCGAGCTCGCGGTCGGCGATGGTCTCGCGTACGTGCGGCACCTGCATGCGCGCCGTCACGTTCCAGTCGATCCGGCGGGTGTCGTCACCAGGCTGGTACTCACGCGTCTCACCGAGCTCCGAGCCGTGCCCGGGGACCAAACCGCGGTAGTCGCCCTGCAACAAACCGTCGAGCTTGCGCGTGATCGTCAGCTCGAGCCGTCGCAGGATCTCGTGCGTCGACTCCACCTTCGCCGGCGACCACGGGATCGCTGGGGCAGGAAACGTTTCAGTCATGAAGTCGTTTGGCTGTCCTGCGAGGGAGCGATCCGTGGAGCCGGAACGGTCGACACCACTCGTGCCAGCACATGGTCGGCGGAGATCTCACGGGCGAGGGCCTCGTAGGAAAGGACGAGGCGATGGCGGAGGATGTCGGGTGCTACGTCGAACACGTCCTGCGGGAGTACATAGCTGCGGCCGCGGAGCATCGCGAGCGCGCGGCCGGCGGCGACGAGACCGAGCGACGCGCGGGGGCTCGCTCCGTACGACACCAGCGATGTGAGATCGGCGAGGCCGTACTTGGCCGGGTCGCGGGTGGCGAGCACGAGGTTGACGGCGTAATCGACGACACTGCGGTCGACGTACACGCGGTCGGCCGCGGCCTGCAGTTCGACGAGCTCGTCGAGACCGAGCGTCTCGTCAGCACGCGGAGGGGCGACGCCCATGCGCTGCACGATCTCGACTTCCTCGGCGCCGTTCGGGTAGCCGACGAGCACCTTCATGAGGAACCGGTCGCGTTGCGCCTCGGGCAACGGGTAGACGCCTTCGGACTCGATCGGGTTCTGGGTCGCGAGCACCAGGAACGGCAGGGGCGCAGGGAAGGTCTCGCCACCGATCGATACGTGCTTCTCGGCCATCACTTCGAGCAGCGCCGATTGCACTTTCGCGGGTGCCCGGTTGATCTCGTCCGCGAGGACGAAGTTGGCGAAGACCGGCCCGAGCTCGACGTCGAACTTCTCGGACGACGCTCGGTAGATGCGCGTGCCGACGATGTCGGCGGGCAGGAGGTCCGGTGTGAACTGCAGGCGCGAGAACGTGCCACCGCTCACCCGAGCCAGTGTCTCCATGGCGAGCGTCTTGGCGAGGCCCGGCACCCCTTCCAGCAGGCAGTGACCCCGGGCCAGCATGCACACGACGAGGCGCTCGATCACGCGGTCCTGTCCGACGATCACCTTCTTGATCTCGAACATGGCCTGCTCGAGCTGCGCGGCCTCCTTGGTCTGCGGGCCTGGTGTGTCCATGGACCTTCGGTCGCCTTTCGGTACGGGGGCAGAGAATCGGACGAGTGAGTCGGAGATGGCAACGATCGCCGCAGTGGACCACGGCGCAGTGAACGAGAGGGTAAAGCCTGAGCCGCTGTCTGCAGCCCCGGAGGAGGCTGAGAGTCTGGTTACGGTTGCCCCCGTGCGGCTCCTGGTGGTCGAGGACGAGATCGACCTTGCTGAGGCCGTTGCCCGCGGACTGCGCCGCGAGGGGTACGCCGTCGACATCGCAAGTGATGGCGACGAGGCTCTCGAGAAGCTGTCGTACACGGAGTACGACCTCGTGTGTCTCGATCTCACGCTGCCCAAGGTCGATGGGCGCGAGGTGTGTCGACGCATCCGAGAAGGCTCGACGGCCAGTAGCGGCGCCCGCGTACTCATGCTCACCGCCCGTGATGCGATCGAGGACCGGGTCGCCGGTCTCGACGATGGCGCGGACGACTATCTCGTCAAGCCCTACGCGTTCGCCGAACTGACAGCGCGGGTTCGCACGCTGTTGCGGCGCGAGTCCGGCAAGTCGGGCGCCGTCCTGGAGGTCGGCGACCTTCGGTTGGACACCGCTCGACGGGTGGCCTGGCGCGGTGTCCGCGAGCTCGAGTTGACGGCCAAGGAGTTCGCGCTCCTCCGCTACTTCATGTCGCGTCCGGGCGAGGTGCTGTCCACGGAGGACCTCCTCGAACACGTGTGGGACGAGTTCACCGATCCGTTCACGAACACCGTCCGAGTGACCGTCGGGACACTTCGGCGCAAGCTCAGCGCGGGTGGCGAGCCTGCGGTGATCGAGACGTTGATCGGCAGCGGCTACCGCTTGGCCGGTTGACGTGAAGGTCGCCACGCGTCTCGCGGATCGGCTGCCCTCGTGGATGGGCTCGATCCGGTTCCGGTTGACCGCGATCTACTCGCTGCTGCTGTTCGGGCTGTGCTCGGCCCTGATCGGCATCCTCTATGTCGGGTTGGCGCGCGAGCTCGACCGCGAGCCGGTGTCGCAGAACTTCGTGATCGAGCGTCCCGTGGTCACGCCGCAGGGCATCGCGTTGCAGGAGCAGACGGTGCGCGCCGAGTTCCAGAGCCTCGAACAACTCGTCAACCAACGTGCCCTCGACCAGTTGCGCAACTACGCCTTCATTGCCCTCAGCGTCCTCTTCCTCGCAAGCCTCGGCGTCGGTTGGTTCGTGTCGGGGATCGTCGTCGCTCCGATCGGGCGAATAGCCGGTGTCGCGCGCGAGATCCAGGCGACAGACCTGTCGAAACGCATCGACATGAGCGGCCCGAAGGACGAGCTGCGCGATCTCGCGGACACGTTCGACGGCATGCTGGACCGTCTGGAGACAGCTTTCGAAGCACAACGCCGCTTCATCCAGGACGCATCGCACGAGTTGCGCAATCCGCTGGCTGTCATGCGGACGAACCTCGACGTCGCGTTGGCCGACCCGGACGCGGATGTGGACGAGCTTCGCCGTACCGCATCGGTCGTGGCCCGCACGGCAACGCGCATGGGCAAACTGGTCGACGACCTTCTTGCGTACGCGCGCCATGGCCTGCCCGATCAGGCCTGGGATCGCGTCGAGCTGGGTTCGCTCGCCAACGAAACCGCCGACGAGTTCAAGGTTCCCGCCGAGGCGCGGTCGATCACGTTGGTGCATCGGGAAGCCGACGGCGTCGCTGCGCTCGGTGATCGCACTCGGCTAAAGCAAGCGCTGGCGAACCTGGTCGGCAACGCGGTTCGCCTCGCTCCGGAGCACAGCACGGTGACCGTGTCGGTCGGCGACGTCGACGGCTGGGCGTTCCTCTCAGTCGCGGACGAAGGACCCGGAATCGCCGAGGAGGACCAAGCGGCTGTGTTCGATCGCTTCTGGCGCGCACCCGGCCAACCCGAAGCCGACGACGGTCAGCGCCGGAGCGGGCTGGGTCTGACGATCGTGCGCGAGATCGTCGAGCGTCATGGCGGCCGGGTGTCGCTGACGTCCGGGAGCAACGAAGGGTCGACCTTCGTCATCTGGCTGCCGGCCCTCGACTCCGAGCCCACTTCCTGAGTACTCGCGAGCGCTCCACGCTTTCCGTCGGCTTTCGGAACCCGTGGATAGGTTCCTCGTGATGACTGATGTGGAATGGGAGAAGATGCAGCCTCCGACTGAGCCGACCCAGGCCCCGCCGGTGACCGGTGAGTCTTCGTGGCAGCCGATCACCACCGAGACGCCCGCGTTCCCGCCTTCGCCGCCGCCCCCGCCTCCCGCGGCCCCGCCGCCTCCGGTTGCGCCCCCGCCGGCGTGGGCACCGGTGCCGCCCCCGGCCGCGCCGTCGTCGAAAAGGGCGCCGTCATCGTCCAACCGCCGTCGCGCCGTGATCGTTGCAGTCGTGGCCGCGCTGCTCGTCATCGCCGGTTTCGGATTCGCACGCGCGACCGAGAACAAGTCGAAGTCGGCCGCCGCGCTCAACAGCTCCGCCGCGTCGAGCACCGCCGTGACGGCCGGCAAGCCGAAGATCGACCCGAGCTCCACGCAAGAGCCCATCGCCGCCGTCGCCGCGGCAGTGAGCCCGTCGGTCGTCCAGATCGAGACGGATTCCGGACTCGGTTCCGGCGTCATCTACACGAGTGACGGCTACATCCTCACCGCTGCGCACGTCGTCGACGGTGCCGGCAAGGACGTGAAGGTTCGTCTCGCCGATGGTTCGCTGAAGGACGGCAACGTCGTCGGTGCCGACGATGCGAGCGACATCGCAGTCGTCAAGGTCGACGGGGACAACCTCGAAGCCGCAAGTCTCGCGACAGGCGTGAAGGTCGAGGTCGGCCAGACCGCAGTTGCGATCGGGAGCCCGTTCGGTCTCGAAGAGACAGTGACGGCTGGCATCGTGAGCGCGGTCGACCGTCCGCAGGAGACGCCTGGTGGCGCCATCGACATGATCCAGATCGACGCACCGATCAACCCGGGCAACTCCGGTGGACCGGTGGCCGACAAGCAGGGCCGTGTCTTCGGTATCGCCGACTCGATCGTCTCGCAGACGGATCAGAACGCAGGCGTCGGCTTCCTCGTGCCGATCGATCTCGCCAAGGCAGTCGCCGACAAGATCGTCGCCGGTGAGCCGGTGGAGTTCGCCTTCCTCGGCGTCAGCACCGACACCACGTCGAGCTCGGTCGTTGGTGACGGCGCCGTGGTCGTGGACGTCACCCAGGGCTCACCCGCCGACAAGGCCGGGCTGCAGCAGGGCGACAAGATCACCTCCGTCGACAGCTCCCCCGTCCGTGACCCGGTCGACCTCGGTGCCCGCGTGCGCTCACACCAGCCGGGCGACGTCGTGACCGTCACCTTCGAGCGCGACGGAAATCAGCAGTCCGCACAGGTAACACTGGGTTCCACGAAGTCGAAGTAGTCCCTCGCCCCTACCCCA
>DATAES010000152.1:0-2009 GCA_036257895.1 Acidimicrobiales bacterium
GTGAGGATCGGCCGGCAGATCACCGAGTCGCTTCGCTACCACCTCGACATGCCGCGTGATCAATCCGACGCCACCGCGTTGACGCTGATGAAGTCGGTCGGCATCCCGGAACCGGAGCGTCGCCTCAACGAGTACCCCCACCAGATGTCGGGCGGCATGCGCCAGCGCATCGTGATCGCAGTGGCGCTCGCCTGCGGCCCGAAGTTGTTGTTCGCCGACGAGCCCACGACCGCACTCGACGTCACCGTGCAGGCACAGATCCTCAACCTGCTCCAGCAGCAGCAACGCGAGCGCGACATGGCGATGGTCCTCGTCACCCACGACCTCGGCGTCGTCGCCGGTCGGGCGGACGACATCGCGGTGATGTACGCCGGACAGATCGTGGAGAGGGCACCGACGAAGACCCTGTTCGCGCAAATGCGGATGCCATACACCGAAGGCCTGCTGAAGTCGATCCCGAAGCTCGAACAGCCGAGCCACAGCCGGCTCGAGATCATTGGCGGCCGTCCGCCGGACATGATCAACCAACCGGTGGGTTGCAAGTTCTCGCCGCGGTGTCCGTACGCCCAGGAGCGTTGCCGCGTCGAGGAACCACCGCTCATCGAGGCGGACACCCCGGGCCACTACTTCCGTTGCTGGTATCCCGTGGGCACTGATGCGGGCCGTGAGGCGCTCGAACGGAATCTCGCGGCGCACGTGCCCCAAGCCGAAGCCGCGGTGGCCGGCGACTCTGTGCTCGCATCGAAGATCGAAACCGCGCTCGATCTCGCGAAGCAGCCGCCCGCCGAGACCGTCCCCGCGGAGCGCTGACGTATGGCCGGATCGGGTACCGCTCACCTCCGCTCGGCTGACGATGCGCTGCTGCGCGTCGAGGATCTCGTCGTCGAGTTCCCCGTCGGCCGCCACCTGAAGGTCCACGCCGTGTCCGGTATCAGCCTCGACGTGCTCCAAGGCGAGACGCTCGGTTTGGTCGGCGAGTCGGGTTGCGGCAAGTCGACCACGGGTCGGGCGATCATGCAGCTGCCTCGGCCGACGTCGGGAACGGTCCGGTTCGACGGCCGGGACCTGACCAAGCTGCCGAGCGAGAAGTTGCGGCAGGTTCGTCCCGAGATGCAGTTGATCTTCCAGGACCCGATCTCGTCACTGAACCCACGACGTCGCGTCGGTGACATCGTGCGCGAGCCGCTCGAGATCTGGAGCAGGGGCGAGGCGAAGAAGCGCGACGAAGTCGTCAACGAGGTGCTCAACGCCGTCGGCCTCGACCCGAGCGTTTCGCGCGGTCGCCGTCCGCACGAGTTCTCGGGCGGACAGTGCCAGCGCATCTGCATCGCCAGGGCACTCGTGCTCGACCCCAAGGTGATCATCTGCGACGAGCCGGTTTCAGCACTCGACGTGTCGGTCCAAGCGCAGATCCTCAACCTGCTCGAGGACATGAAGCAGCGCTACGGGCTCACGCTCATCTTCATCGCCCACGACCTCGCGGTCGTGAAGAACGTGAGCGACCGGGTCATCGTGATGTACCTCGGCAAGCTGTGTGAGGTTGCTCCGCCCGACTCGCTCTACGCGCAACCCGCGCATCCGTACACCGCCGCACTGCTGTCCGCCATCCCGACACCGGATCCGGAGGCGTCCACCCGAACCGACGCCGCGGCATCAGGTGAATTGCCGTCACCAGTGGCACCGCCGTCCGGTTGTCGCTTCCGAACCCGCTGTCCGCGGGCGGAAGAGCGATGTGCGCAGGAGGAGCCGCAGATGCGGCCGCTGGTCGGCAGCAACGACCACTTCGTGGCGTGTCACTTCCCATTGGTCGACGCAGAAGAACCGCCGCCCGGTCCAGCTGCGACTGAGGTCGCCATCGCCGGGGCGAGGTAGTCCTGCGGCGCGGCCTGACGGGAGGAGGCGCCGTGCAGTCACCTGAGAAATCGAGGACACGGCTCGATCCCGAGCTGCGACGCAGTCAGATCGTCGAGGCCGCCGTGCGGGTGTTCTCCGAGACCGACCCGGTCGAG
>DATAES010000153.1:0-20990 GCA_036257895.1 Acidimicrobiales bacterium
TGAACCCGCGACCTTCGGGTTATGAGTCCGACGGTCGGGTTACCTCTCCGGTGGGCGCTGGTGTGCGCCCGTACCTTCCTGTGCCACATAATGCCTGGTCAGAGGGCCTTTCCCAAGCGACTTCGTCCCGTCCCGTATGCACCCGTGGGCGCTGGTGGGTCGGTGTCACGGTGACAAAATGGTGACAAGAGCGTCCGGACAACGTCCGGACGCTGCTAATCTCAGGCCGTGAGCGACCCCGCCGTCACGCCGTCCCGACGCCACCGGCTGGAGGTGCGCGTCACCCCCGAGCAGGACGCGCTCATCCGCCAGGCCGCCGACCTGGAGGACACGACCGTGACGGCCTTCGTGCTCGACACCGTGACCTCCAAGGCGAAGCGAGTGGTGAAACAGCACCAGGACCTAGTGCTCTCCAACGACGCCTTCGACCGGTTCATCGCCGAGCTCGACAAGCCGGCCAAGGCGGTGCCCGAGCTGGTCGAGCTGTTCGAGAAGAACCCGAAGCTCCGCGAGGCGTGAGCCGTCGCCGGCTTCGCCTCGAGCGCCTCGGTCCCCACCACGACCTCGGCGACTTCGACTCGGGCAACGAGGAGCTCGACGGCTGGTTGCGACGCCAGGCGCTCGCGGCCCAGCAGATGGACTCGGCCCGCACTTTCGTCATTACCCGCGACGACCGCGTGGTCGGCTACTTCAGCCTCACCATGGGCTCCGTGCTTCGCGCCGACGCGCCGGCCAAGCTCGTCCGCGGCCTCCCCGCCTATCCGGTCGGCATGGTCCTGCTGGCACGGCTCGCCGTCGACCGCCGCGACCAGGGCAAGGGAAGAGGAGCGCTCCTGCTTTCTGAGGCCCTCCGCAAGGCGGTCGCCGCGGGTGAGGCCGTCGCCGCTCGACTCGTCGTCGTCGACGCGATCGACGACGATGCTGTCCGCTTCTATGAGAGGTTCGGCTTCATCACCGCGCCGGAGCACCCCCGTCGGCTCTACCGACGTATGAAGGACATCCGCTCCAGCCTCGAACGCGAGTAGCGACGGTCGCTGCAGCCTGGCGGCGCGTTCGGTTCGTCGGGTCACGCCAAAACGGCGGGAATCATCGTTCCGGTGAGGGGTGACTAGCGCCCACGCTCGCGGGGGCGGTTGACCATCACCTCATTGGTGGGCAGCGGCGGTGCGCCCGTGGTGGTCCCGCCGTCGACGGGCAGGATGACGCCAGTCACCTGCGCCGACCGTTCGCTGGCGAGGTAGACGGCGGTGTTCGCAACGTCTACCGGTGTGCCGAGCCGCTGCAGGGGCTGGAGCCTGTGCACGATCGACTTCGTGTCGAACGCTGCGTTGATCGCGGTGGAGATGTTGCCGGGCGCGATCACGTTGACGCGGATGCCGCGTTCGGCGAGTTCGATCGCCGCGCAGCGGCTGAAGTGGGCGACCCCCGCCTTCGCAGCGCGGTAGGTCATCAGGCCGACGCCGGGCCCGATGCCCGCGATCGACGTGACGTTGATGATCGAGCCGCCCGGCCCCATGCTCAGGGCCGCTTGTTGGGTGCCGACCATGACGCCGAACAAGTCGACACCCATCACGCGCGTGAAGTCGCGAAAGTCGTCGTCCATGAGCCGTCGGAACGACGATGCAATTCCGGCGTTGTTGACCATCACGTGCAGCGCGCCGAACCGCTCGGTGGCGGCGTCGACCGCATCGCTCACGTTCGCCGCCTCGGCAACGTCGCAATGCACGAACGCTGCGGTATCGCCGAGCGAGGCGATGAGCTCGGTGCCGGCAGCATCGTCGATGTCGGCGATCATGACGTGGGCGCCCTCGGCGACGAACGCTTCTGTCATCGCGCGACCGATGCCGTTGGCGCCGCCGGTGATGACCGCGACCTTGCCGTTCAGCTCCTGCGCCACGTGACCCCCCCGTTCTCTCGTTCTCTGCTCACCCGGCCGTGTCGAGCTCGAGGTGCAGCGCCTGCAGGCCGCGCAGCATGTAGGTCGGCATGTACCGGTAGCGACGGGCGTCGGGTGGGCCGTGGTGTTCCTCCGCCACGCGGATGTCGGTAGTGCGCTCGAGGATGCGTTGCACGGCGATGCGGCCCTCGACCCGTGCGAGTGGTGCTCCGGGGCAGAAATGGATGCCATGGCCGAAGGCGAGGTGCTCACGCGCGTTGGCTCGGTCCGGCTCGAAGTCGGCCGGTTGTTCGAACTTGCGCGGGTCGCGGTTGGCGGCGCCGTTGAGGACCATCACGGTGGCGCCGGCCGCGATGTCCACGCCGCCGACTTTCGTCGGCACGCGGGCGACACGGAAGTCGCCTTTGATCGGGCTCTCGACGCGCAGCACCTCTTCGATGAAGTTCGGGATGCGGTCGGCGTCGGCGCGCAGCCACTGCTGCAGGTCGGGTCGTTCGGCGATCAGCTGGAAGGCCGACCCGAGCATCCGCACCGTCGTCTCCTGCCCGGCGGCGAAGAGATTGGCGGCGACCCGCACGACGTCGATGACCTCTGGCGTCGAGCCGTCAGGGAAGGTCGCGACCGCCATGCGGGTCATCACGTCGTCGCGCGGCCCGCGTCGGCGGTCCTCGACGTAGTCGGTGAACTTGTCGTAGAGGAACTCGAGCGGTGTGTGCGCCATCGTGTCGCCCTCGCCGGTGCCGAACCCGCTCGTCCTGGCCAGTCGGGCGCGAAAGTCGGGTTGGTCCTCGGCGGGAACGCCGAGCAGCTCGGCGATCACGAGCATCGCGAACGGCGAGGCGAACTCGCCGATGACGTCGCAGCTCGCGTTGTCGATGATCTCGTCGATCTGGCGATCGGCGAGCGACCAGATCGCGGGTTCGCTCTCCTTCAATCGCCCAGGGGTGAGGAGCCGCAACGTCAAGCCACGGTGCGCGGTGTGCTTCGGCGGGTCGAACGTCGGCAGCTGGTCGCTGAACGGGAGTGCGTCGCGCTGCGCCTCGATCTGCTCGGTGACGTCATCACCCTCGAGCGGCGTGCTGAAGCCGGGGAACGGGCCGGTGACCGAGTTCGCCGACGAGAACGTCTCGACGTCGTGGTACACGGCGAGTGCTTCGTCGTAGCCGGTGACCATCACCACGCCCTCGTGCGGCTCTCGGTGTACCGGGCAGTGGCTTCGCAGCTGCTCGTAGTAGGGGTACGGGTCCTTCAGGACCGCGCCGCTGCGGAAGAAGTCGATGTCGTCGAGGTCGCTCATGGCTCTCGGACGCGGTCGAGGCGCGCAGAACCGGTGTCGACGGGCAGTGTCTGGCGCCACACCTCGATCGGATACGACACGAGGGCGAACGAACACAGCAGCTGCAACAGCCGCTCGACGTCGCCGGGCATGTCGTGCAGGTCGAAGCCGTCGCAGTGCCGGATCGCGTCCTCGGCTCGTGGGAAGCAGGCGTCGTAAAAGGCCTGCATGTCATCCAGGCTCGTCTCCAGGCGTCGCGCCCACCGCTCCGGCTCGGTCGCCAGGCACCATGTCGTCGCGAACGGCTCGAGGTCCGCGAACTGCGACGGCAACAGCGACGCGCTCACCGCCCGACCTCCGCGGCCGATCGCTCGTGCGCCCCGACCCAGTCGGCCACGGTCTTGTGGAAGTGACGGACCAGGATCTCCTGGTCGTTCAGCGGGTGGCTCGTGAACGCCCGCGACTCGAGCCCGAGCTGCGTGCCGTCGAGGGTGCCAGCGTCCTGCAGTGCGTACTCCTTCACCGTGACCGCGGCGTACTCCCGGGCGAGCCGCTCCCGCGCGTTCGTCGCCGGCGTGAACCACAGGTCGGCCTCGAACACGTGCGTGTTTTGCGACGTCGGCCAGAACCGGTAGCTCAGGTACCAGTTCCGCTCGTAGATGAGGATCTCCAGGTTGGGGAAGATCTGGAAATTGTCGATCCCCCAGCGCTTGACCTCCCCCGGGTTCACACCGGCCAGCGGTCGATCGATGACGGGCGCGTCCCACGGCCCCATGTTCCCGCTGCGCAGCAACATCTCACTTGGGTAGAGGTGCTCCTCGGGAAAGAGGTGCTTGTGCGAACCACTCGTGCTGACGACCCGATGCGGACCATCGAGTTGGTAGTGCGCGGCCTCGAAGGTGGCTTCCGGGTTGCGGAAGCTCGGCCCGAGTTGGTGCGTGTGCAACGGGGGCACGTGGTAGTACTCCTGGAACGCGTCGATGAACACCTTCCAGTTGCTGTTGTTCTCGGCGCGGAAGGAGTACCGCTCCGTCATCGCGTCGAACGGGTACTCCTCGAGTGCCCCGACCATCGGCCCGAGGTACTCCCGCAACCGTTGGCGAGGCGTCGCCGCGAGGTTCACGAAGATGAAGCCGGCCCACACCTCGCAGTGCACTGGCGCGAGCCCGAGCTCGCTCCTGTCGATGCCGAAGAACTCGTCTTCCTGATGAACGTAGGTGCAGCCGCCGTCGAGGCCGTAACGCCAGCCGTGGTACTTGCAGGCGAACTGGCGGGCGACACCGCACGCCTCCTGTGTCGGCGTGGTCGCCCACACGAGCTTGTTGCCACGGTGGCGGCACACGTTGTGGAAGGCGCGTACCTCGCCCTCCAGGTCTCGGGTCACCAGCACGGAGGTGCGGGCCGCGACGATGTCCTTGGTGAACCAGGTGCCGTTGCGCGGCAGGTCGTCGATCCGGCCGACGTTCAGCCACGCTTGGCGGAAGATGGCGTCGCGTTCGCGCTCGTAGAACTCCGGGGAGATCGAGTCCTCGAACGACACCGGTCCGGTGCCGAGGTCGGGGTAGTGCTCGGTCCAGGTCCCTTCGGCTGGTCGGGGAAAAGACGTCACCGTCGAACGCTCCTGTTCACTCGTACACGACACGAACCACCGGCGACACGGGCACGGCCTGGCAGGTCAGCACCCAGCCCTCGCTGACCTCCTCCACGCTGAGCGCGTCATTGGTGGCCATCTCGACGCGACCCTCGACGACGCGGGCCATGCACGTGGCGCAATGGCCGGCTTCGCACGACGACGGCGCCGGCAAGCCACCCCACCGCGCCGACTGGAGGATCGTCGAGCGACCCCGCTGGTCGACCGTCTTCGTCTGCCCGCGAACGCTGACGGTGACCTTGATCGGCTCGACCGTGGTGTCGAAGTCGGTCGGCGCGGCCCCCAGTGGCGTGAACCGCTCGATGTTGATGCGCGCCTCATCGACATCGAGCTCGCGCAGCGCCGTGTCGACGACGTCCATGAACCCGGTGGGTCCGCACACGTAGAACGATGCCCCCCGCGGCTCACCGACGAACGCGGCAACGGCAGCCGAGTCGACGAAGCCGTCGACGACGTCCTCGTGGTGCCGGATGACGAGCCGGTCCGGGAATTTCCCCACGAGCTCGTCGAGCGCGTCACCGAAGATCGCCGACGCGCGGTCGCGGTTGGCGAAGAGGAGCCGCACGTTGCGGGAGGTCGTGTGCAGCGCGGCCTTCATGACCGAGAACACGGGCGTGATCCCGCTCCCCGCCGCGAACGCGACCACCTCGTCATCAGTTGCGCCGAGGACGAAGGCACCGAACGGCTTGCTGACGTCGATGAGGTCGCCCTCGCGCACGGTGTCGTTCAGCAGATTGGACACCACACCTCCGGGCACACGCTTGATCGTCACCTGCAGGTCTGCGTCGGTTGCCGGCGATGACGACATCGAGTAGCTCCTGAAGAACGGCTCGCCGTCGATCTCCACCCGCAACGTGACGAACTGGCCCGCCTCGTAGGTGAACGCCTCTGCGAGCGAGGCGGGCACGTCGAAGACGAGCGAGATCGCGTCGGACGTCTCGGTCATGACGCGCTTCACGCGCAGCGCGTGATAGCGATCAACCACTGCGCTCACCAGTCGGGCCTCGACGAACGGCGCGACGCTCACGGCACCGGTTCATGCACGCAGTCGAGCGTCGTCGTCGCGGTGTCCGGGACCCTGGGCTGGCGCCACAACTCCACGGGGAACGACACCATCACCATCGACTCCAGCAACCAGAGGAGGTGCCTCGCGTCGTCAGGCAGAGCATCGAGCGGAAGCTGATCGCAGTAGTCGAGCGCGGCTTCGGCTCGAGAGGTGATCGCGTCATAGAACGCGACCATCTCGTCCATCGTCGACGCGAGCCGCTTCGCGTACCGCTCGGCCTCGGTGGGCAAGCACCACCCGGTGAACGGCTCCAGGTCTGCGAACACTGCTGGGAGCAGGTTCATCGCGCGCCTCCGCCGGCCGTGCGCTGCTGGTGCGCGTCCACCCAGTCGCCGGCCACCTTGTGCAGGTGGCGGATCAGCACCTCCTGGTCGTTGAGCGGGAAGCGGTCGACAACCCGCGACTCGAGCATCATCTGGGTCGCCTCGAGCGTGCTCGCGTCCTGGAGCGAGTACTCCTTGAACGTCAGGGCCGCCATCTCCTGCGCGACACGTTCACGCGCCGTCTGCGCCGGCGGGAAGTAGACATTGGCCTCGAAGATGTGGCTGCGGAACGACGTCGGCCAGTAGTGGTAGGTGACGTACCAGCCCTGGCTCCAGATCAAGATCGCGAAGTTCGGGAACAGCTGGAACGAGTCGAGGCCCCATGGCTCACATTGCACCGGATTGAGCCCGGAGGGGAGCTGACCGAGGTCGGGGGTATCCCACGGGCCGAACAGGCCGCTGCGGGTGATCCGCTCCATCGGCTTGAGCATCTGCTCCGGTAGCCGCCACGGCTCGATGCCATCAGTCGTCACGACGCGGTGGGGACCGACCAGCTCGTAGTGCGCGCCCTCGAATCCCGCACGCTCCGATGCCCGCGCCAGGCCGTCCGGCGACTGGCTTCGGTGCAAAACCGGTGCGTGATAGAACTCCTGGAAGGCGTCGACGTAGAGCTTCCAGTTCGCAGCGATGTGTGAGCGATACGAGAACCGCGACGTCAGCCGCTCGAACGGGTACGCCGCCAGCGGCTCGACGATCGGCCCGAGGAACTCGACCAACGGCTGCTGCGGCTCATCGGCGAAGCACACGAACACGAACCCCGCCCAGACCTCGCACTGCACCGGCACGAGAGAGAAGTCGGCCTTGTCGAGGTCGAAGAACTCGTCCTCCTGCTGCACGAACGTGACGCCGCCGTCGAGCCCGTAGCGCCACCCGTGGTACTTGCAGGTGAACTGCCGGCACGAGCCGCTCTGGTCCTGCCGTGGATCGTCTTGCCAGACGAGCATGTTGCCGCGATGTCGGCAGATGTTGTGGAAGGCCCGTACGGTGCCCTCGGCGTCGCGCACGACGATGATCGATGTCGATGCAGACGCGATGTGCCTCGTGAAGTAGCTGCCCGCGCGCGGCAGCTGTTCGACGCGACCGACGTTCAGCCACGCCTGCTCGAAGATCGCCTCCCGCTCGAGCTCGTAGCGCTCCGCCGAAACACAGTCGCCGTAGGACATCGGCTCGGTACCGAGTTCGGGATAGTGCTCGGTCCAGCTGCCTTCCCGGGGCTTCGGATACCTGCTCATGGGATGATCTTGCAGTTGAGCGGTCGATGCATAGTATTAGGCGTGTGATTAAACCACGGCGCGCGCCGGCCGGCAAGAAGACCAAGGAGACGGCCGCCCGGCGTAGGCGCTCGGACTCCACGGACACGCGCGCCGTCTTGCTCGACGCCGCGGAGGCCTTGCTACTGGAGGAGGGCTACGGCGCGGTCACGTCGCGGCGCGTCGGTGAACGGGCTGGCACCAACTCGGCGCTCATCCACTACTACTTCGAGTCGATGGACGGCCTGTTCGTCGAGCTGTTCCGTCGCGGCGCCGAGCGCGGCCTCGAACGGCAAGCCGCGGCCTTGCAGACAGCGCAACCCCTGTGGGCGTTGTGGGACGGGCTGCGCGACCACATCAACAACGTCCGCACAGTCGAGTTCTTCGCCCTCGCCCACCACAGGCCGGCGATCCGAGCCGAGGTCGTCGACTATTCGGCGAAATACCGCCAACAGCAGCTCGACGTCCTCACCAAGGTGTTGGCCGGCTACGGCGTCAACGTCGCGGCGTGGCCGCCCGTCACGATCATCCTCATGATGGGCAGCATCTCGCTGCTGCTCCTGATCGAGCAGGGCATGGGTTTCGACGTCGGTCACGCCGAGATGACCGCCGTTGTCGAGCGGGAGATCCGCGCCCTTGAAGGCGACCGGTGGACCGAGCATCCTGCGCTGGCTCGTCGCACATCCTGAGCAAGAGAGGAACCCGATGCCCGACCAGACCACGACCGTCCTTCGCCCGAAGGGCGTCCTTGACGTGGACCGGGGCGAGGTGTTCAGCGGTGCGTGCGTCGTCATCGAAGGGAGCCGCATCACCGACGTCAGCGACCGTCCCGACGCGGGAAGCGATGCCGACCACGTCATCGACCTGCCCGAGCTGACGCTGGTGCCGGGGCTCATGGACATGGAGGTCGACCTCGTTTTGGGCGGACCGGGCGCCAACCTGTCGGACCCCGTCCGCATGGATCCGGTGAGGATGGGTCTGCGCGCCGTCGCCAACGCGCAGCGGACGCTCCGGGCCGGCTTCACAACGGTCCGCAACCTCGGCCTGTTCATCAAGACCGGCGGATACCTCGTCGACGTCGCCCTCGCCGACGCCATCGCCGCCGGCTGGTTCGAAGGACCGCGTGTCATCCCCGCGGGCCACGCCATCTGCCCCACCGGCGGACACCTCGACCCGAGCGCGCAGAGCGGGCTTGCCCCCGACATCATGCCGATGACGGTCGAAGAGGGCATCGCCGACGGCATCGACGAAGTACGCAAGGCCGTCCGCTACCAGATCAAGCACGGTGCCAAGCTCATCAAGTGCTGCGCCTCCGGCGGTGTCATGACCCCCACCGGTCCCCCCGGCGCACAGCAGTACTCAACCGAGGAGCTTGCAGCCATCGCCGACGAAGCGCACCGTCGCGGCCTGCGGGTCGCGACGCACTGCCACGGCGACACCGCGGTCAACGCCGCGATCGACGCGAACATCGACTGCATCGAGCACGGAATGATGATCACCGACGACACCATCCAGCGAATGGTCGACACGGGTACGTTCCTCGTCTCGACGTGCGCGCTCACGGAGAACTGGGACATCTCCGACCAACCGAAGTCGCTCCAAGCCAAGGCCGGCGAGGTCTTCCCTCTGGCGAAGCAGTCGCTGTCGAAGGCGATCGAAGCAGGCGTGAAGATCGCGCTCGGCACCGACGCCCCTGCCATCTTCCACGGCCGCAACGCCGAGGAGCTCGACGTCCTCGTCAAGCGGGGCATGACCCCGATCCAAGCACTGCGCGCCGCGACCACCGTCGCCGCGGACCTGATCGACACCCCGAACCTCGGCCGCATCGCCCCGGAGATGCTCGCCGACATCATCGGCGTCCGCGGCGACCCGCTCACGGACGTCACCACGTTCCAGAGCGTTCCGTTCGTCATGAAGGACGGCACGATCATCAAGCACCGCGTCTGACCGCGCGACAAGCCTCGCTCTGAACCGAAAGAGTCGTCGTCATCGTCGCGGTCGTACGCGACATGAGCGTCCTTGGGCCGCACTTCTACCGGCTCCGCGGTGTGGCCGAACAGGACATTTGCCTCCGCGAGCGGCGCGTCGGCGCCCTTCTACCGATCCTTCTACCGGCTCGAACGTCGAGCCGAGAGGAGAGTGGTCTGCGATGAAGGGCTACGTGGCACAGAAAGGCAACCGCTGGTACGCGGTGATCTACGACGGGCTCGACCCGGTGACGGGACAAGAACGGCGACGGTGGCACCCGGCCGGCACCGACCGGGCTGAAGCCGAGCAGTTGGCGCGGCAGCTCGCGGCGGTGGCGAACGGCCGCGACGACGAGGGACGCGCCCTCAGCTTCGGTGCCTATCTCACCGGCCGCTGGCTGCCGGGCAAGCGGCTGACGCTGCGGGCGACTACGTGGGACGGTTACCGGCGCAAGATCGACCGGCACATTCTGCCGGTGCTCGGCCACATCCCGCTCCGCCGCTTGCGTCCTGCTCAGCTCGAGTCGTTGTACCAGTCGATGCTGCATCCCACCGATGGGCGCCGGGCGTTGTCGCCCAAGTCCGTGCTCGAGGTGCATCTCATCATCCGCGGCTCGCTCGCCGACGCCGTCCGCCGCGGCCTCATCACTCGCAACGTGGCGCTCGTCGCCCACGCGCCAAGGCTGCGCTCGATACCGAAGGTGGAGCAAGAAGCCTGGACCGCCGAGCAGCTGCAGGCGTTCCTGCGGGCGGCGGCGGGGCATCGACTGTTCCCCGCGTTCTGGGTGCTCGCCGCCACCGGGATGCGGCGCAACGAGGTCCTCGGGCTTCGCTGGGACGACGTCGACTTCGAGCGTGGCACGCTCGCGCTCAACCGCGGGCTCGTCACCATCGGCTACGAGCTCCATGAGACGCGAGGCAAGACCCGCAACGCGCCCCGGCCGATCGACCTCGACGCCACCACCGTCGAGGTGCTGTGCGCCTGGCAGGCATGGCAGCGGACCGAGCAGCGCGCGGTCGGTATCAACGGCGACGGCTGGGTCTTCACCGACGCCGACGGCCAACCGGTCCATCCGCACGCCATCTCCCAGGCCTTCGAGCGCATCGCCCGACGCGCGCGTGTGCCCGTGATCCGGCTGCACGACGTTCGCCACACCCACGCCACGCTGCTGATCGCATCCGGTGTGCCGGCCAAGGTGGTGAGCGAGCGGCTCGGTCACGCCACCGCCGCGTTCACGATCGAGACCTACCAGCACGTGATGCCGGGCATGCAGGCCGATGCCGCCGCGGTCGTCGAGGAGCTGCTCACGCCGCCGTCGCGAGCGCTTCTACCGGCGGCGACTTCTACCGCCTCGGCCCGGTTGAAGCGCCGGAAGAAGATGGCCTGAACACGGTAGAAGCCCTGGCCAGCGAATCGCTGACCAGGGCAATTGGTGGCGGGGGCGGGATTTGAACCCGCGACCTTCGGGTTATGAGCCCGACGAGCTACCAGACTGCTCCACCCCGCGGTGAAGGCGGACACCCTACCAGTGGGTCGAGAGGCGGCCAACCGGGCGCGGGCGTCCTAGGCGGAGCCGCCGCCGGGGATCGTTGTCGTTGTCGTCGTTGTCGTCGAACCGCCCGTCAGAGCGGTCTGTGCCTGTTGGATCAGCTGTTGCGCCTGCTGCAGTTGCTGGCCGTATGTGTTGTAATCGGGCGGCGTCTGCTTCAGCGCCGCGTCCGCGGCACCGAACGCTTCGAGTGCCTGCTGGAGGAGCTGATCCGGGGTCTGTCCCGATGGCTGCGTGGGCTGCGTCGGCTGTGTGGGCTGAGTGGGTTGCGTCGGCTGTGTGGGCTGGGTCGGTTGCGTGGGGTTCTGGACGGGCAGATCCCGGAAGTCCGGGAACTGTTGCAGTGCCTGGGGCAACGTGTCCGCCACCTGGACCTGGTTCTGATACAGGACGATGACCTTGCGCAGCAGCGGCGGGTTGTTCTCTCCCGTCGTCTGTACGTACACCGGTCTCACGTACAGCAGTGACTGTTCGATGGGAACGACGATCAGATTGCCGAAGAGGACTTCGGACCCACCACCGCGCACGCCGAGCAGGGTCTGAAGACCAGCGACCTGAGGATCAGACGTCATCGTGCTCGCGACCAAGGTGGGCGACGGTGGCAGGTTGTTGCTCGGCATCTGGAACGTCTCGAGCTCGCCGTAGTGACCCGGGTCGGACTTGGCGACCATGAACGCGGTCATCTGCTGGTTGGCGTTCTGTGTCGGCACGAACGGACGGAAGAGCGTGAAGCCTTGTTCCTCCTCGCCAGGCAGGCTCAGCAGCACGTAGTACGGAGCGATGCGGCCGGTCGGCGACGCCGGCACCTGGGTGTCGGGGTTGATGGTGGTGACCGTCGCGCCGGTCTGTGTCTGCGTGCCGGGGTCGGGTGCGACCGTCCAGGCATTCGCGTTCGTGTAGAAGGCGTCGGGATTGTCGAGGTGGTAGCGGCCCCACATGTTCGTCTGCGTCCGGAACATGTCCTCGGGGAAGCGGAAGTGCGCGGCGAGCTCCGGGGAGGGGTCCGACTTCGAGAACAAGCTCGGGAAGGCCTTCGAGTAGGCCTTCACGATCGGATCGTCGTGATCGACGATGTACAGCGTGGTCGTGCCGTCGTACGCGTCGACGACGGCCTTCACCGAATTGCGCACGTAGTTGAAGCGTCCGGACAGTCCGCCTCCGCCGTCGGTGATGGCGCGCTGCGCGTACGGATAGTGATCCGTGGTCGCGTAGCCGTCGATGACCCATTGCGTACGGCCGTTGAGAATGACCGGGTAGGCGTCCGAGTCCCATGACAGGAACGGTGCGATCGCGCGCACGCGTGCATAGATGTCGCGGTTGATGATGATCCTCGACGACGGCGTGATGTTGCCCGAGACCAACGCGTTGTAATCCCCGAAGCGCAGTGCGAAGGCGGCGCGGCGGATGAACGAGTTCATGTTGATGCCGTCTTGGCCGCTGTACGTCGTCGGAACGTTATTGCCGCTCGCATCCTGGTAGTCGATCTCGTCGCGCTTCGTGTTGACGACTACGTAGCCGTCGAGATGCTCGCCGAAGTAGATGTCGGGCTGCTCGAGCGCGATGCCGGTGTTGTTCGCGACCGGGATGTCCTGCACCCGGAAGTCGGGTTGACCCTCTGGCGTCTGCGCGTTCGACGGCGCCAGCACGAGCCCGTAGCCATGCGTGAAGGCGAGGTGCGTTCCCTCCCATGACGACTGCGGCACGCCGTCGGTGTTCAGCTCGCGCGACGACAGCAGCACTTGTGTCAGCTCGGGCGCCCCGGTCGTCGGATTGTCGATCATGTAGCGATCGACGTCGACGTCGTCGATCTTGTAGAAGGGCTTCAGGGCCTGAAGCGTCTGGTACGTCTTCAGCGAGATGTTGGTCGACGGATCCCACAGGCGGATGTTGCGCACCGTGGTCTGGTTGTCGACGATCGCTTGACTGTTGAGCTGGTTGTCGTTTGCGAAATCCTTGACGGTGACGCTGTCGAGATTCATCGCCGCTTTCGTGGCTTCGATGTTGCGTTCGATGTACGGCCGTTCTTTCGACGACTCGGAAGGCTCGACGCGGAACTTCTGGATGAACGCAGGAACGATCGTGCCGGCGACCACTGCGACGAACGCCCACAGACCCACACCGAGCACCGGAAGCACCCAGCCGCGGCGGAAGATGTTGTAGAGGAACAGCGCAACGGAGAACAGCGAGATCACCAGCAACAAGCGGATGGCCGGCAACTGTGCGTGGACGTCCGTGTACGTCGGGCCGTCCACGGTGCCGCGGGTCGACGTCGCAAGTGAGAACTGCTGGAGGTAGTACCCCGCCGCCTTCACCAGAGCGAGCAACGCCAGCAGCACGGACAGATGGGCCTTGACCTGCGGCGTCACCCGCTGGAAAGGCGTCTGCACCCGTATGCCGCCGTTCAAGTAGTGCGCCACTGCCGTGACGATGAAGACGATCACGAACGCGGCGAACAGCCATCCGACGACCCAACTCAAGAACGGCAGCTGGAAGACGTAGAAGCCGACGTCCTTGTCGAACTGTGGGTCCTTGACCCCGAACGACACGCGGTTCCGGAACAGTAGATATTCATTCCACTGGCCTGACGCGCCTGCTCCGGCGATCACCGCGAACAGGGCCGAGACACCGATCCGCAGCATTCCCTGCCTGCGGCCCACGAGTTCGTGGTATCGCTCGATCAACTCCTCTTCGGGTCCGGCAGGACGGAACTTCGGCGCCAGCCGGTCCGCGATGAGCAAGTTCACCCACATCAACGCGAAGAACAGGCCGATGAACACGATCGCGAGACCGATCTTCGTTCCCAGCACACCGCGCCAAACACCGGTCTGGCCGATGGAGTCGAACCACAGGTAGTCGGTGTAGAAGGACGCGATGCTGCGCAGCGTCGTTATGAGGATGAACAGCGCGACGGCCGCGACGACGAGGATGATCCGCCCTCGCCCTGGACGACGCTCGCGACGCCGAGACCGTCTCTCACTGCGGGGCATGTCGTCTCCGGCGCGCATCGCCGGGGGACTCTACTGAGGCTCAGGCACGAGGAGGCAGCGGCACCCGGGATGAGCGGGCGGATAGCAGTGTCCAGTGGGGAAAAGCTCGCCGCGGACCACCAGCCCGGCGAGAGAGTTGTCCTCCGCGTCGGGACATGGCGAGCCACCGTTGTCCACGACCCACCGCAACCTCGTGTCGTGTGCGGTGGCGTCGAACAGCCCTCGGTTGAACGCCGCGATGACTGCGTCTCGTGTCTGTGACTCGATCCGGTGCGTCTTCCAGTCGCGGTACACGGCACGCACACCATCGGCCATGGCTTCCTCGTCGCCGGCTGCTTCCCGGAGTGAGCCGTCGATGCGATCGCGCAGTGGAGACGTCAGCGCGTCGGCGAGCTCGAGCGCCAGGTCGTTGACTTCCGTTTTTCCGGCCTTGGCGCCGTAGAAGCTGCCTCCGCTCTGCGCGACCTCGACGAGATGAGCCCGGACCACGGACGCGTACCGCTCGGCGTGCGCACCGTTCGCCGGGAACAGGTCGCCGAGGCGAGACTTGGGATTGCGGCGCAGACCGTCGAGCACCTCGTTCTGCTCGTCCGCCAGCACCCGCTTGAGCTTGCGGACCGCCTGCTTCTCGACCGCATCCGTGATGGCATCGCGCCGTTCGAGCAGCGCGAGGTCGTCGGACACCACGGGCTCCGACGACGGCTCATCGTTCGGCTCCGACGACGGCTCATCGTTCGGCTCCGGCGACGACGCAGCCGCGGTGTCGTGATCGAGCCTCGACTCGTCGTCGGTCTCGAGCTCGCCGGCACCGACGGCTTCCGCCTCGACAGACGGCTCGCCCGCGAGGACGTCATGCGCCTTCACCACATCGGCCTCTCGCGACGCGCGGATGCGGGCGAACAGCTCGTCCACGTCCACCGCGGCTGCATCGCCGGCCTCGTCGGTCACGTCGGCGATCTCGACTTCGACGACCTCGAGTGTCGCGACGGACTCGTTCGGCGGGTCGGTCGTGACGTCCTCCGGCTCAGAGGCGGCGAATCCTGCCGCACGGGCCGCATCCACTTCGCGTTCGAGCTCGCTCGGTGACGGCAGCGGTTCCGCCTCGACGCGACGCGCCGCCGCGTCGGCCACGATCTTGGCGGACGTCAACGCCGTGCGCAGTTCTTCGTTTGCTTCGTCGAGCGTGCGTTGGACGATCGCGTACGAGTCGATCAACCGCTCTCTGCCTGCTTGCAACCGCTCGAGTTGGACACGTGACGACCTGCGCTTGCGGGCGAGATCTTCGAGTACGCGGGCACGGACGAGCAACGCCTCGTCGACCATCTCGCGTCCTCGTGCCTTCGCAGCCTCGATCTCGACCCCGCCTGCTTCTTCGGCCTCGAGACGGATGCGCTCGGCTTCGGTCCGAGCCGCCTCGAGTGCTCGCTCGGCTTCGGCCTGAAGGCCCTCGACCGCAGCGTCCACCTCGGAACGTATGCGAGCAGCCTCGGCATCGGCTTCCTCTGTTCGCCGCGCCATCAGCGTCTCCGCGTCAGCTCGCAAACTCGATGCCTGTTGCTCCGCGTCGCGCACGAGCTGCGCGGCGCCATCCGTGGCCTTCGACTTGATCCCGGCCGCGGCCTCCCGCGCGACGGTCAGCACCCTTGCCGTCTCCTCGCCGAGCGCCGCAGTCAGCTGCTCCTCATCGAGGTGCGACGTCGCAGCGAGCTTCGCCTCGACTGCCTCGAGTTGGGTGCGCAGTGTCGCCTCGCGATCGCGCGCCTCGCGCAGCTCCTCTGCGACCTGCTCGAGGAACCTGCGGACGTGTTCCGCGTCGTAACCACGGAAGCTGGTCGGAAACGTCGTGCGCGCGATCGCTTCTGGGCCGAGCTTCGCGGCGCGCCGCTCGACATCTTGGTCGGAGGCAGCCATCGCTTTCGAATGCTAGGACCGCGCTGCGGCAACGTGGCGGACGCCCGCGAACGCGCTCGCCGTCAGCTCTGGGGTGCGGGCAGTCCGCTGCCGCCGAGCGTGGCAAGGAACGCGAGGGCGTCGTCGAGGGTGTGGACCGGGACGATCTGGACGTCGGACGGCGCGTTCCTCTGTGCGGCGGGGGCATCCTCGGCCGGCACCATGAAGTACGGGATGTGCGCCCGATGGACCGTCGTCACCTTCTGCTCGACGCCGCCGATCTCGCCGACCGTCCCATCGCCCGCAATCGTCCCCGTTGCAGCGACCTCCTTGCCGCCGGTCAAATCGCCCGGGGTCAGCTCGTCGAGGAGTCCGAGCGTGAACGCGAGACCCGCGCTCGGTCCGCCGATGCGCTGCGAGTCGATCGAAACGTCGAAGGGCAGCGACGGGTAGTCGAGCCGATCGTCCGCGCCCACCCCCAGGAAGCCCGTGCCCGGCTTGTCGGGATGGTTGCCGAGCGTCACAGTGGTCTCGCGACGTTTGCCGGTGGAATCCTCGATGCCGAACCCGACCTGGTCGCCGGGCTTGTGCCCGCCCAGGACCTGCACCAGTTGGTCACGACTCGTGATCGGCTGGCCGTCGACGGCGACGATCGTGTCGCCGACCTGCAGGATGCCGTCGGCGGGCGTGCCGTGGTCGATGCTCACGATGAGCGCACCGGTCTGGGTCGGCGTCACGTGATAGCCCAGCTTGTCGAGTGCGACGAGCACTGCTGCGTCCTTGGACTGACGCATCAACACTTGGTTGAGCTGATCGTTCTCTTGCCGCGTCTGCGTGCCGAGAACTTGCTTCGCCGGAACGATCGTCTGATCCGAAGAACGCTCAGCCCACCACTTCTCGAACGCGCTGACATCCGTGTCGACGGTGACCGTCACCAGGCTGATGCGATCCGACGTCGGATACGAGTGGTCGGACGCCACCGATAGCAGGTCCTGCACGGCCTCGGCGTTTCCTGGCGACTCGATCACGTACGGAACATGCACGAGGAGCGTCACGACGAACGCGGTGGTCAGCAACGACATCACGACACCGATGGCGACGACCCACCACCAGCGGCGCAAGAACCCACGGCGCCGTGGCTCGCCTTCCGCCGAAGGGGAAGCGGGGGTCCCGGTTACGATCGGGCTCGGCGTGTTGAGGTTCGTCATCGCTCTGGTGGTTCTGGGCGCCGCACTCGCGATCGCAGCACGCATCGCGATGAACGGAACGCTCCAGCCTGCCACGGACGAAGCCGGAAGCGGCCGCGACCTTCCCCGAACGAGGTTCCAACGGACGCACCCGGCGGCTCGGGTCGCAGACCCTGAGCGCGTGACACCGACGTCCTGGTGGGTGCGCGCCCGGGCCGTGGTGGTGTTGAGCGCGATATTGGCGCTGGTCGGCGCCTTCGTGGCCCTGCTGCTCGTGCTCGGTGGAGCCTTGATCCTCACCGGCCTCAAGAACGCGGTGCAATAGCACGTCGTCATGAACGGACGAACCGCCGAGAACGTGGCACGGCGACGGGACGTGGCGCTCGCGGGACATCGCGGCGACGTGGCCTTTGTGCGAACGGCTCTCGCCGATGAAGACGCTCGGGTACGTGCGACCGCACTGGGTGCACTGGCACGCGCCGACGCGTTGTCCGCCGACGACCTCGAACTCGCCGCTCGCGATCAGCACGCGATCGTGCGCCGGCGCGTCGCCGAGGCGGCTGCAGCCGCGGATCCACCGGGCGCCAGTACTGCTGTGCTTGCACTGCTCGACGACCCTGATGCAAGCGTCGTCGAAGCGGCCGCGTGGGCATGCGGTGAGCTGACCGGCCTCGACCGGAGAGCTCGCCGTGCCGCGGTCGACAGGCTCGCACGACTGGCTACCGACCATGACGACGCGCTCGTCCGCGAGGCCGCGGTCGCAGCCCTCGGATCGATCGGTGACCCGGGCGGCCTGGCCGCGATCCTCGCTGCCACCCGCGACAAGCCGGCGGTGCGTCGTCGAGCGGTGCTCGCGTTGGCGCCGTTCGAGGGCCCGGACGTCGACGAGGCGTTGTCGATCGCTCGCAATGATCGCGACTGGCAGGTGCGCCAAGCGGCCGAGGACCTCACTTCGGCCGGCGACGCGGATCCCCCGTCCACCTAGCCGGCTCCCTAGCGGCGGGCGCCCATGAACATCATCTTGAGGCGGTCGTAGTTCTCGATCACCTTCCCGGCTCCGAGCACGACGCACTCGAGCGGCGCGTCGACCAGGTGCACGGGGATCTCGGTCTCCTCCGCGATGCGCATGTCGAACCCGCGCAGCATTCCGCCACCACCGACCAGGTGCATGCCGCGGACGATGAGATCTTGCGCGAGTTCGGGGGGCGCCTGGCCGAGGCAGGCGATGACGGAGTCGACGACCGCCGCGACCTGCTCGTCGATGGCTTCCCGCACTTCTTCAGGGGAGAGGATGACGGTCTTGGGCAGTCCGCTCATCAAGTCACGCCCGCGCACCTCGGCCTTGAACTCGTCGAGTGTGGGATACGCCGATCCGATCGCGACCTTGATCTCTTCGGCGGTTCGCTCACCGACGGCAATTCCGTACTCACGTCGCACATAGGTCTGCACTGCGTTGTCGATGTCGAACGAACCGACTCGCACCGCCTGCAATGCGACGGTGCCGCCGAGCGAGATGAGCGCGGTCTCGGACGTGCCGCCGCCGACGTCGATGACCATGTTGCCGACTGGTTCGTGGATCGGAAGACCCGCACCGATGGCCGCCGCCATGGGCTGCTCGATGAGTTGCGCATCGGCGGCTCCGGCGCGACGGGCTGCCTCCGTCACCGCGCGCCGCTCGACCTCGGTGATCGCGGACGGCACGCAGATGACCACTCGCGGCCGGTTGAACCGGTTCACTCCGACGCGTTGCAGGAGCAAGCGGATCATCCGCTGTGTGATCTCGAAGTCGGTGATCGCGCCGCCGCGCAACGGACGCACGGCGACGATGTAGCCGGGCGTACGGCCGATCATCTGCCACGCCTCATGGCCCATCGCGAGCACGTCGCCCGTGCGGCTGTTGAGCGCGATGACCGACGGCTCGTTGAGGACGATGCCGCGTGAGCGCTCGTACACCAGCGTGTTGGCGGTGCCGAGATCGATAGCGAGATCGCGTGCCAGGACGAGCCTCTATCCCCGCTTGCGCTGTTCGCTCTCGGGCGACAGCGCCTTCATCTCACGCTGGAACGCATCCATGCTCGAACGCATGCTCTTCGGTTTGTGATTCATCAACGTGAGGATCAACGAGCCGACGATGATCACTGCGAGCGGCACGAGGAGGAAGAGAAGGACACCCACGAACGCGCATCACCTCCTTACTTCGTGCGGGGACACCAGTTCGTGCGTGTCGTCGCCCCAAGCCTCTCCGCTGTTCCACACCTCGTGCTTCCAGATGGGAACCGACGCTTTGATCGCGTCGATGCAGAATCGCGCCGCGGCGAACGCGTCGGGCCGATGAGGCGACGAGACGACGACCACGACCGCCGACGAGCCGATCGGCACGACGCCGACGCGGTGCAGGAGCACGATGCGACCGATCGCCGGCCATCGTGTGCGCGCTTCGTCCGCGACCGAGTGCAGTCGTGGCACGACCTGCTCCTCGTAGGCCTCGTACTCCAACTGCTGCACGCCCGGCCGATCGGGCGCGTGGTCGCGCGCCGTCCCGCTGAAGAGCACGACCGCACCGCAATCCGGCTGTACAGCCCATGCCGTGGCGAGGTCGATGGGTAGCTCGTCGTCCCCCAACCCCAACCAGACGTTGCCCGTCGCCGGTGGTTGCACGCCCGCATCGTAGGGGAGCAGGGGCTGCCGTCCCTCGTAGCAGGTGCCTCAGTATCTTTTGCGCCGTGCCCCCCGACGACGAGAGCGACGACGACGCGCCTGCGTTCGGCGCTCCGTTGCCGCCCGACGACCGGCTCTGGCGGCACCCCTCCGAGCTCGGACCGGTGGCGGGAGTCGCCGACGTGGCGGCGGAAGGCAACGAACGCCGCTCGAACTCCGCTGTCTGGGGGATCGCCGTGGTCGCCGGACTCCTCGGCGCCGCACTCTCACTGGGCATCGTGGCGATGGCCGGTGGCTTCCAGAGCAAGGTCGTCGACAAGCCGGTCGTCGAAAAGGTGCCCGTGCGAACCGTGTCCGACCTCGCTTCGCAACCGAGCGGGGTCGTCGGCGTCGCACGCACCGTCGCTCCCTCGATCGTCCGGCTCGAAGTCACGACTGGGACCGGTTCGATCGTCGGCTCAGGGGTCATGTTCCGCGACGACGGCTACCTGGTCACGGACGCGCACCTGTTGCAGGCCGCGTCGGACGTCCAGGCCACGCTCGCGGACGGACGCTCCGTGTCCGGCAAGGTGATCGGCTCCGACTCGTGGACCGCTGTCGCCGTCGTCAAGATCGACGCCGGACAGGTCCCCGTCGCCACCTTCGGGTCGGCCACCGGACTGCAGATCGGCCAGACCGCGATTGCGATCGGCGCCCCGGAGGATTCGGGCGGCAGTCCGTCCGTGACCGTGGGCGTCGTGAGCGCGCTCGGCAAGCAAGTCGACAGCGTCGAAGGTGTGGGCCTGCGCGACATGATCGAGACCGCCGCCGCCGCGGCAGACGGCTCCTCGGGTGGCGCGCTGTCGGACGGAAACGGCGTGGTCATCGGTCTCGTCACCGCGGTCGCGGAGCCCGACGGCGCGAACCTCGACTTCGCCGCGCCGGTCGATGTCGTGCGCTCCGTCGCCGAGGACATCATCGCCACCGGCACCGCCCGACACACATGGCTCGGCGTCGAGGGCGCTGATGCCGATAGCGGCGTACGCGTGACCAAGGTCGTCGGCGACAGCCCCGCCGCACAAGCCGGTATCGCGAGTGACGATGTCATCGCGGCAGTCGACGGTACGAAGGTCGTCTCGATGTCCGCCCTGCGGCTGACGCTTCGAGGACATCACGCGGGAGACACGATCACGATGGTCGTCACCCGGTCGGGTGAGGACCTCACGATGACCGCAACCCTCGGCGAGAAGACCCCGAGCTGACCGCGGACCCCGCCGAACTCGGGGTCGCCGTGGCCCCGATAGGGGGC
>DATAES010000154.1:0-3285 GCA_036257895.1 Acidimicrobiales bacterium
GACATGCTCGCCCTCGACCTCGACCTCGAAGCCGACCTCGGCATCGACACCGTCAAACAAGCCGAAGTGTTCGCCACCATCCGCGAGCACTACGGCATCGAACGCGACGACCAACTCAAACTCCGCGACTACCCCACCCTCGCCCACGTCATCGGCTTCGTCCGCGACCGCACCCCCACCACCACGCCCACGGCTGCGCCCACGACGACAACGCCCGCGCCAGAACGCGTCGCGTCGCGGCAACGGGTCGACGTCGCCGATGTGACCGAGGCGGACCGGTTCCCTCGGCGGGTGCCGTCGCTCACCATCCGGCCACCTCTCGAGGCCTGCGCGCCTACGGGCGTGAAGCTCGCAGCGGGAACCCGCGTCGTGGTGATGGTCGACCACGGCGACGTCGGCTCCGCCCTCGCCGAGCGCTTGGCGGAACGTGGCGTCGAAGTTCTCACGCTCGACAGTCAGCTCGACGCAGAGTCCGTTGTCACTCGCATCGACGGATGGCTGAGCGCGGGTCCGATCCACGGCGTGTATTGGCTTCCCGCCCTCGACGACGAAGGTGCGATCGAGAGCATGGACCTCGCGGCGTGGCGAGAGGCCACTCGGACGAGGGTCAAGCTGCTCTATGCCACGGTGCGGCGGCTGTACGAGCAGATCTCGTTGCAGGGCACGTTCCTCATCACCGCGACTCGACTCGGCGGCCGGCACGGCTACGACGAGGCCGGTGCAACCGCGCCAATGGGTGGCGCCGTGACCGGTTTCGCCAAAGCCTTTGCCCGCGAGCGGCCGAATGCTCTGGTGAAGGCCGTCGACTTCGAAGCCGACTGCCCTCAGCACCAGATCGCTGACGTTCTCGTCGCCGAGACCTTGAACGACCCCGGAGCCGTCGAGGTCGGGCACGCCGACGCTGTCCGTTGGACGGTCACCCTCGAAGATCGACCAGCCGCGGATGGCGGCGAGGGAATGGTGCTCGGTCCGGACACCGTGTTCGTCGTCACCGGCGCCGCCGGGAGCATCGTGTCGGCCATCACCGCGGATCTGGCCGCGGCCTCGGGCGGCATCTTCCACCTCCTCGACCTCACGCCGCAGCCTCATGCTGACGATCCCGACATCGGTCGCTT
The DNA here is from genome assembly GCA_036257895.1 of Acidimicrobiales bacterium. Lineage (GTDB taxonomy): Bacteria > Actinomycetota > Acidimicrobiia > Acidimicrobiales > JACDCH01 > DATAES01. Next base: position 1,116 of record DATAES010000154.1, read on the forward strand.
CGTCACCGACAAGGACGGCCTCAAGACCGACCTCATCGAGCGCCTGCGTGCGGCCGGCGAGCGACCGACACCGGTGATGGTGGAGAAGGAACTTGCGCGTCTCGAACGACTTGTCGCCGCCCGGGCCGCGATCGACTCAGTCGAAGCGGCGGGCGGGCAGGCTCGCTACCACAGTGTTGACCTGACGAACGGCGACGCCATCGCGCAGGTCGTCGACGAGATCGCCGGCCGTCACGGCCGGATCGACGTGCTGCTGCACGCAGCCGGTCTCGACATGAGCCACGCCCTCCCTGACAAGGAACCCCACGAGTTCGACCTCGTGTTCGACGTGAAGAGCGACGGATGGTTCAACCTCGTGAAGGCCATCGGTGATGTGCCTCTCGGCGCCACCGTCGCGTTCAGCTCGGTGGCGGGCCGCTTCGGCAACCTTGGGCAAACCGACTACGCGTCAGCCAACGACCTCTTGTGCAAGCTGGCATCGGCAATGCGCACGGCGCGCCCGGACACTCGTGCCATCGTCATCGACTGGACCGCATGGGGCGGCATCGGTATGGCCACCCGAGGCTCGATTCCCAAGATGATGGAGCTAGCCGGCATCGAGATGCTGCCGCCCGAGGTAGGAGTGCCGACGATTCGCCGTGAGCTGACCGCGGGCGCCACCCGTGGCGAGGTCGTCGTGGCCGGTCGCCTTGGCGTGTTGCTCGACGAGCGGTCAGACCTTGGCGGCATCGATCCGTCGCGTTTCTCGACGTCGCTGGCGGGACCGATGGTCAGCCGGGTCGTGCAGTTCGGCGTGCACAACGGCCTGGTCGTCGAGACGACCCTCGATCCCGCCGCGCAACCGTTCCTCCACGACCATCAGATCGAGGGCACGCCGGTACTCCCTGGTGTGATGGGAATCGAGGCGTTTGCGGAAGTCGCACGTCTCCCACTCCCGGGCTGGCACGTGGTCGAGATCGACGACATCCAGTTCCTCGCGCCGTTCAAGTTCTATCGAGGAGAGCCACGTACGCTCACGCTGACGGCGAGGTTCCACCGCGCCGGCGACGCATTGGTGGCGCATTGTTGCCTCGTCGGCAGACGCCAACTCGCCAATCAGGCGGAACCACAGGTGATCACCCACTTCAAGGGAAGCGTCCGACTGGCTCGGACGTGGACCGCGACAGCCAACGTGCCGGCACCACCGGCACCGAATGGCCGCAGCGCGGCAGCAGACGACGTTTACTCGATCTACTTCCATGGTCCCGCGTTCCAAGTCCTCGATCGGGTGTGGCTCGAAGGACAGGGTCCCGTCGGTCTCCTCGCCACGAACCTGCCGGCGAGCCACATGCACGGTGAATCCGAGGTGGTGTCACCGCGTCTGATCGAGCTGTTCTTCCAGACGGCCGGCGTCTGGGAGATCGGCCGGCTGGGGCGCTTCGGCTTGCCCGAGCACGTCGACCGGATCGTGGTGCACGACGGTCTCGACGACTTGGAAGGACGGGTCGAAGCGGTCGTCGAGTCCGACGACGCAGGCTTCGGTGGCCGAGTGGTGGACGAGACCGGGCGCGTGCTCCTCGAGCTGCACGGCTATCGCACGATCGAGCTGCCCGGCGGCGTGGACGCCGAGGGCCGGAAGCTCCTCGCCGCGGCGATGAGCTGAACCGCGCGAGCCCACTGAGAGGAGGAACCGTGCCGTTTCGTCGGGTCGCCATTGTGAACCGGGGCGAGCCAGCGATGCGTTTCATCAACGCCGCGGCGGAGCTCCATCGCGAAGGTGGCGAGGCGGTCACGAGCATCGCGCTGTACACCGAACCCGATCGACACGCTTGGTTCGTTCGTGAGGCCGACGAGGCCGTGTGCATCGGCCCGGCCGCCACCTTCGACCCACTGCTGCGGCGTAACGCTCTCGCCTATCTCGACTACGACGTGCTCGAACGTGCGTTGGTCGCGTGTCAGGCCGAGGCCGTGTGGGTCGGGTGGGGATTCGTGGCCGAGCATGCCCAGTTTGCGGACCTCTGCGACAAGCTCGGCGTCGTGTTCATCGGCCCCTCGGGTGACGCGATGCGACGGGTCGGCGACAAGATCGGCAGCAAACGATTAGCCGAAGAGGCCGGGCTCCCCGTCGTGCCGTGGAGTGGAGGCCCGGTCGACGACCTAGATGCGGCCGTTGCGGTCGCGGCTCGCCTCG
>DATAES010000155.1:0-4014 GCA_036257895.1 Acidimicrobiales bacterium
GGCCAGCCGAGCAGCATCGCCAGCGCGCAGGCATCATCGGGGTCGCCGCCGAAGTCGGTGTCTACATGCAGCAACACGGCCCGATGCTGTCAGCTGACGGTGAGCTCTTCGAGGACAGCGCGAGTGTCGCGTCCAAAGGCCGCAGCGCGACTCGTCGCGACACGTCCGATCGGAGGGGCAGCGGGCGACGACGACTCGCCCGCGTCGAGGGTCGGGCCGGCGAAGTGGGCGGCCACGTTCGCCATGGCGACGTCGAGGAGCCATCGTCCGTTGTCCGCACGCAGGTGCTCCAAGCACGCGGCTGCCGCGACCATGCCGGTGAGGGGATCCGCGATCGCGTCGGCACAGAAGCACGGGCCGTGGTCGTCATACACGACGAGCCCACCTTCGACTGCGGCGTCGTCGCCGAACGCGACCCGCGCTGCCCCTTCGCCGTCGCGCCCGTGGCCGGTGATCGAGACCCAGATCGTCGGTCCGTGTTCGTCGCGCATGACGTCGTCGGCGACGATCCCGAGTTGTTCCAGCGCGCGTGGTCGGGATGCTTCGATGACCACGTCGGCGATCGCGACGAGTCGCTGGAGCGCGCGTCGTCCGTCGTGGGTCCGCACGTCGACAACGACGCTCTCCTTACCCCCGTTGAGCAGATCGAAGAAATCGGCAGACCCGGCACGCGCCGCGTCGGGACGGTGCGCAGACTCGACCTTGACGACCCGCGCGCCGTTGCGCTGGAGCAAGTGCGAGCACAGAGGACCCGCCCAGAGCGAGGAGAGGTCGACGACCAGAGGCGTCCGATCCTTGCTGGCGGTCGCCGCATACGGCGTTGCGGCGACGGGCAAGTCAGTGCGAGGCGATGGCTCCAGCGTGGGCAGTGCGGCAACGGGAAGCCCCAAGAGCATCCCTCTCGTCACGAGATGTTCGAGCGTCTTGTGCGGGACAACTGCAGCGACGTCCGTCCAGACGTCTGGTGCGGGATGGTCGAGTTCGAGCCACGCCGGAACCGCATCGACGTCGTCGTCGCGAGAAAGCGTGACTGCGAACCACCCGTCTCGTGCTCGGAGGAGACGGGTGGCCAGTCCGCAACTGGTCGCGCCGTGACGGGTCAGGCCGAGCAGCGCAGCGCGCTCGGCGAGGAGCGGCAGCGCATCGATGCCCAGCACTCGGCCGACGGGCACGAGCCGATCGACGAGCGGCGCGGGCGGCCCGAGGGGCGGTCGGTCTGAGCGGCCGGTGAGCGCCATCGCGCCGCTCGCTGCCCAGACCGCAACGCGTTCGTCCACGATGTCAATGCTGACAGGCTGTGCGTCCGGCACCGCTACCGTCACCGCATTCACGTCTTGCATCTGTCCGACGGTGAGCTGGACGAGCTGCTGTGCTCGGCGTTCGCAGAAGACGAGCTCGCTCGCTCGGGCGACGTCGTGGTCGTGGTCGCGTCGCCTGACGGGGCCTCGGTACGTTCGGGCGCGCTCGAACGGCTGGCATCGCTGCCGTGCGTCGTGATCGGCGAGGGCCACTCGGTCGTGGCTCCGCCGCCGCACCTCGACGTGGTGTCCGAGGACGCCGTCGCAGGAGTCGATCGCCTGCTCGCTGCGATCGAAGCGAAGCCGATCGCCACTGTGACGCTCGTGATGCTGCTTCATGGCGCGCACAGCCGTTCATTGGGTGACGGGCTCGTGGCCGAGTCTTCCGCCTACTCGCTCCTACAGGCAGGCCCCGAGTTCGGGCGATGGCTGGCGGCACGAGGCCGGCGAGAACGGCCCGAGTCGACGGAGCCGCCGGTGCTCGTTCATCGCGAAGGACACCGCTTCGACATCACGTTGAACCGTCCGCACGTCCGCAACGCGCTCAACCGTTCGATGCGTGACGCGCTGCTCGGAGCACTCGCCGTCCCTGCCGCCGATCCAACCGTGACCGAGGTGCGGTTGCAAGGCGCCGGCCCCGTTTTCTGCAGTGGCGGTGACCTCGATGAGTTCGGCTCGTTCGACGATCCCGCGAACGCGCACGTGGTCCGGCTGGCGACGAGCATCGGCCGTGCCATCGATGCCGTGCGCGACCGCGTCATCGTGCACATGCACGGGCGCTGTGCGGGATCGGGTGTCGAGTTGCCCGCGTTCGCGGGCAGAGTCGTCGCCGCGGCCGACACTTCGTTCTCGTTGCCCGAGGTCGGTCTCGGACTGATTCCCGGTGCAGGAGGAACCGTGAGCCTCACGCGGCGAATTGGCCGCCGGCGCGTCGCGCTGCTCGCGTTGAGTGGGGCCTCGATCGACGCGCCGACGGCGCTCGCTTGGGGATTGGTCGACGGAATCTCACCGTAAACCGTTGCTTGGTTGATCGAACTGGTGTACGGTGATCCGAGCACGTTCACGTCCGTGAGCGCTCGGAGCTCGGGCTCCCTTCTCCGCTACTTGGATTGAAGGATGTCATGCCCACTTCGACTGGTCGCTCGATCGACGCATTGGTCGCGGTCGACCCGCGCGCTCTCGATGCGGCGCCGCTGCGCCAGCACCTTGTCGAGTTGGCTGCAGCTCGGGCGCGACTCGCGGCGGCGGAGGCCGACGCGGTTGCGGAGTTCGACGCGCGCACTGGCTACGTCGACGACGGCATGGTCAACGCCCGTTCGTGGCTTGCCCATCACACCAGCGTGCCGCGTGCGTTTGCCGGTGGACTGGTGCTGCTGGCCAAACGGCTGCGGCGGATGCCGCAGATGGCGGAGGCGTTGGCCGCGGGCTCGGTGACTGAAGCGCACGCCCGTTCCCTCGGACGCTGTCTCACGCTGCGGACGATTGCGGCGTTCGAGCGCGATGAAGCGTTCCTCGTAGCGAAGGCCGTCGCGCTCGATGCGGACGACTTCGACATCGTCGTCACCCGCTGGCTGATCCTGAACGATGAGGACGGGCCGGATCCGGGCACGGAGCGGCCGAGCGAGTTCCGCGCCTCGGGGATGCTGGCCGGGCGAACTCGGCTCGACGGCGAGCTCGACATGGAGGACAGCGCGGAGTTCCTGGCCGAACTGCACGCTCGCTACGACGAGCTGTGGCGTGAGGACCAGGCGGCCGGCGACGACGACCCACTCCGCGCCCGCAGCCATCCACAACGCATGGCCGCGTCGCTGGTGGAGATGGCCCGACGATCGAGCGCCGCGGACGACACCGATGAATCGGCCACATCCTCGCCGGCACGAGCACCGCGCCGACCACAGTTCGTGGTGGTCGCCGATGTCGAAGCGCTGGCCGGCGCGCGATCCGGCACCGCCGAGCTCGAGGACGGCACTCCGGTGCCGCAGTCGACCTTGCAGCGCTGGCTGTGCGACTCGACCATCGGCCGCGTGGTGATGGCCGGTGGCGTGTTGCCCGTCGATCTCGGGCGTCTCACATACACCGCATCACCGGCTCAGCGTCGGGCACTGATTGCCCGCGACCGCGGCTGCATCATCCCTGGCTGCAAACGCAGGGCCCGGTGGTGCGACGCCCACCATGTAGAGCCCTACCCGAGCGGCCCGACCGACATGTCGAATCTCGTGCTGCTGTGCAAACGCCACCACAAGCAGGTGCACGCCGGAACCATCAACCTGCTGCCCGGTGACATGGGCGCCGGTTGGCTCGTCACCCGGCGCGACGGCACACCGCTTTTCCGGCGACCACCACCAGCCTTGGCGGCATGACCGATCGTTTACGCGGTCAAGCCGTGACGAGCTGGTCGATGCGTTCGAGCGTGGCGGCCATGTTCCTGCGGGTCTCACCAGCACCACGGCGCACGAGCGGTCGGGTGACGGCCGATTCCTGGCTGATGTCCCAACTCTCGCGCACGAGCGTCCCACCCTCGACGGGCTCGAGCTCGTAGCGCCAGATCCGACCACCGAAGTGCGAACCGATCGATCCGGGACCCTTCGTCTGCCACGCGAGCCGCCGGTTCTCCTCGTACTCGATGACCGTGCTGACCATCGAATACGGAATGCCCCAGTGCATGGACATGCCGAACTGGCTGCCCATCTCCAGCCGTTGCGACTCGCCCTTCGGG
>DATAES010000156.1:0-3957 GCA_036257895.1 Acidimicrobiales bacterium
CGTGGGCAAGGCTGCTGCGATGGCGTCTGCGTTGCTTGCGTCGACATGAACCGGGCGGCCGACGATCAGTCGCCCGTGCAACGCGAAATCAGCCGTCGCTTCCGCGAGCGTGAAGCCCCAGTCCGCGAAATGACAGTGCACAATCTCGAATCCCGGGGCGAGCCACTCGATCGCGGTGATGAGGTCCTCTGGGCGCTCGGTCGGGCCGACATCGGCGCGGAGCTTGAAGACGACTTCGGGCTCGATCCGGGGTTGCACGAGTTCACCGAGCGCCAACGAACATGTGCCGTCATCCGCGGCGACGACCGTGTTCGACCAGATGTGCGCCCACATCGGCTCGTCCACGCCGTAGGCGCTCCAGATCGTGCGGTTCGTGAAACCGATCTTGCGCCCTGCCGGGTTCCATCCTCGCGCGACCCGAACGTCCGCGATGTGTCGCAGCACTGCGTACGCGTCGTCGGAGGCGAAACCAGGAGCTGCGCTCGACGGTCGTGGTAACAGCGACGCGTCGTCATACGCAGCGAGCAATGCGTCGGCGACCGTACCGACGTCAACGCCATGCGCCGTAGTCATAGATTGCCTCGTCCGTCGACGACTTCGTCGGTCCACTCGAGGAGTTGCGGCGCGAGGAGGGGCCAGCGGACGAAGAGGCCGCCGGTCTTGTCGCGTTCGGCCTGTCGTTCGTGCCATTCGCGGTCACCCCACGGTGGTTCCACGAGTCGCGCGTTCGGGAGGAGCTCTGCGACGGCCTCGGACGTGGCGCGGGGATGGCTCGGATCGCTCGCGCCACTCCGGAACACGATCGCGGGGACGTCGATCTTGCGCGCGACGTCGTCGGGAAGACCGGGGACGTGCTGATCGGGCTGCGGGCAGTACGCCATCATCCAGCGCTCCATCGTGGCGATGAAGGTGTCGCGGTCCTGGTCGAGGATGCGTTGGCGATTGGCGGGGTTCTTCTCGATCACCTCCGTCCAATCGGAAAGGTCGGCGACCGCTTCCATGCTGCCTTCCTTCCACGCGGTGCGGAGCGACGGTGCGCAGTACACGTTGCCGAGCGACAGCAGTCCCATGACGCCACCGCTGATCCACCACAGGGCGAGCGCGCGCACGGTTTCGGGATGCCGCGCGGCGGTCAACAACGACACCCGGGACCCCGCGGACCCTCCGGCCACGATCGCCGGCGCGAGGTCGAGGTGCTCGAGCAGCGCCGCGAGCGTGTCGGCGTGGAGATTCGACTCGGTGTCGGCGTCGAAGCTCACGTCGGACGCACCGCAGTTCGGCCGGTCCCAGATGAGCACCCGGCCGTCGCGCTCGGCGAGCGCCACCGCGAGTTCACGGAGGCCCGGGGTCTCCTTGTTGAACCGTCCACCCGCGGTCAGCGACCAGGTCCGTTCGCCGTCGCCGACCACCTCGTACGCGATGTTCAGCCCGTTGACCTTCGCTGTCGCCACGCTCGTCATGTGCGGGAGCGTACGCCGCTGCGTCAAGATCGGGTCATGGTGCAAGCGCTCGACGGCCTGCGGATCCTCGATCTGAGCGGCGGCATCGCCGGCCCGCTCGGCGTCCTCCAACTCGCCGAACACGGCGCCGACGTCATCAAGATCGAGCCGCCCGGCGGGAGCCGTGCCCGGCAATCGCCCGGGTCGCGCGTGTACAACCGCAGCCGTCGCTCGGTGACGGTCGACCTGAATCACGCCGAGGGCGTGCGCCTCTTCCGCGAGTTGTGCGCGACTGCGGACGTGCTCGTCGAGGCGTTCGCGCCCGGGAGGATGGCGAAATGGGGACTCGACTACGACGCGTTACGCGATGACTACCCGCGACTCGTGTACTGCTCGGTGCCGGCATGGCCGTCGGGCAGCCGCTACGAGGACGTACCGGGTTACGAGGCGCTCGTGCACGCGCGGACTGGCCAGCACTGGGAGACGCCGGGCTTTCGCAACGGCCCGATCTTCCTGCACAACCCTGTGGCGAGCATGGGTGCCGCGATGCTGCTCCCGATCGGGATCATGTCGGCGCTCGTCGCGCGCGATCACACCGGCCGCGGCCAGCGCGTCGAGGTGTCCTTGGTGCAGGGTGTGCTGTCGCTCACCACGCAGAACTGGAATTGGACGGCGACCGGGCAGCACCAACTCCCGAAGACGCACCCGCCGGGGATCCACCAGGGTTCGATCTACGAGTGCGCCGATCGCGAGTGGATCCACGTTCCCGCGTGGGGCGGGTCGTCACCCCGGCGCAGCGTCGCGTCGGTGATCGGCATCGAGGACGTCGGATTCGACGCGTTGTTCACGATGACCCAAGCGGAGCGTGACGACTATCTCGAGCGCCAGCGCGCCGCGTTCAAGAGTTGGAAGCGCGCCGAGCTCGTCGAAGAATTGCGGGAAGCCGGCTTGCTCGCCGAACCGATCGTGGCGCCGCACGAGCGGTTCGACCATCCGCAACTGCTCGCGAGCGGTTCGGTCGTCGAAGTCGACGATCCCGAAGTGGGGCCGACGACGCAGATCGGCGTGACGATCTTCCTCGAGCAGACACCAGGCGAGGTTCGCGGCCCGCAACCCACCGCGGGCGCGCACACCGACGAGCTGCTCGCCGAGCTCGGCCACGACGAGACCGAACTCGCGGCACTGCGGAACCAGGGGGTGATCTAGTGGCCGGTCCCCTCGAAGGCATTCGCGTGATCGACTTCGGCCAGTACCTGGCGGGCCCGTTCGGTCCGATGGTCCTGGCCGACCTCGGCGCCGACGTGATCAAGGTCGAGCCCACGCGCGGCGACGGCATGCGCGGCGGTTTCATCGGGCCGTTCATGGGTTGCCAGCGCGGCAAGCGCGACATCGCGATCGACCTCAAGCAACCCGACGGCGTGCGCCTCGCGCTCGAACTCGTCGCCACCGCCGACATGGTCCACCACAACATGACGCTCGGGACCGCCGACCGTCTCGGCATCGGCCACGAGCACTGCAAGGCGGTGCGTCCCGACCTCCTCTACTGCAACACCTATATGTACGGACCCATCGGTCCGCTCGGGCACCAGGGTGGTGTCGACCCGCTCGCGCAGGCAGCTGCCGGACTCGAATGGGAAGAGGGACCGGTCGCCGAGGGCAACCCGCCGCTCTGGTACCGCTACGGCCACGGCGACATCGCCGCCGCGATCCCGTCGGTCACGGCGCTGCTGATGGCGTTGTACCACCGCAACCGCACGGGCGAGGGCCAGTTCATCTGGTCGTCGATCTTCCACGGCTCGATGCTCTTCACCGCCGACTCGTGGGTGGCGGCGGACGGCACTCCGTCGCCCCGCCCCACCCTCGACCGTGAGCAGCTCGGCCTCGACGCGCTGTACCGGCTCTACGAGACCCAGGACGGCTGGCTCCAGCTCGCCGCGGTGCGCGAGGAGCACTGGCCCGCGCTGTGCCGTGTGCTTCGCCGGAGCGAGCTGGTCGACGACCCGCGGTTCAAGACCGGTCCGTCGCGTGTGGAGCACCGGGCCGAGCTCACGGCCCTGCTGGCTGAGGCGTTCATGGGCGATCTGGCCGGGAACTGGCGGCGGGCGCTGCGACAGCGCGGCGTCCCGGCCGAGATCTCGGTCGACACCCACGACGGCGAGACCATGCTCTTCGACGAGGAGCTGGTGCGCCTCGGGATCGTCACCGAGTACGAGCACCCGGTCCTCGGTCGCGTCCGCCAGTTCGGCAACCTCATCACGTTCAGCGACACCCCGGCCCGCCAGGAGCGGGCGACGCCGATGGTCGGGCAGCACACGCGCGAGCTGCTCGGCGAGCTCGGCTACGACTCCGCGGCGATGGACAATCTGGGTTCGCGCGGCGTCGTCACCTGGCCCGACGACGGCTACCCGTTCCCGGTGTGACCCCTGTCACGGGACCGTCGCAATCGTTTGCGGCCTAGTACGCACGCCCTGACCTGCAGGTCTGGACCAGACTGCTGGATACATGGGGGCCGGAGGCG
>DATAES010000157.1:0-19556 GCA_036257895.1 Acidimicrobiales bacterium
ACGCCGTGGAACTACCCGCTGCACCAGATCGCGGCCAAGGTCGCCTATGCGATGGCCGCGGGCTGCACAGTCGTCCTGAAGCCGAGCGAGATCGCGCCGCTCGATGCGTACGTGCTCGCCGAGGTGATCCACGACGCCGGCCTTCCCGGAGGCGTGTTCAACCTCGTGACCGGCACTGGTCCCGCGGTGGGCGAAGCGATCGCCACGCACCCCGACGTCGACATGGTGTCGTTCACCGGCTCCACTCGCGCGGGCAAGCGCGTGGCCGAAGTTGCATCGCAAACGCTCAAGCGAGTCGCACTCGAGCTCGGCGGCAAGTCAGCCAACATCCTGCTCGACGACCTCGACGACGAGAAGTTCGAAAAGGCTGTGCGCGACGGCATCGGCAAGGCCTATCTCAACTCGGGCCAGACCTGTACCGCGCTGACGCGCATGCTCGTTCCGCAGTCCAAGTTGGCGGATGCGGAGCGCATCGCGGCCGACGAGGTCGAGACCAAGTTCCAGCCGTCCGATCCGTTCGCCGACGGCGCGATGCTCGGACCGCTGTCGTCGCTGGCGCAGGTCGAGCGCGTGACCAACTACATCCAGAAGGGCATCGACGAGGGCGCCAAGCTCGTCACCGGTGGGACGGGTAGTCCCGAAGGGCTCGAGCAGGGCTACTTCGTGAAGCCGACCGTGTTTTCGAACGTCAGCAACGAGATGACCATCGCCCGTGAGGAGATCTTCGGCCCGGTGCTGTCGATCATTCCGTACCGGGACGAGGAGGACGCGGTGCGCATCGCCAACGACACTCCGTACGGGTTGTCCGGCGGGGTGTGGGCAGGGGACGACGAACGGGCGAAGAAGGTCGCCCGCCGGATCCGCACCGGTCAGATCGAGGTGAACGGCGGCGCGTTCAACATGAACGCACCGTTCGGCGGCTACAAGCAGTCGGGCTACGGGCGGGAGTACGGCCAGTTCGGCTTCGAGGAATTCCTCGAGGTCAAGTCCATGCAGCTCTGATCTGCGACGCCCGGGCGTCTGGCTACCCACGCGGTAGTGAGACGCCCGGGCGTTCGTCACTGTGTCGTTGGATAGGGTCGCTTCATGAACGAACCCGTCCGTGTCGCGGTCACCGGGGCCGCGGGTCAGATCGGCTACAGCCTCCTGTTCCGCATCGCCAGCGGAGGCATGCTCGGTCCTGAGCAGCCGGTGATCCTGCAGCTGCTCGAGATCACGCCCGCCCTCGGCGCGCTCCAGGGCGTGTGCATGGAGCTCGAGGACTGTGCCTTTCCGTTGCTGCACGGGATGGTCCCGACGGACGACGCCGATACAGCCTTCGGAGACGTCGACATCGCGCTGCTCGTCGGCGCGATGCCGCGCAAGGAGGGGATGGAGCGGTCGGACCTTTTGAGCGCCAACGGTGGCATCTTCAAGCCACAGGGCGAGGCGTTGTCACGGTCTGCAAAGCGCGACGTGAAGGTGCTCGTCGTCGGCAATCCAGCGAACACCAACTGCCTCATCGCGCAACAGAACGCCAAGGATCTCGACCCTCGACAGTTCACGGCCATGACTCGGCTCGATCACAACCGAGCGGTCGGACAACTCGCTGCCAAGGCAGACGCGCACACCACGGATGTCACGCGCATGACGATCTGGGGCAACCACTCGGCGACGCAGTATCCCGACGTGTTCCACGCGCGAGTCGGCGGCAAGTCTGCCCTCGACGCGGTGGGCAACGACCAGGCCTGGCTCGAGAACGACTTCATCCCGACGGTGCAACAGCGCGGCGCCGCCATCATCAAGGCGCGCGGGCTCTCGTCCGCTGCGTCAGCCGCCAACGCCGCGGTCGACCACGTGCGCACTTGGGTGCGGGGCACGGCCGATGGCGACTGGACGTCGATGGCGATCGTGAGCGACGGCAGCTACGGCGTTGCCGACGGATTGCTCTCCTCGTTCCCGTGCACGTGCTCGGGGGGCGACTACGAGATCGTCCAAGGTCTCGACGTCGACGATTTCAGCCGCGGCCGCATCGACAAGAGCGTCGCAGAGCTCAGCGAGGAACGAGACGCCGTGAAGGAGCTCGGCCTGATCTGAAGCCTCGCCAGCGTGGTGTTTGTGCGGTTCTAACGCGCGCAATGCGCGCGTTAGAACCGCACAAACGGTCACTTGAGAAACTTCGAGGTCGTGTTGTCGGCGAGGATCTTGCCGTTGGTCTGGCAGGTGGGGCAGTAGTCGATCGTGTACGACCGGTACTCGACCGCTCGGATCTCGTCGCCGCACACCGGACACGTTTCGCCTTCGCGGTGGTGCACTGAACCCGGTCGGTCGGCCGACGAGCTCATGTCGTTGCGACCTCGCTCGTATGCGAGCGACTCGTCCAGGCATGCGTGGATCGCGTCGACGAGCGTGGCCGCGTCGTCGGCGTCGAGCTTGCCGGTCGCCGCGTACGGCGAGAGCTTGGCTCGATGGCAGATCTCGTTCGCGAGACGGCGACCGAGTCCGGCGACGTTGTGTTGGTCGCGCAACCAACCGTGCAATCGCATCGGGTTCTCGTGCAGGAGCTTCAGGAGGATCACGGGATCGACGTCGTCCGCCTCGGGTCCGAGGCCGTCGATCGGCGGTTGGGTCTCCGGATCGCCCGCGACCGCCCACACGCCCGCCCGCCGCTCCGACCCCGCCTCGGTCAACAGCAGTGACCGTCCGTCGACGAAGGTCCAACGACCGACGCCGGTCTTCGGTTTGGCCGGCTGTTTGCCGGCCGCCTCCTCCTTCAGCCGGCCGCCCTGCATCAAGTGCACGACGAAGGTCAGTTCCTCGAAGTCGAGCAGCAAGTGCTTGCCGCGGCGACCGACCGACACGAGCGGTTTGCCGTGCGCGTCGGACGCAGGCGGCACCGCGGTCTTCAGCGCAGTGAAGGTGAGCGGCGTGAATCGCTCGAGCGTGTTGCCGGCGTACCGCTCGTCGAGACGTTCGGCGTGCGCTTGCAGTTCCGGCAACTCGGGCATGCGCTCAGTATGAGGTCTCGGATCGCAATCCGGCGAGCGCATCCTCGATCTCGCCGAAGGCACGGCTCTGCTCCACGAGTCGGGGAAGGTCGCCGTGGACCTTGATCCGTCCGGTGATGAATGCACTCTGTGCCGACAGCTCGCCCCGACTGATGGCGGCTGCCGTGGCGTAGTCCTCGCTGAACACCACCGTCGGATCGGGCGCTTCGCCTTCGCGGATGCTCACTCCGTCGTCGGCGACACGGACGTGATAGGTGACGTCGCCGTCGACGCCACCACCGACGACGTGTTGCACCACGATGTCGACGCCCGCGGCGGCTCCTGGCCGCGACGCGCGTGCATCGATCGCCCGCTGCGCCGCCTCGAGCCATTCGGGCGACAGATAGCGAGGCATCGCCGAGTGACGTTATCTTCGCCGCCCATGCGGATCGTCGGTCGCGGAGCCAAGGTGTTCCACGCGGCACCTGTGCGCGGACGGTGGAAGCCGCTCGAAGGACCAGACGAAGTCCTCGAGCTGATGGCAACCGGAGCGGAGGGCGTTCTCGCCCTCGTGCGTGATGCCGGCGCTACGTTCCTGGCGCCGGTCTACCACGAGCTCACCGGGATCGTCTGCACGACTGGGACGCCGCGCAGCCACATCGGCATCGTGAGCCGCGAGTTCCAGGTGCCGTGCGCGATGGGGTGCGTGTTCGAGGAGGCAGAACCCGAGGAAGGCACCGAGGTCGAGCTCGACTGCTCGGGTGACAAGGCGATCGTGCGCGCGCCGTGAACGCCGGCCTGGGCGCCCACGAGCAGAAACAGCGCGCCAACGCGCTCATCGCGTACCACAGCCCGATCAGTAAGGCGCTGACCGCGGAACGCACTGCGCTCGAGTCGGCGCTCATCCCGGTGACTGCATACATCGTCGTCGCGTGTGCCGAGTCGTACCTGCGTTACGCCGACATGATGCGAACCATCGACGCCGCGCTCCCGGCCGAGGAGATCGGACGCCGCGCCCGCCGGCCGGGGTGCCAGATCGACTCGTGCTTCTTGTGGTCGATCGCCAACTTCCCTCTGGTCGGGCGAAACGTCTTTGCGATGCTCGATCCGTCGCTCGACACGCCGGACCGGATGTACACGATCCTCGACTTCTGGGAGCGTGCCGCGCTCGCCTATCGCGGCGACGGTACGCGGCAGGCGTGGGACACCGGCACGGCCACTCCGTACGGCGACGACGTGCATCACGCCTTGCTCGCGGGTGTCGCGTCGGTTGATGACGAGCAGCGCGCTCTGATCAAGCGATTCAACGCGACGCTCGTCACGTATCTCTTCCTGCTCTATTTCGACACGCGTGCTGGTTACTGCGACACCGGTCCCTATGCCGTACCAGGCCATCCGAACCGCAAGTTGCTCGTGCGCGACTTCTACCGGCTCGCGCAGAGCGACTTCTCGTGGAGCGATGTCGCGAAGGACGTGCCGTACCAGAACCTCACCGCGGCGTTCGTCCTCGAGGACGTGGACTTCACCGTCACCGATTTCGGCACGTCGAATCACGAGCCGATCGATTACCTCGATCACCTCGTCGGTTTTGCCCTGTTCACGACCGACGGTTGCGCGCCCGGCGAGCTACGACCCGTGGCACTCGACGAGATCGACGCCATCGTGTCTGCGGTACGCGGCGCGCAGTCGGAGCACTACCGCCGAATCGCCGCGATGGAGCGCGATGAGAAGATCCGGTGTGGCGCGTACGTGTACTTCACGTTCCTCCGGCCGTTCGCACAGGAGGCCGGCATCGAGGACGATCTCGACTGGAGCGTTCCGCGTGACCTGCCGGAGGTCGCGTATCAGTTGCTCTCCGCCATCGAAGGCGACAACGCTGCGGCGATGGACGACGGCGACTACTACGGGCCCATACCGTGAGCGAGATCGCACCGGAGGACGAGGGCCGCCACGAGCCCGGCGAGGAACCGTTGTGGGGCGAGTCGTGGTACTTCGACTTCTTCGACGACGACAGCTCAGTAGGTGGGTGGGTCCGGCTCGGCCTCTATCCGAATCTCCATGTGGCCTGGTACCACGCGTTCGTCGTCGGCCCGTCACGCCAGATCGTTGCCGTCTCCGACCTCGAGGTTCCGCCGCCGAGCGCTCCCGGCCTCGAGATCCGTACGCACGGCCTGTGGGCCGACCACACGTGCGAGACCCCGCTCGACCACTGGTCGATCGGCAACGAGGCATTCGGGCTCGGCGTGGACGCGCCCGCAGAGTTGTACACGGCCGTGCCCCGCGGTGATCGGGTCCCGCTCGGCATCGACCTCGAATGGGAAACAGACGGCACGCCGTACCACTACGGCGCGACCACTCGTTACGAGATCCCCTGCAAGGTGCACGGCGAGGTGTTGGTCGGCGACGAGCAGCTGACCATCGACGGTCACGGCCAGCGCGATCACTCGTGGGGGGTGCGCGACTGGTGGCAGTTCGGCTGGTGCTGGACCAGCGGGCGCCTCGATGACGGGACTCGCTTCCACGGATCCGACATCCGGATCCCGGGCGTCGACGTCGGCTTCGGCTACGTGCAAGGTGACGGTCCGATCACCACCACGAACGCCGTCTCCGCCGACGAGGACACGGACGGAGACGGGTTCCCCCAACGCGGCAGCGTGACCATCGGCGACCTGGCCCTCGAGATCGAACCGATCGCGTTCGGTCCTGCGCTTCTCACCTGGAACGGCAAGGTCAGCCGGTTTCCGAGAGCCATGTGCCGCTTCACGGCCGCGGATGGGCGAGCGGGCCTGGGCTGGACCGAATGGAACCAGCCCGTCACCTAGCATCGCTCGATGCTTTCGACCGTCCTGGCGGCCAGTCCCGTCGATCCGAAGAGCTTGCTGGAGACGTTCGGCGTGCTCGGGCTGTTCGGCATCGTGTTCGCCGAGACGGGTTTGATGGTCGGCTTCTTCTTGCCGGGTGATTCCTTGTTGGTGCTGGCCGGTCTCGTCGCGGCAGTGGGCTCGGAGTCGAAGCTCAATGTCGACGTGAACCTCTGGGTCCTCCTCGTCGGCCTTTTCATCGCTGCTGTGATCGGCGCGCAGACCGGCTACTTCATCGGGCTGAAGGCGGGCCCGGCGCTCTTCCGCCGTCCTGACTCCCGCCTGTTCAAACGGGAATACGTCGACAAGGCCGAGCACTATTTCAACCGCTACGGACCGAAGACGATCGTCATCGCGCGGTTCATTCCCATCGTCAGGACGTTCGCCAACCCGATCGCGGGGGTGGCGCAGATGCCGGTGCGTTCGTTCACGATCTTCAACATCGTGGGTGCGGCACTGTGGACGGTCGGTGTGACGATGATCGGCTTCGTGCTCGGCAAGACGATCCCCGGCGCCGAGGATCATCTGCTCGTCATCGAGGCGATCATCATCGGGTTGTCGCTCGTCCCGATCGCGGTCGAGGTCGTACGTAGTCGGCGTGAGCGCGCGAAGACCGACGTGACCGCCTGAGAAACAGCCGCGTCGTAATGTGTGCGGCTCATGAGCGACACGTCGCGAGGCGAGGGATGGTGGCAGGCGTCGGACGGCAAGTGGTACCCGCCCGAACAGCACCCTGACGTCCGGCGACCGACCGAACCTGTCGAGGAGGCCGGCACGCCCACGGGGGCGACGCCTCCGACGACCACGGCCATGCCGCCCGTGTCTCCGGGACCTCCGACGCAAGCCTTCCCTCCTCCGTTCGGTCCTCCGGGCGGACCGCCGCCGGGGCCTCCGACCGGACCCCCTCTCGGCACGACCGCCGGATCGAACAAGAAGTGGATCATTCCTGTCGCCGCCGCTGCCGCGATCGTCATCGCCGTCGTCGCATTCCTTCTGCTGCGCAACGACGACGACGACGACAACGTGTCGACCGCAACCGACAACTCGGACCAGTCCTCGGACAGCACGTCGTCGTCGAAGTCATCGTCGTCGAAGTCGTCGTCGTCGAAGTCGTCGTCGTCCACGTCGGCAGAGTTCGTGGATCCGAACGGTGTCGAGGACCGACTGCTGACGGCATCGGACATCGGAAGCGAGTTCACCGACGGCACGTTCACACCGAGCGACGAGACCGTGGACCTGTGCGGCAACCCGAATGCTCGAGCGGTGGTGCCGCCGACCCAGGTCGTCGGTTCGGCTTCGAACGAAGCCAGTCAGGACCTGCACTTCGAAGAGGAAGTGATCTTCCACAGGACCGCAGCGGACAACCGCGAGGCATTCGATCTGGCACTGGACTCGTTGCGGACGTGCACCGAGGGGGCCCTCCCCGACGGAACGCCGTTTACCGTTTCGTCCCCGGAGGACGTCTCGTCGCAGGTCGGGGCGTCGGCGGCAGTCGAGGCCACCGTGCAAGCGGGAGACACCACGGTCATCGTCGTCGGTGTGCGCCTCGACAACTGCGTCGCGTCCTTCACGTTCCAGTTCCCGACGAGCGGCGCTGAGCCCGACGACGAGCTCGGCATCGTCGAGGACGGGATCGACCGACTGCTGAGCTGACCCCTCCGTCGAGGAGTTACGCGGTCGCGGCTTCGCTGACCATCTCGTCGACTCCGGCGTCGGCGAGCGACGGCGCCTTGCGCTTCGAGAACGCGATCGCGATCAGGAGCACGACGAGGGAGACACCGGCGATGACGTAGCGCACGT
Source organism: Acidimicrobiales bacterium (assembly GCA_036257895.1). Classification (GTDB taxonomy): domain Bacteria; phylum Actinomycetota; class Acidimicrobiia; order Acidimicrobiales; family JACDCH01; genus DATAES01. Next base: position 7,628 of record DATAES010000157.1, read on the forward strand.
TGTTGTCCTGCAGGGTGATCACCGCGGGCAGGATCAGCAACGAGACGAGGTTCATCACCTTGATGAGCGGGTTCAGCGCGGGACCGGCGGTGTCCTTGAACGGGTCGCCGACCGTGTCGCCGATGACTGCGGCCTTGTGTGCCTCGGAGCCCTTGCCGCCCTCGTGGCCGTCCTCGATGTACTTCTTCGCGTTGTCCCACGCTCCGCCAGAGTTCGACAGGAAGTTGGCCATGAGCTGGCCGGTGAGGATCACACCGGCGAGGAACGCACCGAGGGCGAAGTAGTTGATCCCGAACCCGATGATCACCGGCGTCAACACGGCGAGCAGTGCCGGAGTGGTGAGCTCACGCAGCGACGCCGTGGTGCAGATGTCGATGACGGGTGCGTAGTCGGGTCGCTTCTCGCCGGACATGATCTTGCCATCGGCGAACTGGCGCCGCACCTCCTTGACCACCACGCCGGCCGTTCGACCGACGGCTCGGATGGCCAACGCCGAGAACATGAACGCGATCGAGCCGCCGATCAGCAGACCGATGAATGTCTTCGGGTTCGACACGTTGATCTGCGTCAGCGGATCGTTGAAGAGGGCGCTGCCCTCCCTGCCGAGATTGAGCTCGGACCCAATCGTCTCGATGTAGCTCGAGAACAACGCGACGGCGGCGATGACAGCCGAACCGATGGCGAAGCCCTTCGTGACCGCCTTGGTCGTGTTGCCCACGGCGTCGAGGTTCACCATGATCCGCTCGGGCTCGCCGTGGAACTCGCCTGACATCTCGGCGATGCCTGCGGCGTTGTCCGCCACCGGGCCGAACGTGTCCTCGGACACCACCACGCCCGTCGTGGCCAGCATGCCCATGCCAGTGAGCGCGACGAGGTACAGCGAGAACTGGATGTTGCCGCCGCCGAGGGCGATGGCGACGCCGAGGGCGGCTGCAATGGCGATGATCGCCCACACCGAGGACTCGAGGCCCGACGAGATGCCGGACAGCACCGTCGTGGCAGGGCCGGTCCGCGCCGACTCCGCGATCTCACGCACGGGCGCGGTCTCTGTCGACGTGAAGTACTCCGTCAACCGGCTGACGATCTGGGCCAGGACGAGACCGGTGACCACGGCGGCGAAGACTCGCCAGCCCGGATTCGACAGGGCGTTCGGACCAGTACCTTCGTCGTTGCCGACGTAACCGAGCGAAACGGCAAGCGTGCCGACGACCGTGAGCACGCCGGCGGTGAGGAAGCCGCGGTTGATCGGCGCCATCGCAGTGCGGTCCTTGTCCGTGGCTCGCACCGCGAAGACGCCGACGATCGACGCGAGCACGCCGATGGCGCGCGCGATGAGCGGGAAGATCAGACCGAGCACCCACTTCTTCGGGTCGTCCGGGTAGATCGACTTGAAGGCCGAGACGCCGAGGATGATCGAGGCGACCAGCGTGACCTCGTAGCTCTCGAACAGGTCGGCGGCCATGCCTGCGCAGTCGCCGACGTTGTCGCCCACGTTGTCGGCGATGGTGGCCGGGTTGCGGGGGTCGTCCTCCGGGATGCCCGCTTCGACTTTGCCGACCAGGTCGGCGCCGACGTCAGCAGCCTTCGTGAAGATCCCGCCGCCGACTCGAAGGAAAAGGGCGATCAACGAGCCACCGAACCCGAAGCCGATCAGGATGGCGGCGCTCGTGTTCTGGAAGATCATGATGATCACGGTGGCGCCGAGCAGGCCGAGACCGACTGTGAACATGCCGGCGACGCCGCCCGTCCGGAAGGCCACCTGCAGCGCGTCGCGCATCGAGCCCGTCTTCGCAGCCGCGGCGGTGCGTACGTTGCCGCGTGTCGCCAGGCTCATGCCGATGAAGCCGGTGAGGCCCGACATGAAGCAGCCGGCGATGAACGCGAGCGTGCGGTAGAAGCCGCTTTGGATCCGGGTCAGCGACTCAGTCGGTCCCGTGAGCGCGTCGCCAGGGTTGATGACCTTGGTCGACGTGAGGAACACGATGAGCGCGACCGGCACGAGGATGAGGAGGATCGTGCGGAACTGGCGCTTCAGGTAGGCAAGCGCACCTTCCTGGATCGCCGTCGCGATCTCGATCATCTTCGGCGTGCCCTGGTCCGCTGCGAGCACGACGCGCATCAAGTACAGGCCGGTCAGGATGGCGAGAACGGCGGCAGCGGCAGAGAACAGCAGCCAGAACCACTCGGCCCCGCCGAGCTCGAACTGCTGGTAGCCGCCTTCCGTGGCCAGGACATGCAACATCTTGGGTGGTCTCCAGGTGGCGCGGGGGCTCAGGTTTCAGAAGGGTAAAACCTGTACTTTGATAGTACGAACACTGCCCCGGCCGCAAGCGTGGCCGCCCTCACCGCCCCGCGGCGGGGGTTAGTGCTCAGGTTCGAGCGACGAGACGGCGGTTCTTGAGTTTCGCCTTGAAATAGTCGCGGTTCATCAGGGCGATGTAGTCGATCGAGATCGATTTCGGACACGCAGCTTCGCACTCCGCGTGATTCGTGCACGAGCCGAAGTACTCCTCCATGGTGTCGACCATGGCCTCGACACGGGTGAAGCGCTCAGGCTGTCCCTGGGGCAACAGGTTGAGGTGCGACACCTTGGCCGACGTGAACAGTTGGCCGGCCCCGTTGGGGCACGCGGCCACGCACGCACCGCAGCCGATGCAAGCGGCCGCGTCGAACGCCGCGTCGGCGACGACCTTCGGCACGAGTATCAAGTTGGCGTCCTGCGCGGCGCCCGGTGTGACCGTGATGTACCCGCCGGCTTCGATGATCCGGTCGAGCGCACTTCGGTTCACGACGAGATCGCGAACGACCGGGAACGCGGCCGCGCGAAACGGCTCGACGTTGATCACGTCTCCGTCGCGGAACTTGCGCATGTGTAGTTGACAGGTCGCCGTGCCGCGCTCTGGCCCGTGCGCTTGGCCGTTGATCATCATTCCGCACGACCCGCAGATGCCTTCTCGGCAGTCGTGCTCGAACGCGATGGGCTCTTCACCCTCGCCCACCAAACGATCGTTCAGCACGTCGAGCATCTCGAGGAACGACATGTCGGCGTTCACGCCGGGAACGTCGTAGGTCACCATCTGACCCTGTTGTTCGGGGCCCGGTTGGCGCCAGACGTTGAGCGTGATGTGCAGCGTGCCCTCGGACACCTACTTGTAACTCCTCTGCGCGAGATGGACGTACTTGAACTCCAGTGGCTCCTTGTGCAGGCGCGGCTCACCGTCGGCGTTGTATCCCCATGCCGCCGCGTACGCGAAGTGTTCGTCGTCGCGCAACGCCTCACCGTCTTCGGTTTGGTGCTCGACGCGGAAGTGGCCGCCGCATGACTCTTCGCGATGGAGCGCGTCACGCACGAGCAGTTCGGCCAGTTCGAAGAAGTCGGCGACGCGACCTGCCTTCTCGAGCGACTGGTTCAACGTCTCTGCGGAGCCGAGCACGCGGAGATCCTTCTCGAACTCCTCACGCAACGGCGGGATGTCGCTCAATGCCTTCTCGAGGCTCTGCTGCGAGCGCGCCATGCCGCAGTTGTCCCACATGATGCGCCCGAGTTCGCGATGGAAGTGGTCGACCGGTCGGGTACCGCGAATCGCGAGCAGCTGGTTGGTTCGATCACGCACTTCCTGCTCGGTCTGGTCGAAGGCAGGGTCGTCCGTGGGAACCAAGGGCTGTCCGAGCAGACCGGCGAGGTAGTTCGGCACGGTGTACGGGAGCACGAAGTAGCCGTCGGACAAACCCTGCATCAACGCCGACGCGCCGAGCCGGTTGGCGCCGTGGTCGGAGAAGTTGGCCTCACCGGCCACGAAGCAGCCGGGAATCGTCGACTGCAGCTCGTAGTCGACCCAGAGCCCACCCATCGTGTAGTGGATGGCGGGATAGATGCGCATCGGCACCTTGTACGGGTCTTCGTCGGTGATCCGCTCGTACATCTCGAACAGGTTCCCGTAGCGCTCCTCGATCATGTCGCGGCCGAGGCGCGAGACGGCGTCGCCGAAGTCGAGGTACACGCCGTTCTTGAGTGTTCCGACGCCACGGCCCTCGTCCACGATCGTCTTTATCGCACGCGACGCGACGTCGCGGGGCACGAGGTTGCCGTATGACGGATAGCGCCGTTCGAGGAAGTAGTCACGATCGTCGGCCGGAATCTGGTCCGGCGACCGAGGATCGTCCATCTGCTTCGGCACCCACACGCGTCCGTCGTTGCGCAGTGACTCGGACATGAGCGTGAGCTTCGACTGGAAGTCGTCGCTCGCCGGTATGCACGTCGGGTGAATCTGTGTGAAGCAGGGGTTGGCGAACAGCGCGCCCCGCCGGTGCGCGCGCCAGATGGCGGTCGCGTTCGACGCCTTGGCGTTGGTCGACAGGAAGAAGACGTTTCCGTAACCGCCCGTGGCGAGGATCACGGCGTGCGCGTTGTGGCTCGTGATCTCGCCGGTGTGGAGGTTGCGAACGACGATGCCGCATGCCCGACCGTCCTTCACGACGAGGTCGAGCATCTCTGAGCGCGGATAGATGGTGACGGCGCCGAGACCGATCTGGCGAGCCAGGGCCTGGTAGCAGCCGAGGAGCAGTTGCTGGCCGGTCTGGCCCCGTGCGTAGAACGTGCGGGAGACCTGCGCGCCGCCGAAGCTGCGGTTGTCGAGCAGCCCGCCGTACTCGCGCGCGAACGGCACCCCCTGCGCGACGCACTGGTCGATGATGTCGACCGAGATCTGTGCGAGCCGGTACACGTTGGCTTCACGGGCGCGGTAGTCGCCGCCCTTCACCGTGTCGTAGAAGAGCCGATAGATCGAGTCGCCGTCACCCTTGTAGTTCTTCGCTGCATTGATGCCACCTTGCGCGGCGATCGAGTGCGCGCGCCGCGGCGAGTCGTGGAACGTGAAGGCGTGGACGTCGTAGCCGAGCTCGCCGAGGGTTGCCGCGGCGGCGCCGCCGGCGAGGCCGGTCCCGACAACGATGACCTTGAACCGGCGGCGGTTGTGCGGCGCGACCAGCTTCATGTCGAATTTGTGCTGATCCCACATCTCTTCGATGGGCGTGTCCGGAACCCTGGAGTCGAGCAACGACTCACTCGTGGGGGCGGGCTGTTCGCTGAGGACGCTCATGACTGACCTCCCTCACGCTCGTGCTGCGCCACGACGATGTCGTGCTGCTTCTGGTTGAACGTCAGGACGTGGGCCTGAACGAGGATCGGGAAACTGCAGTTGCCGATGACGATGACAGCCGCGAAGGTCCGAGCGAAGTACAGGCGCCACTTGTTGAACCGGGGGTTGTTCCATCCGAGGCTCTGGAAGAGGCTCCAGGCGCCGTGGAAGATGTGGACGCCGAGCGCGACGTTGGCGACGATGTAGAGGATCGCAACGGGAACTCGCTGCATGCTCAGCACGAGATTGTTGTACGGGTCACCACGGACGAAGTCGGGATTGGCGAATCCCCATGTCAGGTCGGCGAGGTGCCAAGCGAGAAACAGGGCCACGATGATCCCGGTCCAACGCATGGTGCGCGACGCGAAGTTGGCGGCGACGTAGTCGCGGTGGCTCTCGTACTTCGCGGGACGGGCGCGGTGGTTCACTCTGGTGAGGACGTAGGCGGCGTGGATGTGGAGGGCGAACGCGGTGATCAGGCCGATGCGCAGGAGCCAGAGCACCAACGTGCGCGGCGCGATCGGTACCAGGAGCTCGCGCAGGAACTCGCCGTAGTCGTCGACCTCGAGAGGGCCCAGGTACGCCTTGAGGTTGCCGAGCATGTGCGCGAGCACGTAGCCGAGCAGCACGATGCCCGTGACTGCCATCACGTACTTCTTGCCGACCGCTGATCGATAGAACTCCAGCGGCCACCACGGACGCTTCTTCGTCGCCCCGTTGACGAGCGGCGTCGGCGCGCTACTGAGGTCCTGCTGCGTCGTCACCATCGATTTCGGACGCTACCCCGAGTGGCGCTGACCAGCATGAATTGCCCATACGAGTTGCGGATGCCGCGCTTCGCTCCACGAGATCACGTGCTCGATTTCACAAGCCGCGCGCATACACGTCGCGCCGGCGGACCGGAGTTACTGTCGTCCCGGCAGCCGTCACGGAGGTGCTGGTGTGACCCGATCCCCTCGCATCGTCGGCACGATCTCGATCGTCGTCGGGATACTCGCCTTCTTCGCCGGCATCGCCGTCTGGGGTGTGGTGCGATACCAGTTGTCCGAGCAACACATCACGGTGTCCTCGGACGCGCCGTTCCTTACAGGCAAGGACGTCAAAGGGCCCTTCACCGCGTTCGCCCAAGCTGCGGCGATCAACGAGCACGCGCTGGAGGCCGGAGGCGGCAAGACCTATGCCGAGCTCCCGCGGGACGACCCCAACCGCGACACGGTCATGGACGCGGACTTCCTGCAGGCGTCGCTGTACACGTCGGTCGTGGCGTTCGGCGTTGCCGCGCTGATCTCGTTCCTCGGAGTGATGTTCGTGTTGGTCGGCTTCACGCTGCACGAGCTCGACAGACGCACGCGGCAACGAGCCGCCACCGCGGACGCCACAGACGAGGTCACCGATCCGAAGCCGGCTACGGGCGACGCCGTGCCCGCACCGTCGACTTAGCTGGGCTGCGCCCCCACGGCGCCTTCGGCGCCTGCCCCATCGCCGCCCGGCTCGCTGGCGCTCGCGCGGTCGGCCCCTGCCCGGTCAGAAGCCTGCCGGAACGTCGACTTCCCGCGACCGGGCAGAGCTAAGCCGTACCGACAACGATGGTCTCGTACGCATTTGTTGCGTGCACCGGACCGTCGAGGACGAGCTCCAGCGTCAACGGGCCGTCGACCGACGGGACGACGGCCTGCAGTGTCCCGACCCGGACGCACGCGTCCGCGCCCACGTCGCCGATGAAACGCCACTCGTGCTGGCCATCGGTCCATGCGAGCCGAGCTGTGACGGTGCACCCGACGAGCGGCTCACGCCGGTCGGAGACCACATGGATGTCCAGCGCCAGCGCTTGGTCCGGGTGGACGGACGCCGGCATGCGGTCAGCGACAACGATCACCGGCTGACATGCATGAGCGAGCGCGTCGTAGGCGAGCTTCGGCTGTCGGTCGTGTCCGAGCAGAGACCATGTCACCGCCGGCATCCCGTCAGCGAAGCAGAACTGCGCGAAGCCACCCGTCGGCCGGTACTTCAGCCGCCGCAACGTTTCGATGTGATGCTTCACGACCGTCGCCTGGTACCGCTGCGTCGCGACGCGCCACTCGTCGAACCGTTGGTAGTCGGCAGGCGGCACGTGACGATCGAACATCCGCTTCTGCAGCGCGTGCTTGCGGCCGAGGTGCTGCCAATCGAGATCCGGCCAACGGTCTGGTTCGCAGAACGTTGCATCAGCGGGCACGGCTTGCGCACCGAACTCTGTCACGAACCGCGCCAGTCTCGGCACGGTCGCGCACAGCTTCGGGAAGTCGCGCTCGTCGCCCCAGTACCACCCGAAGTAGAGGTGGCTGTCGGTGCCGTCGAGCTGCGGCGGATGAGGGAGCACGCCGGAGTGGGCCACGACCGGCCTCGTGCCGTCGGCCTGTTCGAGGGCGTGCTTCACCGACCGGTCGAGTATCGACCGGTTCCACGTCGGCAGCATCTGAGCGCGCAGTGCCGCACGGCCGGTAGCGGCGTCGATCTGTCCGCCGGGATCGATGTCGATCGCCATCGGCTCGTTGTGGCCGCACCAGATCGCGATCGACGGATGGTGTCCCAGCACTTGCACGGCGACACGCGCCTGCCGGACGGCCTGCCTGCGGATGCCGCGCGCATACCCCCACTGCAATGGCATGTCCTGCCACAGCAACATGCCCGCCTCGTCAGCCGCGTCGTACAGCTCCGGACGGGTGACGTGGGCGTGCAGGCGCAACAGGTCGAGGCCCGCGTCCTTCGCGAGCTGGACGTCGCGGGCCAGCTCTTGCGGGGTGGCCTCGGCCAGCGCCATCCGAGTAGGGCCGTGGTTGGATCCCTTCAAGAACAGCCGTTCACCGTTGACGGAACAGATCCATCGGTCGAGGTCGACGCGTCGCAGGCCGGTGCGCACGGCGCGTCGATGGCTCAACTCATCGTCCACCCACGCCTCGACGACGGCATCGTGCATCGGCTGCGGTCCGAGTGCCCAGGGCCACCACAACGCGGGGTGATCGATGGCCACCGTCCACTCGACGTGGTTCTCGCCGGCGGCTAGTGACTGCTCCAACTCGTGGTCGACGGCGCCGACCGACGACCGCAGCACCACGGCCCGTGCTTCGAGCGTCAACAGGTTGGCGCGGAACAGCACAACGGCCTGCTCCGGTGTGGCTTCCCGACACAGCACCCGCAGATCGCGGATGCGGACGGGTCCGGTGTGCTCGACCCGCACCGAGCGCCAGATGCCGCCAGGGTTCCAGTCGGGATCGAGACAGTCCCAGTGCTGGAAGACGCCGGTGATGTTGCGCTTCGCCGTTCGGTCCGTCTGCGGCGCGCACGTCACCTCGACTGCGAGCTCGTGCTCGGTCCGCTCCTCGATCTGCTCGGTGATCTCGAACGTGTGAGGAAGGAAGTACCCCTCCGTGTCGCCTAGGTAGGCGCCGTCGAGCCAGACGTCGCCCTGGTAGAAGAGGCCGTCGAATGTCAGCCAGCTCCGCCCAGCGGAGGGCGGCCGACCCTCTTCGAACCTCGTGTGGTAGAGCATCGGCCCGTCCGCATCGGCGAACGCCGCCGTCGATCGCCAGTGCCCAGGAACCTCGATCGGCTCCCAGCTGCCTGCGTCGAACGCCGGATCGGTGAACGCCCGTCGCAACGACTCATCGGACAGCGCTGCCCGCCAGGGACCTCCGAGGTCGTGCACGGCCAGATGATTACCCGGGATCTCGGCCGACGGAGAACCGACCACTGCAGCCCGGTAGGTTGGCGGAATGTCTCGTCCCGCCACGCTCGGTCAATTGCGCGAGTCCGGATGGCAGTCTGTCCCGGTCAAGCAGGAGATCCGGCGCAACGCCATCACCAAGATCCAGGAAGGCGAGCCGTTGTTCCCCGGTGTGCTCGGCTACGAGGACACCGTGCTGCCGCAGCTCGAGAACGCGCTGCTCGCCGGTCACGATGTCATCTTCCTCGGAGAACGCGGTCAGGCGAAGACCCGCATGATCCGCTCGCTCGTGTCCTTGCTCGACGAGTGGCTGCCGGTGATCGCGGGCTCGGAGATCAACGACGATCCGTACGAGCCGGTGTCGAAGTACGCGCGCGATCTCGTGCGCGAGCACGGCGACGACACCCCGGTCGAGTGGGTGCACCGCGACTCGCGGTTCGGCGAGAAACTGGCGACACCGGACACGTCCATTGCCGACCTCATCGGCGAGGTCGACCCGATCAAGGTCGCCGAGGGCCGCTATCTCTCCGACGAGCTCACGTTGCACTACGGCCTCGTTCCTCGCACCAACCGCGGCATCTTCTCCATCAACGAGCTCCCCGACCTCGCGGAGCGCATCCAGGTCGGGCTCCTCAACGTGCTCGAAGAGCGCGACGTGCAGGTCCGTGGCTACAAGATCCGCCTTCCGCTCGACGTGATGCTCGTTGCGTCGGCGAACCCCGAGGACTACACGAATCGCGGCCGAATCATCACCCCCCTCAAGGACCGCTTCGGCGCGCAGATCCGCACGCACTACCCGCTCGAGGTCGAGACCGAGGTGGCGATTGCGCACCAGGAAGTGCGTCCGCTCGAGGCGCCCGGCATCCGAGTGTCCGTGCCGGAGTTCATGACCGAGATCGTCGCCACGCTGTCGCACCTCGCTCGCTCGAGCGCGCACATCAACCAACGTTCAGGAGTCTCGGTGCGACTCACGGTGTCGAACGCCGAGACCCTCGTGGCCAATGCGACGCGACGCGCTCTGCGGCACGGCGAAAGGGAAGTCGTGCCGCGAGTCAGCGACCTGGAGGCGCTCTCGTCGTCCACTTCCGGCAAGGTGGAGATCGAGGCGCTGGAGGAAGGTCGAGACGAGCAGATCGTCGAGCATCTGCTCCGTGCCGCGGTGTTGACCGTGTTCAAGGAGCGGGTCGGTACGGACGCGGTGCGCGAGGTGATCGGCGCGTTCGACGGCGGCACCATCGTCCACGCGGGCGACGACGTCATCTCAGCCGACGAGGCGAAGCTGGTGTCGGACATCCCTGCGTTGCGGCAACCGGTCGCGGCCTTGACGGGCGGCGACGAGTCACCCGCGGCGGTCGCCAGTGCGGTGGAGTTCATCCTCGAAGGGCTGCATCTCAGCAAGCGCCTCAACAAGGACGCCGTCGGCGCCCGTGCCACCTATCGCGCCCGGGGCTGACGGGCAGACGCGCTAGGTCCGGATCGCCGATTCCAAGACCTCGATCGAGTCACGCACATTGCGATCGCGGTCGAACAGCCCGAACGCGACGTCGTAGCCGTGGAGCCACTCGTAGTTGTCCACGGCGGTCCAGTGGAAGAAGCCCCGGAGGTCGATGCCGTCGCCGATGGCGCGCTCGACCTCAGCGAGGCAGTCGTGTAGGTAGGTGGCGCGCCACTCGTCGTCCTCGGTGCCGATGCCGCACTCGTCGATGAGCAGCGGACGGTCGGGATGGTCCTCGGCGAGACGGTGCAGCACTTCGCCGAGTCCTGCGCTCCAGGGCGCGTAGCCCATCGGCCCCGCCTCCGCGTCGGCGGGATACACACCGAACGTGCCGTCCGGTCCGACGGCGAGCGCGCTGTAGTACGAGAAGCCGATCAGGTCGAAGGGCTCGAGCAGTTCCGGCTCTGCCCACGAGTTCCAGATCACGTCGTCGACGCGCGCTGCTCGCGAACGTGCTTCGGGGGAGGGATCGGCGGCGTGCACCGGCGAGAGGTTGTGGATGGTGGCGACCGGCGAGCCCGCGCCCCGCAGCAACCGAGCCGCATCGCGGTTGGCGCGGTGGATGTTGCGCACCACGATGTGGAAGTCGTCGACGTCGCGGCGACCGGGCGGGAACTGCCCTGCGAGGAACCCGGCGACCGCGTAGGCAACGGGCTCGTTGATCGGCTTCCAGCCGTGGACGAGGTCGCCGAAGGTCTCGGCACAGAAGTCGACGTGGCGCGGCCACCAGTAGCCGGTGGCTCTGGCGTCGCGGAAGCCGCCGAGGTCGTCTCCGAACCATCCGGGCAGCGTGAAGTGATGAAGACACACCCAAGGTTCGATGCCCGCGCTGCGGGCCGCGAGGAGCACGCTGCGGTAGTGCTCGACGGCATCGTTGTCCCGTTCTCCCTGCCGCGGTTCGATGCGGGCCCACTCGATCGAGAGGCGATGGTGGGTGAGGCCATGGTCGGCGAGGAGCGCGAAGTCCTCGGCGTAGCGATTGCCGAATCCGTTGCCCTCACCTGAAGCCGGCGCCCGGCCGAGCCCTTCCCACCTCGCCCAGTCCGACGCTGGCGCGGCCCCCTCGCACTGCGTCGACGACGCGCCCGTTCCCCACCAGAAGTCCTCGGGCCAAGTCACGATGCGACGCTACCGGTAGCCTCCGAGCATGTCCTTTTGGCGGAGGCCCGTTCCGAAGTTCCGCTACTCGCGCTGGGACGGCACGCAGGCCGGTTTCGACATAGACGCCGACTCGGTGTTCGGCGAGATCACCGACGACCTCCTGTACCACGGCGACCTCAACGCCGCGCTTCGCCGGTTGATGCAGTCCGGCTTCCGTGACCGCAACGGTGACCGGGTCCAGGGCATGCGCGAGCTCATGGAGAAGCTGCGCCGCCGGCGCCGCGACGAGCTCGAACGCTACGACCTCGGCGGGGTCTACGACGACATCGCACAGGAGCTGCGAGACGTAATCGACACGGAGCGCAAGGGCCTCGACGACCTCGCGCGGGAAGCGCGGGAATCGGGCGACCAGCGCCGACAAGAGATCACCGACCAGGTCGTGCAGGACAAGAACCTGCAACTCGACATGCTCCCTCCCGATCTCGCGGGGCA
>DATAES010000158.1:0-5316 GCA_036257895.1 Acidimicrobiales bacterium
ATACGCGATGGCGCGCGCGCCGTTCCAGCTCCGGAACACGGCCTCGATGGCGCCTTTCAACTGCACCAGCGGGTCCTGCGGGAACGGCTTGCCAGTCTCGCGGCGCACGACGTCCTTGTACCGATCGCAGAGCCGGCGCAAGGTCTCGGCGGTGACATCGGCGTCGGTGTCGACGCCGTCCCATTCCTTCGCCGTCTCGAGCAGCCGGTCGAACTGTGCGGCATCGATATCGAGCACGATGCGGCCGTACATCGAGATGAAACGACGGTACGAGTCGTACGCGAAACGCTCGTCGTCGGTCTGCTTGGCCAGCCCGCCGACCGACTCGTCGTTCAACCCGAGGTTGAGAACGGTGTCCATCATTCCCGGCATCGAGAACTTGGCGCCGGATCGGACGCTGACGAGCAACGGATCGACAGGATCACCGAGCTTGCGTCCCATCGTCTTCTCGAGTGCTGCGAGATGCTTGCTGATCTCGTCGTCGAGACCCTTCGGCCAGCCCGCGGCCATGTAGGCGCGGCAAGCATCGGTGGTGATCGTGAACCCGGCCGGAACCGGCAACCCCAGCACGGAGGTCATCTCCGCCAGATTGGCCCCCTTGCCGCCGAGCAGGTCCTTCATGTCCATCGGCGGCTTTCGATGCTTGTGGTCGAACGCGTAGATGTAGGGCACGAACGGAGCCTAGTGGTCGACCTCCAGCGATTTTCCCCGTCAGAACGGGCCGTGTCAGCGGCGGGCGCGCAACGACCAGAGCTGCGGAATCGATGGCCGGTCCTCGGGCATGCGCCAGAACCGGTCACGACCGCGGACCATGAAAGGCCACTTCTGCTCGACGCCCAACTCGTGCTCGCCGACCAGCTCGACGGTGAGGCCCGCGTTCACGACCGCGGTGAGGACGGGGCCCATGCCCCAGTTGTGTTCGAAGACGTGGTTGTGCTCGGTCGGCAGCGAACGGTCGGTGTAGGAGCCGAACGCGTCATCGCTCTCGACCACGCCGAAGTACGAATAGGCGAGCTCGGGGTCGGGTGTGTCGGCGAACGGCCATAGGAACGGATGGATCTCGACGACATAGAGCACGCCACCGGGCCTGACGAGCGCGGCCGCGGTCTCCGCCCATCGATCGATGTCGGGCAACCAGCTCAGGGCGCCGATGCCGGTGTAGACGATGTCGAACGTCCGTCCGTCGAGTGTGTCGACCGCGCTGTACACGTCCGACACGACGAAGTCCGCTCGATCCTCCAACGCGAGGTCGACCGTGAGCGCGCGCGCCGTCTCGATGGCCGGCTTCGAGAAGTCGAGGCCGACGACGCGCGCGCCGCGTCCGGCCCACGAGAGTGTGTCGGTGCCGATGTGGCACTGGAGGTGGAGAAGGTCGAGCCCGTCGGGATCGACACCCAACTCGTCGACTTCGAACGGTCGCAGGTCGTCGCGGCCACGCCGAAACGACTCGAGGTCGTAGAACGTGCTCGCGGCGTGACTGTCAGCCCGCTCGTCCCACCACGCACGGTTGGCGGCTATCCAGCGCTTCGTCACGCCGATCTACAGGAGGCTCTGCACGTGGCCGACGATGTCCTCGATCGGCACGCGGGTCTGGTCCATCGTGTCGCGCTGGCGGATGGTGACCGCCTTGTCGTCAATTGACTCGAAGTCGACCGTGACGCACAGCGGGGTGCCGATCTCGTCCTGTCGGCGATACCGGCGACCGATCGACTGGGTCTCGTCGTACTCGGTCATCACGTGGGGTTGCAGCCGGTGCAGCACGTCGCGAGCGACGGGCGACAGCTTCTCGTTGCGGGACAACGGCAGAACCGCGACCTGATATGGCGACAGGCGCGGGTCGAGCCGCAGGACCGTCCGCTTCTCGCCGCGGACCTCCTCCTCGTCGTAGGCGGCCATCAGGAACGCCATCGTCGTGCGGGTCGCGCCTGCGGCCGGCTCAATCACGTGCGGAACGTAACGCTCGCCGGTGTTCTGGTCGAAGTACTCGAGTCTCTCGCCCGAGAACTTCGCATGCTGCGTGAGGTCGTAGTCACCGCGATTGGCGACGCCTTCGAGCTCGTCCCAACCCCATGGGAAGAGGAACTCGATGTCGCTGGTGCCAGACGAGTAGTGCGACAACTCGTCGGGCTCGTGCGCTCGCAGCCGCAGCTTCGACTCCGGCATGCCGAGGTCGACGTACCAGCGATACCTCTCCTGCATCCAGTACTCGTACCAGTGCGGCGCTTCCTCGGGGGGCACGAAGTACTCCATCTCCATCACTTCGAACTCACGCGTGCGGAAGACGAAGTTGCCCGGCGTGATCTCGTTGCGGAACGACTTGCCGATCTGGGCGATGCCGAACGGCGGCTTCTTGCGGCTGGTCGTGAGCACGTTGTTGAAGTTGACGAAGATGCCCTGTGCCGTCTCGGGGCGCAGGTACACCTCCGCGGCGGACTCTTCGATCGGCCCCGCGTACGTCTTGAACATGAGGTTGAACTGGCGAGGCTCGGTGAAGGACTCCTTCGCGCCGCAGTTGGGGCACGTGTGCGGGTCGTCGAGCTTGTCGAGCCGGAAGCGCTCGTTGCAGTTGCGACAATCGACGAGCGGATCGGTGAAGTTCTGCAGATGTCCGGACGCCTCCAACACGGCAGGCGGCGTGAGGATGGCGGCGTCGAACCCGACGATGTCGTCGCGAAGTTGGACCATCGAGCGCCACCACGCCGCCTTGACGTTGCGCAACATCAGCGAGCCGAGGGGTCCGTAGTCGTAGGTGGAGCGGAAGCCGCCGTAGATCTCGTCCGACTGGAACACGAAGCCGCGACGGCGGCTCAGGTTGACGATCCGGTCGAACAGCTCCGGGGCGGGCTGCTCCGACGTCGCTGCGGCGTCGGCCATGGAGCGACACTACCGGCGGTTGATCTCGCGGCAGGATCGAGTTCGGTTCGGCTTGACTGTGAGGCGTGAGCGATCCGACCGCGGTGATGGGCCGGCGCATCGGTGCCTTCTTCATCGATCTCGCGATCACCATCGTTGCGTGCGTCGTGATCTTTCTGCCGTTCGCGACGCAGCGATCGGTCGAGGAGACCCTCGATCTCCCCGGCTGCCATCTCGACATCGACGACAACGGCGACCGGGTTACCTGCGAGAACCGCCAAGTGGTGCAGATCGGCGACACCGTCTACGAGGCGGGCGGCACCACGTTCCTGTTCGACCTCCTCTTCGTGTTCCTCTACTTCGGGATCGTGGCCGGCCTCACCGGCGCCACGATCGGCAAGCTGCTCGTCGGCATCCGAGTCGTGCAGGAGGACGGCTCTGTCGTCGGTGTTCCGAAATCGCTGCTGCGATGGATCTGCTTCTTCGTGGACATCTTCTTCGTGGGCATCATCCTCGCGTCGACCTCACGCGGCCATCGCCGGCTCGGTGACATGGCTGCAAGCAGCTACGTGGTCACGAAAGAGGCAGTCGGACGCCCGATCGTGCTGCCCGCGCTTCCCGGTGCGCCGCCGGGCGCGATGCCGGTGACCCAACCGCAGTGGGACCCGGCCCGCGGTACGTACGTGCAATGGGATCCGGTGACCGGTCGCTATCTCACCTGGGACGAACCCACGCGCACCTGGCGCTGAGTCGCCCTGCCCCAGCGAATGTTGGTGCGCCGTGGCCCCTATAGGGGCCACGGCGACCCCAGGTTCGGAGGGGTGGACGAGATCAGCCGTGGTCGAGGACCCCGATCGATCGCAAGCGTCGCTCGAGGTGGTATTCGAGCGCCCGTGTGGCGAGGTGATCGACGTCGATCGTCGCGGTTGTGACGGGCCGCGAGAGCGCGACGCCGAGCCGTCCGCCGAGGATCAGCTGCAACAATTCGATGGACTCGGCGGACAAGGGAACCCCCCGCCGATGGTCGGCGCAGACGACGCCGCCGTCTTCGACTGCGAACGCGCACAGGCCCTCTCCGGCTCCACAGACGACGCACGCGTCGACGACCGGCGACAGTCCTTCGAGCGCGAGCAATTTCCAAAAGAACGCGGGGACGATCAACGGGTGATCGCCGGCCGACAGAGCGCGCAACGCGCCGAGCAACATCCCGTACAGCGCGGCGTTCGGTTCCCGTTCCTGGCTGATCTGATCGACGCCCTCGAGTATGGACGAGGCGCGGCTGATCCGTTCGAGGTCCTCACGGATCGGCCTGAAGTGGTCGAGCGTCTCTGCCTGCGTGATCGTGTCGAGGTTGCGTCCCTCGTAAAGCTGCAGTGCGACGTGACTCGTCGGTTCGAGCCTCGCACCGAACCGCGAGGTGGTCTTCCGCACACCCTTTGCGACGGCGCGCACCTTGCCACGTGCCTTGGTGAACAGGACCACGATGCGATCGGCCTCGCCGAGCCGGTACGTCCTGATCACGATCGCTTCGTCGCGGTAGAGCGACATCGTCAGGGCTCGATCGCGCCGAATCGGCGATTGCGGCGCTGGTACTCGGCGACGGCTTCGAAGAGATGTTCGCGACGGAAGTCCGGCCACAGCACGTCGGTGAAGACGAGCTCGCTGTAGGCGAGTTCCCACAGCAGGAAGTTCGAGATGCGGTACTCCCCCGACGTGCGGATGACGATGTCGGGATCAGGCATCTCGGGCTCGTACAAGTGCTCGCGGACCGTGTGCTCGGTGATCTTCTTCGGTGGAAGTCGCGCCTCCGCGATCGATCGGATCGCGTCCACGATCTCCGCTCGCCCGCCGTAGTTGAACGCGATCGTGAGCGTCATCCGCCGGTTCTTGCGAGTCAGCTCTTCGGACTCCTCGATCCTCCGCAAGATGCGCCGCGGCACGCGCCAGTCACGCCGGCCGGCGAAGCGGATGCGAACGCCCCACCCGTCGAGCCGGTCGCGGTGGCGCATCAGGATGCCTTCGTTGAAGTTCATCAGGAAGCGAACTTCATCGGCCGGCCGCCGCCAGTTCTCGGTCGAGAACGCGTACACCGTGAACCACGACAGACCGAGTTCGAGCGCGCCCTCGACCGTGTCGAACAGCGCCTTCTCACCGGCCGCGTGACCCTCCGTCCGCTTCAGGCCGCGGCCCATGGCCCACCGGCCGTTGCCGTCCATGACGGCGGCGACATGGACGGGGATCCGGTCGGGGTCGAGGCCCGGCAACTCGCGCGCGGTGCGGAAGCCGGGAAGGGGGTCCACGGCTTGCAAGTTACTGCCGCGCCCTCTGACGCGAAGCCGACCTCGCGGGCGCGCCCGAAGCATGTGACGACACTGATGACACCGTCGCGGCGGTCCGGCAGCCGCCGGCCCGGGAAGCGCCAGCGTCGGGCCGGCCATCATGCGGAGGCAGGAGCGAAGCGAC
>DATAES010000159.1:0-2011 GCA_036257895.1 Acidimicrobiales bacterium
GCAACATCGTCAACGTGAACACGACCCCGGTGTAGCCGCACCCCTATGGCAGAGGCGACACCGGACCAGCTACGCCGTCCGCGACGCGTGCGACCTGCTACGAGTGGCGTGGCCTCGTCGGTGGTGGAGATGTTGCGAACCCGACGCGACGAAAACGCTGCACTCAGGTTGCCGCGTGAGCGAGGTCCATCTCCCACCACAAGAAGTTCGTGGACTGATCGAGGATCTGTTGACGGTGCTCGGCATATGGCACGTGGCAGGTCTCGTCCCAGGACTCGAGGACCGCGTCCGTGTAAGCCTTCGCCGCGTTGATCGTGTCCACCGCCCACTGATAGGACACCAGTGCGTCGGTCGTGCAATGGAAGTCGAGGGCCGGGGCGTCGCCCGCCGAGATGGTGCCGACGACGAGGTGCGCACCGGACAGCGACACCGCTGCTCGCACCGTTGCCGACGGGTCTTCGGAGGTCGAGAAGCCGACGTTGAGCGCCGTGATCGCACCCGCGGACGAACCGCCGATGGCGATGCGGTTCGGGTCGATGCCGTAGGTCGCGGAATTGGTTCGGAGGAAACGCACCGCGGTCTGCGCATCAGCTGCAGCCTCTCGAATCGCCGCGACGCAGTTCGACAAGGTACCCGAGCAGCCCGGTGATTCGAGTCGATAGTCGATGGAGACGTTCAGGTATCCCTGCTTGGCGAACGTGGTCGCTTCGTCGACGAGCTCGGGCGACGTTTTGTTGCCACAGCAGAACGAGCCGCCGTGGACCCATACGATCGCGGGGCGAGCAGTGATCGTGTCGCCAGCGGGTTGGTACATGTCGAGCTGCAGAGTGATCGTCTGGTTCTCGAGATTGACCGCGCTGCCGTAGGTCACATTGCTCGTCACAGTGACCGCGTTGAAGATGGGGTCGCGGTACCGCATGGGCGCCGTGCCGGGCGGGGTGACGTTCAGCCAGTCGCATCCGGCGGCGACTATCACCAGCACAGTGACGAGGGACAGCAATCGGCGCTTACGCACGATGCGATGCTCGTGTCTTGAACAGCCCGCGGTCAAGGGAATCGACAAGCCAGGTCACTACCGGCGATCACCTTTCGATATTCCAGGCCAGCAGCACGTCGTCATCGAGCACGTGCACGGCTCGATCCACCAGGTGGATGCCGCCGGCGACAGTCGTGATGCCCAGGGGACCGACCGCCTCGGTTCCCTGGCCGATGATGGTCGGAGCAACGCCGACGATGAGACGGTCGACGACTCCCTCGGCGAGCATCGACGTGATCACCTGCGCGCCTCCCTCGACGAGAAGCGTCTCCGTGCCTGCGCGTCGTAGGGCGCCAAGTGCAGCATCGAGGTCGACGCCGTGCGGCCCCGGCTCCGCGATCTCGACGTACACGCCACGGGAGTGCAGTTCCCGTCGCCGAGCCGTTGACGAGCGCGCCGTGGTCACCACGAGTGTCGGCGCTTCCGGCTCGAGAATCTTGGCATTGGCGGGGAGTCGAAGTGTCGAGTCGAGCACAACTCTCCTCGGGGATGCGCCTTCCACCATCCGCACGGTGAGTTGCGGATCATCCTGAATAACGGTGCCCACGCCGACGAGTACCGCGTCGCATGCGGCCCGCAAACCGTGCGAGATGCGGCGTTCGGCTTGGCCGCTGATCCAGCGCGCATCGCCGGTCGAGGTGGCGATCCGCCCATCGAGGGTCTGGGCGAACTTGAGCACGACGTACGGACGATGTGGAGGGACATGTACGTCTCCGACGAGGGCACTGACGTCGACCGCTACGTCGGGTACGACCGGGCTGTCGGCGACGGGCGTGCCAGTCGGCTTGATGTGCCCGAGACGACGTTGCTTGGTCTGGAGGTACCGAAGGTTCCGGGAGTGAGGCGTCGTCGCGAGCGGTTGCACGGCGACGACATCGACGCCGCCTCCGCGCAGTCCCTGGACCTTGACGGGGTTGTTGGTGAGCAGGCGTACGGACTGGATCCCGAGGGCGTTCACGACGGCCGCCGCTTCGT
>DATAES010000160.1:0-27805 GCA_036257895.1 Acidimicrobiales bacterium
TCGTCAACGCGCTCGCCGAAGTCGACTCCACGTCGCGGCCGCAGCTCTATTGGGCGGGTCGGGCGACGCTCGTACGCCGGCCGGAGGACGTGACCGTCTACGACCGGGTGTTCGCCCGCTTCTGGCAGGGCGTCACGACGGCGGAACGTGCGCCACTCGAAACGTTCACGCTCGAATTCGCAGTCGAGGATCCCGATGCCGATCCGGACGGCGAGGCGCGGCCTGACACGGACGAGATCGGCCCGCGACAGACGCTCGTGGTCCGAGCGAGCCCAGTCGAGGTGTTGCGCCACAAGGACTTTGCCCACTGCTCGGGCGAGGAGCTCGACGAGACGCGGCGGCTGATGGACGACCTGCATTTCGCAGGTGCCTTGCGCCGGTCGCGCCGCCTGCAACCGGTGCGTCATCGGCGCGCGCCGGGCACGCGGCCGGACGTGCGCAGCACGGTCAGGCGCTCGGTGCGCGCCGGAGGCGAAGCAGTCGTACCGAGCCGGCGCGGACGTGGCGAACGGCCGCGCAACCTCGTGCTGTTGCTCGACGTGAGCGGCTCGATGGATCCGTACGCGCGTGAGCTCGTGCGATTCGCGCACGCCGCGGTGGCGACTCGCCGGCGCGGTCGCGTCGAGGCGTTCGCGCTCGGCACCCGTCTGACGCGATTGACGCGGGCACTCAGCTCACGTGATCCAGACGAGGCAATGGCCGCCGCCGCGGACGCAGCCGTCGACTGGTCGGGCGGTACCCGACTCGGTGAGGGGTTGCGGGCCTTCAACGACCTGTGGGGGGTGCGGGGTCTCGCGCGCGGCGCCGTCGTCCTGATCCTCAGTGATGGATGGGACCGCGGTGATCCGGACCAACTCGCGGAACAGATGGCGCGACTGCACCGTGTCGCTCGGCGCATCGTGTGGGTAAACCCGCTCAAGGCGTCAGAGGGCTACGCGCCGCTGGCGCGCGGCATGGCCGCGGCGTTGCCGTATGTCGACGCCTTCGTCGAGGGGCACTCACTTGCTGCACTCGAGGAGCTTGCCGCGGTGGTGGCCAGCGCGTGATCTACGAGCGATTGTCGGAAGCGTTGCGGCTCGGGCAACCGGTCGGTCTCGTGACCGTGATCGAGGGGCCGCACCGCGGGTCGAAGCTGCTGGTCGAAGAAGACGGCTCATCGCTCGGCTCGCTCGGTGATCCCGATCTCGACCGAGTGGTCGTACGAGATGCCACGGGCGAGTTGGCGGCAGGTATCACGAGTGTCCGCCACTACGGCGAGCACGGTGAAGCTCGCGAGGAAGCCGTATCCGTGTTCGTCGAGTCGTTCGCGCCGCCGCCGCGCATGGTCATCTTCGGCGCGGTCGACTTCACCGCTGCTCTGGTTCGCATCGCGAAGGTGCTCGGCTATCACGTGACCGTGTGCGACGCGCGCGAAGTGTTCGCGACGCGGAAGCGCTTTCCGATGGCCGACGAGGTCGTCGTCGACTGGCCGGACCGCCATTTGGCGGCGATCGGCGACAGCCTCGGTCCGCGTGACGCCGTGTGTGTCCTGACGCATGACGCGAAGTTCGACGTACCCGCGATCGTGTCGGCGTTGAACACGAACGTCGGCTACCTCGGCGCAATGGGATCTCGCCGCACGCATGCGGACCGCGTCGAGCGGCTGCGCTCCGAGGGCATCGACGAAGACAGGCTGGCTCGGCTGATGGCGCCGATCGGGCTCGACATCGGCGCGCGCACGCCCGAGGAAGCCGCGGTTTCGATCTGCGCCGAGATCATCGCCTTGCGCACGGGTCGCGCCGAACTCGTCGCGCCCTTGCGCGACGCGTCCGGACCGATCCATTGACCGTTGCCGCCGTCGTCCTCGCCGCCGGCGAGGGCTCCCGATTCCACGGCGCCACCCACAAGTTGCAGGCATCGTTCCGCGGCAGACCGTTGGTGCAGTGGGCGATCGAAGCAGCGCTCGATGCGGCCTTGGCCGAGACGTTCGTCGTCGTCGGCGCGGTCGACCTCGATGTGCCCGACGGAGCGGTCGTCGTGCAGAACTCCCGCTGGTCCCACGGGCAGGCGACCTCGTTGCGCGCCGGCATCGACGCGGCGCAGGCCGCCGGCCACGATGCCGTCGTCATCGGACTCGGTGACCAGCCGCTCGTGCCCCCCGAAGCGTGGGCGGCTGTCGCCACTCGCAGCGAACGGCCGATTGCGACTGCGGTGTTCGACGGCCGGCGGCGCCCGCCCGTTCGGCTCGCACAAGAGGTGTGGACGATGCTCCCGACAATTGGTGACGAGGGCGCCCGGGCCGTGATACGCGAGCGACCCGATCTCGTCATCGAAGTACCGTGCGTCGGGGAGCCGATCGATATCGACACCCGGGAGGACCTCGATCGATGGAGTTGACCAACGATTTCCGCGTGGACGTTCCTCCCGCGACGGCCTGGACCGTGCTCACCGACGTCGAGCGCATCGCGCCGTGCATGCCCGGCGCGCAACTGCAGGAGATCGCGGGCGACGAGTACCGCGGTGTGGTGAAGGTCAAGGTCGGCCCGATCACTGCGCAATACAAGGGCAAAGCCACGTTCCAAGAGCTCGACGAAGCCGGCTATCGCGCCGTACTGCGAGCGGAGGGGCGTGACACCCGCGGACAAGGCAACGCCAGCGCCACGATCACAGCCACGCTGCAGCCCGATGGTGAAGGCACGCACGTCACGGTGTCGACCGACCTCACGGTGACGGGCAAGGTTGCCCAGTTCGGGCGCGGCGTCATGGCCGACGTGAGTACAAAGCTGCTCGGGCAGTTCGTCCAGTGTCTCGAGTCGACCGTGCTCGGCTCGTCCGACGACGGTACGGCGTCCGGCGCGAACCCGAGCGCTGCCAAGCCGAGCGCTGCCAATCCGAGTGGCGGCGAACCCGGGGTGCGCACGATCGACGCACCTGAGGCCGAGCCCGTCAATCTCGTCGGTACCGCGGGTGCGCCGATCGCGAAGCGCGTCGCGCCGATCGTCGCCATCATCGCCCTCGGTTGGTTGCTGCGCGTCCTCATCCGTCGTCGGAGGCGGCACTGACATGCGCGTCATCCACCACGTGAACATCAACGTGCCGCGCGGGCGGGGCGAGTCGGTTGCCGCGTTCTATTGCGAGGCACTCGACATGTCGCTCATTCCGCGCCCCGACAACGGACGTGAAGGCGTGTGGCTCGACATGGGCGACGGAACGCAGTTGCACCTTTCCGAACGAGACGATGTCCCGAACATCCAGCCGCACTTCGCGCTCATCGTCGATGATCTCGCGGTGGTCAGGGCGAGCTTGGCGAAAGTCGGAGCGGACTTCGAGCCTGCCGATGACGTGTTCGGCACGGGCGGTCGCGGGTTCACGCGGGATCCGGCCGGCAACCGCATCGAGCTCATCGCCCGGTGACGCAACGTGCATGACGATCACGCCGCAGTCACCGCGCTGCTCGGCCGCCGTCCTCGCGGTGAATACGACGTGGTCGTACGCCATGTCGACGGATCGCCGCTCGTGATCCGCAACCCGCCCGTCCTCGACGACGGCTCGCCGATGCCCACCCGTTACTGGCTGGTCGGGGAGCCCGAACGGACTCGTGTGTCCGAACTCGAGTCGGCCGGCGGTGTGCGGGAAGCAGAGCGAACTGTCGATGCGAGGATGCTGACGGCCGCACACGACCGATACGCACGGGAGCGCGACGCCGCCGTACCGCCAGACCACACCGGACCGCGACCGTTCGGTGGTGTCGGCGGTACGCGTGTGGGAGTGAAGTGCCTGCACGCGCACTACGCGTGGTTCCTCGTGGGCGGTGACGACCCTGTGGGGCGTTGGGTCGACGGGCAACTGCGGTCGGCCGGCGGCTCGACGGCATGACCGGCCGCGTCGCGTCCATCGACTGCGGCACGAACTCGATTCGTCTGCTCGTCGGCGAGCCGTCGGGCGACGGCCGCTTCGCGACGATCGACCGTCGCATGCGCATCACGCGGCTCGGACAAGGTGTGGATGCCACGGGACGGCTCGCGCCCGAGGCCATCGAGCGGACCATGAACGTGCTCCGCGAGTACCGGACCGCGATGGACGAACTCGGTGTCGAGCGGGTTCGCATCGCGGCGACCTCCGCGGCACGTGACGCTGCCAATCGCGATGACTTCTTCGGTGCCGCGGAGGAGCTCATGGGAGCTCGGCCCGAGTTGTTGTCGGGCCCGGAGGAAGGTCACCTGTCGTTCCTCGGCGCCACGACGGACGTCGACAAGTCCACGGGCCCGTTCGTCGTGGTCGACATCGGCGGCGGCTCGACGGAGTTCATCGTCGGCACCGACGACGCCGAGGGCGTGATCTCCGTCGACATCGGGTGTGTGCGGTTGACGGAGAAGGAGCTGCACCACGATCCGCCGCTCGCCGAAGAGCTGAGCATCGCGCTGTCGATGGTGGACGCCTATCTCGACGATGTCCGCCGCGAGGTGCCAGCGGTCGACGCCGCGCGGACGCTGATCGGAGTCGCGGGCACGATCACCACCGTTGCCGCGGTCGAGATCGGACTCGAGGAGTACGACCGCGACGCCATCCACCACTTCCGGTTGACCCGTGCGGCCGCCGAGGACGTGTTCCGCACGCTCGCCACCGAGCCGCGGGAGGCCCGGATCGCGAATCCAGGTCTCGAAGAGGCCCGCGCCGACGTCATCGTCGGCGGCTGCTGCATCCTCGTCGCCATCTTCCGATCGTTCGGCTTCGACGAGTGCCTCGTGTCCGAAGCCGACATTCTCGACGGCCTGCTCGAGTCCCTCCTCTGACCGTCCGAATGTTGGTGCGCCGTGGCCCCTCTAGGGGCCACGGCGACCCGGAGTTCGCTGGTCCTGGCGCGAACTATGCGGCGCTGACGATGGCTTGGTCGACGAACCAGCCGTCCGGCCGGGGCTGGACGCGTACTTGCAGCTCGCCCGCGGCCGTTCGGTAGACACACAGCACGGGGCCTGGCACGGGAGGCGTGTTGCAGCCGCGATCCTCGACCCGGCCCGGCTCGCCGGCCGCGAACACGGCTTGCACTGCGGCCGGCACGGCGATCGCGGCCGCCGCTCCTTGGTCGCCGTTGCGCCACGCGTTGACGAACGCGCGGGCCGCATCGGAGGCGCTGCCGGCGGGGACGATCGGATCGGTCGTCGTCGTCGGAGCGGTCGTGGTGGTGGTCGTCGTCGGCGCACTCGACGAAGAGGTCTCGGTCGTCGGGGAGCCGTCGTTCGAGCACGCGGCAAGCATCCATACGCAAACCATGAACAGGGCCGCGGCGGGGGACGAGGCGCGGCGCGGCATCGGCCCAACATAGGCTCGCCGCGTGCCCCATCCAGACCGTGTCCTCATGGGTCCCGGTCCGAGCAATCCCTATCCCGAGGTCGCGGAAGCGTTCGCGATGCCGTTGCTCGGTCACTTGGACCCCGCCTTCCTCGACATCCTGGACGAGACGTGTGAACGTCTGCGCGCCGTCTTTCGTACCGCGAATGCATTGACGCTGCCGATCAGCGGGACCGGGTCGGCCGGCATGGAAGCAGCGTTCGTCAACGTCGTCGGGCCGGGCGATGTCGTCGTGGTCGGCGTCAACGGTGTGTTCGGTGAACGCATGTGCGATGTTGCGACACGCTGCGGTGCAGACGTCGTGACCGTGCGCGAGGAATGGGGCCAGCCGATCGAACCGCGGCGGCTGTTGGACGCGCATCCGTCGCCCAAGGTCATCGCGCTCGTCCACGCCGAGACGTCGACGGGCGTCCGCAACGACGTCGAGCCACTCGGCGATCGCAAGGGCGACTCGCTGCTCCTGTTGGATTGCGTGACGTCACTCGGAGGCATTCCTGTCGAGATCGACGGATGGGGTGTCGACATCGCGTACAGCGGAACGCAGAAGTGCCTCGGCGTCCCGCCCGGGCTGGCCCCACTCACCGTCAACCAACGAGCGATCGAACGGTTCGTCGAGCGCAGCCAGAGCTGGTATCTCGACTTGCGCATGATTGCCAAGTACGCCTTGGACGGCGGGTCGGGTCGCACCTATCACCACACGGCGCCGACCGCGATGATCGCCGCGCTCAACGCCGGTCTCGGCGCGTTGCTCGACGAAGGACTCGAGGCCAGCTGGGCCCGCCACGCCGAGTGCGGGCGCATGTTGCACGACGGACTGGAGAAGCTCGGGTTCCGGTTGTTCGCGGCGGAGGGCCATCGGCTGCCCGAGCTCACCACGGCATGGGTTCCCGAGGATGTCGCCGACGAGGCTGCGGTGCGACGCACGCTGCTGGACCGCTACGACATCGAGATCGGCGGCGGGCTCGGCGCCTATGCGGGCAAGGTGTGGCGCATCGGCTGCATGGGCCACACGGCGAGACCACGCAATGTCACGTTGCTGCTGGGGGCGCTGGCGGAGGTACTGAGCCCTTGAGCACCTTGTTCGGGAGGCGCATCCTGCTGCGCCCCCTCGCAGTCGCCGACTTCCCGGCGTGGCGCGAAGTGCGCCGGCGCAACGCCGACTGGCTCACGAAGTGGGAGGCACAACGCGTCGCGGGCCAGCCGGACGTGGTCGAGGACAGGGACGCGTTCGCGGCTCGCTGCAGCGCTCGTCAGCGCGAGCGGCAGCTCGGCACGGGATACGGCTACGGCATCTTCGTGGACGGCGACCTCGCCGGGGAGATCAACCTCAGCGCGGTGCAGCGGGGGCCGTTCCAGAGTGCATACGTCGGCTACTGGATCGACGAGAAGCACGCCGGCAACGGCTATATGCCCGAAGCGCTCGTCGTGCTCACCCAGTTCGCGTTCGACGAGCTCCACCTGCATCGCATTCAGATCTCGATCATCCCTCGCAACAATGCGAGCCGCCGCGTCGTTGAGAAGCTCGGAGTGCGCGACGAAGGCATCGCCGCCCGCTACCTGGAGATCAACGGCGTGTGGGAGGACCACATCCGTTACGCCATCACGTCGGAGGAGTGGGAAGCCCGACGCGACCCACTGCTGCGCGACTGGGTCAGTTGAAAGCGACTAATTCGCGTGGTCGATCACGTAGCGCCACTGGCCGTCGACGCCGCGGTGCATGACTTCGGTGGCACGGATCTCCATCGTGTCCTCTTGCCCCGTCTCCGCAGACTTGACGAGCGCGGTCCCGGTCAGGTGGGCGTAAGCGAGGTCGCCGTCGACCTGCACCGGCCGTGATGCGATCTTGAAATCGATCGGTTGACCGATTGCAGCCATCCCCGCCCACGTTTCGCGGATGGCGTCCTTGCCCTCGGCCACGATGCCAAGTCCGCCCATCACGAGGATGGCGTCGTCCTCGTAGCACTCGGCGATCGCGTCCGCGTCGCCGGTGAGAAAGCCCGCAGTGAAGTCCTCGATCAACGCTTCGGGTGTGTCGGCCATCGCTGTCCTCCTCAGGTGTTGCGCTTGATCTTCGCTTGCATCGCGCCGAGCCGCTCGCGGAACTCAGGCTGCGCGACCGACCAGAGCTGCGGTTCGAGCTCGCGCTCGAGCGCGGTCTCGTGGTCGTCGATGGTGGCCATCGCCGCGATCGTGGCCTTCGTCCGGATCACGAGCTCGCGCGGTGCCGCCGCGGCACGGGCCGCAAGCTCGTGCGCGGAGCTGAGAAGCGCATCGTCGTCGACGCAGCGCCACACGAGTCCGGCTCGTTCGGCTTCGGCTCCGTCCAACACTTCGCCGAACAGCACTGTCGCAGCCACGGCTTGCGGGCCGGCGATGCGGCGGAACATCCATGTGTGGCCGCCGCCAGGGTGGAGCCCGAGTTGCAGGAACCGGGTGTCGAACCGGGCGCGACGCGCGGCCAACCGCACGTCAGTAGCAAGGGCGAGGTTCATGCCCGCACCAACTGCCGCACCGTTGACCGCGGCGATGGTCGGAAGCGGTGACCGGGCGACGCGCATGAACCCCTCGTAGACGCTGCGCAGGCCGTCACGCTGGGAGCCCCCGAGATGGGAGAGGTCGGCGCCTGCACAGAAAGCGGGTGGTGCGCCGGTGACGACGACGGCGCCGACGTCGGTGGAAGCCTCGATGCGGTCCATGGCCTCGACGATCTCGTCGACCATCGGGAGGTTGAGCGCATTCCGCCGCTCCGGGTCGTTGAGGGTGAGGACGGCGACGCCGTCGCCGACCTCGAGGTTGACCAGACTCATCGGTGAACCTTTCGAAACGCAGAGATCACGCGTGCTCCTCGTGTTCGCGGACGACGGCCGGAGAGTGGCGGAAGAACTGCTCGACATCCCGTTCGTAGCGGTACGCGGGCTTGTGGTCGCCGACCGCGCTGCGCAGGCGGAGCGCCTCGACGAACACCTGCACGGTGCCGGCGGACGTGTACCGGTATTGGAAGCCGGCGCGCTTGAACCGACGGTTGTCGACGCCCCGTCCGTACTTGAGCAGCGCGAGCAGTTCGGGCGGCAACTCCACGCCGAACCGTTGCAGGGGCGCGGCGAAGAGGCTCATCCCGAACGGCGGAAGCGGGAACAGTCGCTTCGCGCAGATCGCGGCCACCTCCGACCACGGCAACAGCCCGTCACCGGCGACGTTGTAGATGCCCGGCACTTCGTGGTCGAGCACGAACAAGATCGAACGCACGACGTCTTCCTCGTGCACGAACTGCACCCGGGGATCGAAGCCGAACAGCGACGGAACCATCGGCAACTCGAGCGCCTTCGAGGCGGGCGTGACGATGTCGGGCCCGAGCACGTTCGAGAACCGCAGCAACGTGACGTTGACGTGCGGATTGTCTTCTGCGAAGTCGCGCACGTACCCCTCGACCGACAGAAGGCTGCGCTCGACAGGCGTCGCCGGGGCTGCGCTTCGCGGCGATTCCTCCTTGAACCACGTCGGGTCGCGCGAGCTGCTGCCGTAGACGAGCGTCGAAGACTTCACGACCACGTTGCGCACGGTGCTACCGGATGCCGACGCGGCCGCGAAGAGGTTCATCGTGCCGATCACGTTGATCTCGTGCATCGTGCGCGACCGCATCGCGGTGGAGTCGACGACAAGGAAGGTGTGCACGATCGTGTCGACCTTCGTCGCCTTCACGATGCGAGCGAGGATCGAATAGTTCTCGTCGCTGCGGACGTACTCGGTCCGCTGCAACTCGACCGACGGCTCCTCGCGGTCGAGCCCGACGATCACGTCCACGTCGTCGCGCTGCTCGAGCGCCTGCGCGACCCGGCCCCCCCAAAAGGTTCCGAGGCCGGTGACGAGGACCCGACGCCCCATCAGCCGAACCAGACCGATCGCCGCGTGCGCAACATGTCGTAGAGCGCGTCCTGGATCTTCTCGCGGATGTTCTCCGACTCGTCCATGACCTTGCTCCGCGAGTAGCGAGGCTGCTCCGCCGGTACTTCGAAGTGGATCGGGTCGAGCACGCGCAGCTTGAACTTTGCCGGGAAGTACGCCACGAGACCCAGCGGCCCGAACGCAAGCATGTTGGCGGTCACCGGCACGTACGGCACGCCGAGCACCTTCGCGAGCTGCGGGAGCTTGAACAGGATCGGCATCGACTCTTCGGCACCGACGACCGCGATCGGCACGACCGGCACACCTGCGCGCATCGCGATCTCCACGAAGCCGCCACGGCCGAACCGCCTGAGTCGGTAGCGCTCGGTGTAGCTCTTCGACGTGCCCTTCGTGCCCTCGGGAAACACGAGCACCAGCTGGCTCTGCTCGCGAAGCAACCGGTACGCGTTGTCGGGCTGTGCGGTGACACCACCCACGCGAGACCACAGCGTCCCGACCACCGGCACCTCACGGAAGATGTACTCGGCGAGCCCGTAGACGGGTCGGCGCAACTCTGTCTCGATGCCGTGCATGATCGCCGGAGCGTCGGACGGGATCGCACCGGCGTGGTTGGCGACGAGGAGCGCACCACCGTCCGTCGGGATCTTCTCGAGACCCTCCCACTCGACCCGGAACCAGTGGCGGTACATCGGGTCGTAGAGCCGTCGCGCCAATTCACGCATGTGCTCGGAGCGGCCCCATTCGTCGACATCTCCCGGGCGCGGATCAGACAGGTCGGCTTCGTCCGCGGTCTTGGGCACCGGGACGAGCGCGCGCGTCGCGGTCTTCACCGAGGCGCGTCGTTCGGTGGGCGGCACGGAGGGCGAGCCTACCCGTGCACGCTCCCGGAGCTTCCGGCGACGAGCCTGCTCGTGCTGATCAGGTGTCCACGGCCAGGTGCGCCTTTCCTGTGTCGCAGGTGGACAACACGGGACACCACCGGCACGCAGCGCCGGGCTTGAGCACCGGCGTCGCGTCGGGACCGCGCAGCTCGAGCCAACGGCGGACACCGTCGGCAATCCGTCTCGCCGCGGCGGCAAGCGTCGCTTCGGTGACGTCCTCGGGCACGAGCTTGCCGGTGTCGAGGTAGTGCGTCCCCACGCGGCGCGGGGGCACGCCGAGCTTGATGGTCTCGATCAAGGCGTAGAAACGGAGGTCGTCGAGGTGGCTCGGGCTGAACCCGCCCGTCTTCAGGTCGATGAGCACCTTGCCGGCCCGCATTCCATCCGCGAACCCGATGGACAGGTCGACCTTGCCCGCGAGATGGATGCGATCGCCGAGCAGGTCGGCGCCCACTTTGCTCTCGCATCGTGGGCGCCATCGGGACTGCAGGGGTGGCCACAGCTCGAGGAACGACGACACCCGGTCGACCGCGTCGCAGCGCAGATCGGCACGGTCGCCTTCGCTGACGGTCTGCAGCCAGTCGCCCAGACTGGTGTCGGCGTCCGTCAGGCGAGCGATGGCCTCGTCGACCAGCTCCTCGGGGACCGGCTCGCCCCGAACGTGCATCGACAGCTCGATGGCCCGGTGCGCCACGCTGCCTCGCGCTGTCGGCACCGACCATCCGTCGAAGCCGGCGGCCTCTTCGGCGAGGAAGCGAACCTCACAACCCGACACCGCCGACAACCGGTGCTTCGAGACCCACAGCTGCACGATGCCGAGCGTGTCGAGCATCGGAACGAGGGGAGCGAGCTGCTCATCGAGGTCGGCCCGTAGCGCGTCACGCACGCCGGGATCGAACGTCGGTCGCTCGTCGGGGGCCGCTCGCAACGCGCCGAGCAGCTCCTCCTGCGCCGGGTTGAGCGTGCGAGCCTCGAGTGCCATGGCATCAACCCTAAAGAAGGGGTGTGACAGTGACCTTGCATGCTCCGGCGTGCGCCAACTGCCCTCACAGGGCGGTTCACGCACACTCGAGGTGGAGGATTTCGCTGTCACACCCCGCGGGGATACTGAGTGACGTGGAATCTCCGTCGTTGCGGTTCGCCGAGGCCGTGCGCGCGCTCGGGCTCGAGGCGCGGCGGTCGGGGCTGCGCATGCCGGCGTTCCGAAGTCCGCCCCGCCTCGCTGGAGTCGCACGTTCGGTCAGGCGGCGGGCCGACGGCGACGCGACCATCGCTGTCGTCGTGCGGGGCCGGCCGTGGCCCGCGGTGCTCGCCGACATGGTCGAGGGCATCGTCGTCGCGAACCACTTGCACGGAGCTGGTGCCGATCGCGTCCGAGCGCTGCTGTGGTCGCGGGTGGGAAGCGGCGAAACAGTCGCCGCATAACCTGACCGCGCCCCCGTATCCCAATCGGCAGAGGAGGCGGCCTTAAAAGCCGCTCAGTGTGGGTTCGATCCCCACCGGGGGCACCACGCAAGGAGGAGATTGCCTGTCGGTCCGCCACCTAGCCAAACGAAGGCCGCCCACGATGCGTGGTATAGGTCGATTCGTCTGAGGGGAGCCTCCGGTATGCAGATCCGTGCTCGCCACCCCGTTCGAAGTGGTCGTCGATTCTGACGGTTCGGCACGGGTCGAAGTCGAGGACCGTTCGCTTCGCATCCCGGAGATGCGTGCGGCTGAACCTTGGGCAGTCAGCGGGCGCGGCCTCAGCATCGTCGACCACGTTTGTGATCGATGGGGAGTGCATGTGGCTCGTGACGGCAAGTGCGTGTGGTGTGAGCGCGACTTGCGTTGAACCGCCATGCCGATCCTGTTGGATCAGTCTGATCTTCAGCGGGCCATCTCCGGGCACTCCGATAAGCGAAACCAACGAGGCGGTCTCTCCGCCGGCGACCGGCTCAGAATGCCGGAGGCGGGCGACGGGATCGATTCCTGTTTGTGTCAAGAGGTGTCGTGGAGCGTGTCGGAGGGTGCTCGCGGTGGCGGTCGCGTACGGCCGTGTTGGGTTCGGGAGCGACTGGTCCGAGAGTCGTGGTAGACGGCGCGCTGATTTGGCGTTTTGACGCGCGGAGCGCTTCCTTGGTGGTCTTGCCGGCGTCGATCGGCGAGTTGCCCATAAGCCCATCGACTTCTGTCCGAGAATCCGTGGCGCAACCGTCTCTAAACGCCGGTCGTGCCCGCTTCACGATCGGAGGAGGCAAGCCGCAACCGTTCAGTTTTGAGCAGCGATCGGGATGAGGTTGCCGCACTCGTCGTCGAATCCCGCGGTGATGACCGGACCCGTTTCGGTGTGTGGTTGCGTGAAGCACACACCGAGATGGCGAGGCGCTGGTACTCGCTGGTGCTGTCGGGACCGCGAGGGGTGCCGTCGTGCACGAGCGCGGCCTCGACGTGAAGCAGCGCGTGGGCTGACCGATCTTCGACACGGGTAGTCGCGCTCCATGCCGGATGAAGAGATCACCGAACCCGAGAACAGCACCGTTGACGACTGGTTCGGACAGAACGTCGCGCGCGATGCCGAACTGGCCGACCGCATCGCCGACCAGGAACCGGACGAGGACGCAGCCCAAGCACGCTTCGACCGTGAAGCCAAGGGCCAACAGCGTTACGACGAGGGCCATCCCCGACCTTGACGAAGACCAGTCGGGCGGAGCCAACGCTGCGTCACGGTGCTTCGCTGACATCGCGCGTTTCACGGTCGCCTCCCGCGGGCAACAAGTGCGCATTCTGCGAAACGGTTCGGACAGACGACGCTGGCGTGTGATGGCGGTCGCCTTCGCGGCGATCGGGTGCGCTGTGGGATGCGTCGGTTCATCACAGGGCGAAGCGGACTATCAGCACAAGGCCGTCGCGACGACCGAACACGTTCGTTCCTCGGTGCGCACGGTGGAGCTTGCGGTGCAGACGGCTGCGGAGGGGGACGACTACGGCCCCTACTTGTCGCGGGTCATCAGTCAAGCCGAAGACGACGCCAGTTCCGCGGCGAATGCGTTCGACACGATCCAGCCACCAGGCGAGACGAGCGACGAAGTTCGCGACCAGGTCGACGAGTTGACGCAGCAGGCACTCGACGTGCTGTCGAAGGCTCGGATCGCGATCCGTCGCGGCGACGTCGGCGGTCTGGTGCAGTTGTCGAGTGATCTTACTGCCGCCGGCGATCAACTCGAGCAGTTCGGTGAGAGCGAGCACGTTTGAAGAAGCTGTTCGCTGTCACCCTCGGAATCCTGACGGCGATCGGCGGGTTCGTCGACATCGGCGACATCGTGGCCAACGCGGCCGTCGGCGCCCGGTACCGCTGGGCGCTCGCCTGGGTTGTCGTCGTCGGGATCATCGGAATCGTGTTGTTCGCGGAGATGGCCGGACGCGTCGCCGCGGTCTCGGGACGAGCGGTCTTCGACCTCATCCGCGAGCGTCTCGGTCCCCGGTTCGCGCTGGCGAATCTGATCGGGTCGTTCTTCGTGAACCTCCTCACCCTCACCGCCGAGATCGCCGGAGTGGCGCTCGCGCTGGAGCTGGCCACGGACGTGAACTACCTCCTGTGGCTGCCGGTGTGCGCGCTTGCGGTATGGCTCGTCATCTGGCGGGTCAAGTTCGAGACGCTGGAGGACGTGTTCGGCCTGCTCGGGCTGGCGATGATGGTTATCGCGGTCACGGTGTGGCGCGCCGGTCCCGACTGGGGCTCGATATTTCACGAGGCGTCCCATCCCACGTTGCCGCCGGGCGAGGGACTGCCTACGTACTTCTACTACGCGATCGCGCTTTTCGGCGCGGCCATGACGCCGTATGAGGTGTTCTTCTTCAGCTCCGGAGCGATCGAGGAGCACTGGACGAGATCCGACCTGTTCGTCAACCGCGCCAACGTCTACATCGGGTTCCCATTGGGTGGCCTCCTGTCGCTCGCCTTGATGTCAGCCGCCGCGCTTTTCTTGAATCCTGTCGGGATCACGGTCGAGCATCTGGGCCAAGTCGCGCTGCCGACGACGCTCGTGCTCGGACGGACCGGCTTGGCGGTCTTGTTGGTCGGGTTCTTCGCAGCCACGTTCGGCGCGGCGCTGGAAACCGCCCTGTCGAGCGGGTACACGGTGGCGCAGTACTTCGGCTGGCAGTGGGGCAAGTTCGTGCGCCCGCTGCAAGCGGCGCGGTTCCACACGGTCGTACTCGCAGCGGTGATCGTCGGGGCGATCATCGGACTCTCGAGCGTCGACCCGATCAAGGTGACGGAGTACTCGCTGATTTTCTCCGCCGTCGCCTTGCCGTTGACGTACTTTCCAATCTTGGTGGTTGCCAACGATGTCGGGTACATGGGTGACAAGGTCAATAGCAGGCTGACCAACGCGCTGGGAACGGTCTATCTGGTGATCGTCGTGGTCGCCGCGGCCGCCGCCATACCGCTGATGTTCGCGACCAAGGCGGGCGCGTGATGGCCGCAGCACGCGTGATGGACGCGGCGCTCGAGTTGCTCGACCGCCAGCTCATCGACTGCGACGACCGTCTCGCCGGCAACGTCGACGACGTCGAGATCGTCATCCCGGACAGATGGCCAGATGGCGCGTCGGGTGAGCTCCCGGTTGTGACCGCGCTGTTGTCCGGGCCCGGCGTCCTGGCGGAGCGGTTCGGCGGGTCGCTCGGTCGAGGATGGTCTGCGCTGCATCGACGTCTGCATCCCGATGGCGCGCTGATTTCCATCCCGATCGGACAGGTCCGTGACATCGGCAGCGCCATCCGTCTCGGGCTGCGCAGCGATCAGCTGGCGTCCAACCGGATGGAGGTCTGGTTCCGAGACCACGTCGTCGGCAAGATTCCCGGAGCAGGCCATGCGGCTGAGTGAGCTCCTCGACCTGGACGTCGTCGACGAGAACGGCACGCGAGCCGGCCACGTTCACGACGTCCGTCTTGTTCAGGATGGACCGGTCGGCGCCGGCTTCGACGCCGCACTGCGAGTACAGGGCCTGGTGATCGGTCGCGGCGCCGTCGGCATCCGGCTCGGCTACGGACGAACCCTCAACCGCGGGCCATGGCTCATTCGAGTCCTGCTCTCAGCCCGTCATGACTCGAAGTACGTGCCGTGGGGTCGCGTCCGGAGCATCGACGAGGA
Source organism: Acidimicrobiales bacterium (assembly GCA_036257895.1). Classification (GTDB taxonomy): domain Bacteria; phylum Actinomycetota; class Acidimicrobiia; order Acidimicrobiales; family JACDCH01; genus DATAES01. The sequence goes on from DATAES010000160.1 coordinate 15,247, forward strand.
CGGCATCGTGATCGCGGGATCCGCGGCCGACCTGGAGCCTCCGCCGGTGCTGCCCGCCCGGGGAGCTCCATCATGACCAACGGACTGGCCATCCTCGGCGGCTATGCCCTGCTGTTCATCCTGATTGCGATCCTGCTCGGCCTCCTGCTGCGCGCCGATCGACCCAAGCGCTGACCCTGTCACTCCTTGGCCCAAGATTCGGCGGAGAGCGACGGTGGTCGCGGCTCCGATCGCCGCGCCGGTGAGGAGTCCCGCGATCACGCGCTGCAGCGCCACCAATCCCGAGGCTGTCGCGAGCAACGGCGTAGCGGCGCGAGTCCTTGGACGTGACCTCGAAGCGATCGGCGATCGCGTGACCCTTCACGTGGTCTCATACGGCTGTGGACATCGAGCGTCGGCTGGCGGTCAGCCACGTTCCCCACCCCGCCTGCGCAGTGACGCCGTGCCATGTCCCCGGCAGAGCCAGCAGGACATCAGCGGGCGACAGGTAGATGGGAGTCGCGTCGCCGTTCGTGCTCACCCACAACAGCACACCATCGTCACGGAGCACGCGTGTGACCTCAGCGGGGAACAAGAACATGTTGATGAGGGCAACCACGCCGACCGAGCCGGCTCGTATCGGCAGCCCGGACGCGTCGGCCTGGATCTGTCGATCCCTCAGCGGTGACAGGGAGAGCATCGCCCGGGACAGATCGATCGAGACCACAACGTCGAATACGGCCCGCAGGTCGCGGGTGGCGTTGCCCGTTCCTGCTCCCACCTCCAAGCACACGCCGTTCGGGAACGGGCCACCCCGTGCGAGTGCGTCGCCGAGGGCGTCGTGACGCTCCGCACGATCGCGCTCTGGCCATCCGGAGGCCATGGAATCGAACCAGCCGATCATTTCCGCCAACCGCGTTGGTGTCCAGGCATTGGCGTCCATCGCGATCTCGCGGGTAAGGGCGCGCATGTACGTCGCCACATCGCCCAGGTCCGGTCGATCCGGCTTGTCGGCTATGACTCTCGGAAGCTCCGTCAGCAGAGGTTTTGCCCTTATTGTCGGCGAAGCACCAGCGCTTCGGGTCGGATAGCGAGGGACCAAGGCGAGAACGCGGTCAGATCGCCTCGTCGTGCACTGCGAGGACCGGATTCGACCCAGTGATCTGCTTGCGATTGTTGTAGTCCGCTATGCGGGCTCGACTCGGCGTTGCGTACGACTGGCGCGCTGCCGCGTGTGGCGTCAGCCCGGCCGCGTGTTGAGGCCGGTCCGAGGATTGCTCATTGGTTCAGCGGACCGTGGTCGCCGAGCTGACCCCTGATCACACCGGGCTGGCAAACATCGGTGTGCACGTTCACGTAGTAGCCATCGGGATCGGCCTGGATGGCGGAGACGAGATCAGCGTTCACGAACGTGCCTTGTGCGATCACACCGTTTTCGTCACCCGGTGTCGGCGGCAACGGCTGCACGACGGGACCAGGCGTGCCCTTGGGTGCGACGTGAATGTGCGCTGCGATGATGTCGCCGGGGAGATTGTTGGCGATCAACTTGTAGTCCACCGTACCGGTGGCCTCGTCGACGACATGGAAGACCGCCACCCCCCGGGCCGCATCCGTGGCCGCGGTGCATGTCGGTACCTCCTGTGCTGCGGTCATGACGGCAACGAATGTTCGAGCGGGCGGTCGAGCCGCCTGCGCCATGGGCGAGAGCGCTGACACTGCCACGGCAGCCATACCAAGGACAACGAAGACCTTCTTCATCGGCTCCAACTCCCCTCAACGTGTGGATCGAGTCCCCAACGGCCTGTCAGTGGTTCGACCTACCCCCTCACCGGGAGATCATGAACCAAACGCAGCATGCCAGATCAGCACCGCTCGTGACGCGGCGAGAACGGCACGTTGGGGCTGCGAGTGGCAGCTCGAAGCCATACTCCCGCTCGTTGGGGTCGGCCACAACGATCTCGTCGAGCTCAGGGAGCTGACCGCCGTGGAGACCTTCAGCGTCTGTGAACTCACGGCTCCGCGGACGATCCTGGAGAGCCGCGTGATTGGCCGCGAGCCCAACGAGTTCTGGAGATCGCGGCTGCTGGACTTCGTCGCGATGTACCACGACCGTGGCGACCACCGCGCCATCCGCGACTTCCAAGTTTCCACTCACGGCCGCTCCGTCGACGAGTCAGCGGTCGAGGTGGTCGAACGCTGCGGCTGGATCCCCGCGGAGTCCAACTCGGCGGGTGACCGGGCGGTGCCCGCTCGACGGGCGGGCCCCTCGTAGGCTGTCAGCGTGGGAGAGAAATCCAAACCAACCAGCCAGAGCAAGAAGCCGGGGCGAAGCCTCAAAGAGAAGCGCGCGGCGAAGAACCAGAAGCAGGAGGCGCAGAAGCAGGCGCACAAGGCCTGGGATGCCAAGTAGGTCCGTCTACACGCTTGCAGGTGCACACGCGCCGACCATCGTGCATTGACTGGCCCAGTAGCGCAGGCAATGCACGATGGTCGAGAACGGCGCGCTAGTCGTCGTTGCGGATCGATCGGTGAAGCGGAGACAAGGATCCTCACCGACTACGACAGCGGTGTGTGCCGTGTTCGGTGCCCTTGCACCTTTCTGACCATCACCCGTGCGGGCGCTACGGTGCGCGCCGCATGGTGGACGTCCGGGCGCTCGAGCAATCTGATCTCGCTGCGGCGTCATCGTTGCTCGACGCCGAGCTCGGTGGTCGGCAACAGGCGCGGCTCGGCGTGCTGCACGACGTCCTCGCGGTGCGGGGCGTCGGTGCATGGGATGCGGACCAGCTCGTCGGCGTCGCCACGTACGACATCGACGGCGAACGCGCTGAGCTGGCGGCGATCGCCGTGCGGAGCGACCGCCGGCTCGCAGGTGTGGGTAGCCGCCTTATCGCAGCCGTCGCGGACGCGACAGCCGGAGCGGGCGTGCGCGAGCTCTGGCTCGTCACCACCAACGACAATCTCGACGCGTTGCGCCTTTACCAGCAGCGAGGGTTCGAGCTCACCGAACTGCACCGCGGTGCCGTGCACCAAGCACGCGGGCTGAAGCCGGCGATCCCCGAGCTCGGCAACTACGGCATCCCGATACGTGACGAGCTGGTGCTGACGCTGCCGCTCAGCTGACCTGCGGCACGACCTCGTTCCAGAACAGCGCGAGCGTGTCCTGGGCGCGCGGTGGCTTGCCCATGGCCCAGTCCGGCACGATCAACTCGTCGACGCCCGCGTCGCGGTAGGCGGCGACCTGCTCGACCACTTCAGCCGGGGTACCGACGATCATCGGGCGGACCGGATCGCGGTCCCGAAACCGTGCGAGCCAGGTCTCGTCGTTGCTGAGGTAGACGAGTGCCTGCGTCGAACGCCGCACGGTCGCGGGGTCACGGCCGAGGTCGTCACAGTGCCGCTCGAGCACGTCGACCTTCTGACGGAATTCCTCCGGCGTCGTCCACGCGTTCCACTCGTCGGCGTATCGGGCCGCGATGCGCATCGTCCGCTTCTCGCCTTTACCCCCGACGAGCAACGGGAGCGGCGACTGGACCGGCTTCGGATCACACGGCGCGTCGGTGATGCGGTAGCCACCGCCTTCGAACGTCGTTCGCTGCTCGCGCAGCAACGACGTGAGCACCGCGCAGGCGGACTCGAACCGATCGAGCCGCGTCTTCGTGTCGAGCAGGTCGATGCCGTAGGCGTGGTGCTCGTTCACCTGCCAGCCGGCGCCGATGCCGAGCACGAACCGCCCGGCGCTGATGTGATCCACCGTCGCCGCGGCGTTGGCGACGATGGCGGGATGCCGGTAGAGGTTGCCGCACACGAGGCTGCCGATGCGAAGGTGCTTCGTCGCCGCCGCCAAGCCGGCCATCACCGCCCAGCACTCGAGAACGGGACCGTCGAGTGGCTCGCCGCCGAGATCGTTCGGCATGAAGTGGTCGGCGAAGTACGCACCGAACCACCCCGCCTCGTCGCAGGCCTGCACGATGTCGAGCACGTCCGCCCACGGACGTTCCGGGCTCGGCCACACGCTGAATCGCATGTCGCCGACCCTACGAGACCCTCACTCGCCGGCGCGCAACACCTCGTCGCGCAGCGCCGGGAACACCCGACCGACCTTGGTGACCACATACTCGCCGTAAGTGCCGGACCAGGCGTGGACGTCGGCGCGGTCCCATCGTTCTCCCCGATCCTGCGACACCGCATCGTCGACCATCGGCACCGGCAACACCTCGGCGTCCCATCCTGGGTCGAGGAACAGCGGGAACGACAGGCGGTCGAAACCGCTGGCGTTGCGCACTCGGTGCGGCGTGGACCGGTAACGGCCGCCGGTCATGCGCTCGAGCATGTCGCCGAGGTTGACGACGAACGACCCGTCGACCGGGGGCGCGGCGATCCAGCCGTTCGGTCCCCGCACCTCGAGGCCTCCGGAGGCGTCCTGCGCCAGGATGGTGATCAGCCCGTAGTCGGTGTGCTCACCGACGCTCCACCGTTCGTCGACATGGTCCAGTGGTGGGTAGTGGAAGATGCGGAACAGCACGAGCGGCTCGCCGGTGAGGTGCCGCTCGAACCACGTCTCGTCGAGACCGAGACCGATCGACATCCCGCGCAGCAAGGTCTGGCCGAGCTCGGTCACGCGCTCCATGTACTCGAGCACCGCTCCCCGCAGACCATCGGGACGGTCGGGAAACAGGTTCGGGCCGTGCAGTGGAAGCTCGGCACGGACACGCGGATCGTCGCCGGCGAGCTCCTCGCCGAAGTAGATCCCCTCCTTCATGTCGGGCTTGCCCGAGGTCAACTCCCCACCGACCGGGAACCAGCCCCGCCATGCTTTTCCGCCGCGGTGCATCGCGATCGCCGACTTCTCGTCATCCCTCAGCGCGAAGAACTCGCGTGCGAGCCGATCGAGACGCGAGGTGAGCTCGGGCGGGACCCCATGGCCCACCACGTAGAAGAACCCCATGTCGCGGCTCGCGGCATCGATCGCGGCCGCCACCCGCTCGACGCCTCCACCGCCGTTTCGCAGACGAGAAACGTCGATGACGGGTAGGCCTTCCACCCGAAGAGTGTGCCGCACGGCCGAAAACGAATGCAGCCCGCGACGTGGTTCGATGGAGCCGAATGGATGAACCGACCCAGCCGTTCGCCGTCCCGCCCGGGGCGCCGAACGAGCCCGATCCGCCACTACCGCCGTTGCCGCCGCGCCCCCAGCCCCCGTCGGCGCCCGCTCCTCCGTCCGCTCCGCAGCCGGCCTCGAACACTCAGCCGTGGCATCCCGGCGCTGGCGCGGCAACCATGCCGCCGCTCGGGCCGCCATACGTGGCGCCAGCGGTTCCGCCGCCACCGACCTTTCCACCGTCGCCGCCCGAGAACTGGCCCGCGCCTCCGCCGCTGGTGCCCGAGCCCGACGCGGGCCCTCCTCCGTACGGGGGTGGCGGACAGCACCGCGAGCCGGGCGATCCTCGACGCGGCGCCTTGCTGATCGCGGCCATCGGCGCCGCGGCGATCGTCATCGTGGGTGTGCTGGCGTGGGGACAGTCGAGCGACGACTCGAACACTCGCTTCATCGCGGGTGCGCCCACCACGACCAGTCCTCTCGCCACGGACTCCGAGAGCAGTGCGACCGACAGCTCGACCAGCGAGTCCGGAGACTCCGACAGCGCCTCCAGTTCCAACGCCGAGCCGGATTTGCAGACCGCGGTGCTGGACATCCAGCAGTTCGTCGAGCGTCAGCGTGGGCTGAAGTTCAAGACGAACGTCGACGTGCAGCTAGCGACTGACGACGAGCTCACGCAGATGCTGGACCAGGAGCTGGCCAAGGAGGGTCCGGCGCTGGCCGAATCCCAACAGGTGCTGCGCGCCCTCGGTTTGATCCCGCCGACCTTCGATCTCACGAAGGCCGAACGGGACCTGCTCGACAACTCTGTGCTCGGCTTCTACGACCCCGAGACGAAGAAGCTGGTGGTGCGGGGGACGGAGGTCACACCGTTCGTGCGTGACACGCTGGCCCACGAGTTGACCCATGCGCTCGACGACCAGTGGTTCGTCCTCGATCGTCCGCAACTCGACGCGGCGGACGACGAGACCGGGTTCGGCTTCACTGCGCTCACCGAGGGCGACGCCACTCGGGTCGAGCAGGCCTACCTGAAGTCGTTGTCGCCACGCGAGCGGGCCGCAGTCGTGAAGGAGCAGCAGGATCTGGTGCTCGCCCATCCTGAGATCTTCGCGTTGCCGCAGGTGCTACGCGACATCATCCAGGAGCCGTACACCGACGGTCCCTTGCTGGTGGAGGCCATCCTCGATGCCGGCGATCGTCCGCGTCTCGACGCGGCCTTCCAGCAGCCTCCGACGACGAGTGAGCAAGTGATCGATCCCGACAGGTTCCTCGACGGCGAAGGAGCGGTCCCCGTACCGGCTCCTGCGGCCGACGGCACGGTGCAAGACAAGGGTGCGCTCGGCGCGTTCATGTTCGAGGAGATCCTGTTGGGGTCGGGACGGACGAGCGACGTCGACGAGGCAGTCACCGGTTGGGGTGGCGACACATATGTGACGTGGATGGACGCCAGCGGCAAGACGTGCCTTCGCGACTCGTTCGTCGGCGACACGCCCGACGACACGCAGGAGTTGGCGGCAGCGCTGAGTCAATGGGCGCCCGATGTGAAGGCCACCGTGACCGCGCCCGCGGGTCAGCCCGGGACGTTCACCGTCTGCTCGTAGCCGAGCTACGAGTTCGCTGCCGACAGCGCGTATGCGACGGCTTCCTCGGCGGAACCGGCGCGCCGCACGGAAGCTCCGGCGGCCAGTGGCCAGTCGCCGACGACGACGATCGAACGTCCGGTGTGCAGCGCGAAGCCGAGCTCGATCAAGGTGCCGTACGCGCCAGGGAACGCGATCACCGCATCCGCGTCCATGACGACGAGCGCGTTGCGCAGCTCGCCCAAGCCGGTCGGCACTGCTACGCGGACCCACGGGTTTGCCTCCGAGCGGTCGCGGCCCGGCAGGATTCCGAGGGTGAGTCCGCCCGCCTCGGCTGCACCGCGGCTCGCGGCCGCGGCAATGCCGTCGCGCCCGCCGGTGACGACGACGGCGCCGGCTTCGGCGAGCAACGCGCCGACGCGTTCCGCGGCCGCGTCGGCATCAGCATCAGTAACCGTGGCGCCGATGACGGCGACGTAACGCGGCACCGTGGTCTCGGTCACGCCTTCGCGATCACCTCGTCGCCGTATCGGGCAAGGGCGTCGTGGATGTTGTCTGCGTCGAACGCAAGCGGAGGGATCACGATGCGCTCGACCCCGAGGTCGGCCAGCCGTGCAACGCTGTCGAGCGCGTCGGGTCCGAGCGCGTCCTCACCACCTGAGGTGAGCTCGATCGCGTCCGGATCTCGCCCCGCATCCGTGGCGGCGTCGCGCATCACGGCGACGAGGTGTTCGAAGTCGCCTTTGCCGGGGAAGAAGCCGTCGCCCAATCGACCCGCCCGGCGCGCCGCAGCATCGGTGTGGCCGCCGATCACGATCGGCACCGAGCTCTGCGCGGGATGCGGGCGGCAGATCGCGTTTGTGAACGACACGAACTCGCCCTGGTAGGTCGGCAGATCCTGCGTCCAGAGCGCTCGCATGGCAGCGATGTTCTCGTCGAGTCGTCTGCCCCGACGCTCGAAGGGCACACCGATGGCCTCGAACTCCTCGCGCAACCATCCAACGCCGACGCCAAGGGTCACGCGGCCGTTCGAAAGCAGGTCGAGAGTCGCGACCTCCTTCGCGGTCACGACGGGATTACGTTCGGCGAGTATGAGGATGCCAGTGGCGAGGCGAATCGTGTTCGTCGCGGCGGCCACGTAGGCCAGCCAGACGAGCGGGTCCGGGATGTCGACGTCGTCCGTCCCCGGCATGCGCCCGCTGTCGGAGTACGGGTACTCGGATTCGTAGCGGGCAGGGACGACCACATGTTCCACGGCCCACAGCGATTCGAACCCTGACGCTTCCGCGGCCTGCGCGATGGCGACCGCGCCTTCGGCGCGCGTGAATCCGAGCACGTTCGCAAACATGATCCCGAACTTCATCCCGGGACATTACGCCTGACCTGTTCTTTCCCCATCCGAATGTTGGTGCGCCGTGGCCCCTCTGGGGGCCACGACGACCCGGAGTTCGGAGGCGGTTCGGTCCTTCAGGAGATGGTGATCGTGTCGAGGATCGAGTTCACGACCGGGACGGTGCGGACGCAACGGGCGTAGGACCCGAAGACCACGTAGAGACAGAAAGCCCGACCCGCGATCGTGAAGAACCGTTGCACGCCGCCTTGACCTTCGAGCAGGCGCTGCAACTGCATCGTGCTGACATCCGTTGCGACGAGACGGGGGATCGAGGTCGCCGCGAAGAGCGGCGTGTTGGCGCTCTGCGCGCCGTGCTCGAACAGCACGATGAGGAGGTCGGTGCTCGTCATGAGCTCGACGGCGCCACCGCCGTAGTCGCCGGTGTCCGGCGGCAACGGGAAGCTGGCGACGTGCAGCACCGCACCGGTCGTCTCTTGTTGCGCCGCCATTGCGCTCGCGGGGCGTAACCCACTCGGTTCGGGCGACCGCGTGTATATACGGCCGTCCCAACCGGCCGGCACGTCGACTGCGATGCCCGAGCCCGCGAGGCCGCTCATGCGTACCCCGCAAGCGCGATCACGGCGAGGACACCGATCAGAACTTGCAAGATGACGCCGAGTCGGGCGTTTCCGGCGGCGCGGGCGTCGAGCCGGCGGTGGAACGTGCGCAACTCGTCAGGTGAATCGATGTTCCGGGCCAGCAGCAGCGACAGTCCGCGCAGCGCGCCGAACGTGAATCCGACCACAGCGCCGGCTGCGATGGATCCCGTGAGGACGGCGAGAGCAAAGGCGACGTACGTGGCCGCACTCGTCACGACAGTGACCACCCCGAAGCCGAGTTGCGCGCCGAACCCGACGCCGTACACCCAACCGCGGTAGCGGTGAAGCCAGTCCTCGTTGACCTGCCGTTTGATGGTGGGTACGTGCGTCGCGTCGAGCAGTGCGCCGGCGACCGCGAGCAGTACGACGAGCAGCGCATCGGTCGTGCTCGACCGCTCGGGCAGCCACGAGCCGAGCCAGCCACACAGCGCGCCCAGGGTCGTACCGCCGACGATCGAACCGGCCACGAAGGCTGTCGCGGTGACGCCGAATCGGTTGTGCCGTCCCCGCTCACCGAGCGGAGTGATGCTGGAGAGCATCGATGCTCCTCACGGTGACCATGTCGAACGTACGGCGCCGACGACTGCCGACGCGATGCCGGCCCAGAACACGAGCGGGCTCACTCGCCACGGTCCGGGTGAAGACTCGGATGACCAGGCTCGATCCCGGCCGTCCGCAACTCCGCGTTCACGCGCGACGGGCGGTCCTGCGGGCGGCCATCGTCCAACGACTGTGCCATGAGATCGCGCACCTGGTCCCAAGTCGTCGCAGCACCCTCGCCGATGACGTCACCGTTCGAGCCGTCCAGCAGGACGAAGTACGGCGCGCCAGGGATCCGATAGTCCGCCCAGGCCGCGCTCGACAGCACGGTGTGCACGCCGGAGGGCGCCAGCTTGCGGATCGTCGCCGGGCTCTCGGCTTCCGAGCCCTTCGTCACGATCAGCAATCTCGCCCGTCCCGGTACCGACAGACGGCGGTCGGCGAAGGCATCCCAGAAGCCTCGGCACGTCAGGCACGTGCTCGACAGGAAGGCAAGAAGTGTGCGGTGGTCGACACCCGCAACTGCGAACGTGACCGGGGCGCCGGATGGGTCGATGCCGGCGACGTCGACCGCTGGTGCTCCGTCCGTGCGTTCGGGCGACGTGAGACCGGTCGGGCTCTGCGCCTCGGGGGCGTCGGGGTCGAGGCTGACGCCGAGCGATTGCAGCGCGCGCAGGATCTCCGCGTGACTGCGCAGTAGCCCGGCCACGAGCAGCGAGAGCAGGCCGACGGCAACGGCGAGGATCGAGACGAGCGCGACCATGTCTTCCTCAGACGCGAGTCAGCTCTTGCCGCCGAGGATGAACCACCCCGACCAGTTGCCGGCCGCGTCGCGCACGATCTGCCATGCCGCGCCGTCCAGGCCGCGCGCCACAACGAGGATCTTGCCGTCCGGCGTGACGGTTGCGTCCGGTCCCGACGACAGCCCACCACCCAAGGTGAACCAGCCCTCGTTGTCGCGCTTCGCCCACAGCGCGGCATCGGTGCCTCGGACGAACACCCATTGATGGCCGGTGTTGTCGACGGTGATGGCAGGTGCGGGCGGCAAGTCTTCTTCCTCCTTCTTCGGGGGCGGGTCGGGCGCATGAAGGCACGGCGCATCATGGAACGCGGTTGCCTGATCGGTCGCGCTGGCGGTCGTGCACGACGGGTCGATGACCCAAGGCGGTGTGCAGGTGATGACACGGCACACGATGGGGCCGACCTGCGGGATCTCCTGATGGCACTGGCCGTAGCGGAAGAAGTTGCAACAGCTGACCCGATTTCCGCACGACCCGTTCGCACACGTGCAGCCACACGGGTACGTGAGCTGGTTGCAGTCCATGTAGTAACGAGGACCCGTGCAGAACGGCGTCCCGTCGGCCTTCCACCATCCCGCGGTGACGGTCCCCGCGGGGCATTGGTTGCGGCCGGTGATGGTGCAGCAGAACTCGGTGTACCCGTCACAACAAGGAGTTCCGCACGAGCACGGCTGGCCGCGACATTGGCACGCGGCGGCGAATGCGGTCATGGGCCGCAGGACATAGTCGAGCGGGTTCGTCGCCAGAGCGGAGCCGACCACCGCGCTGCGGATCAGCATGCCTCGGCGGTTGGTGCGCGACTCGAGGACCGACGTCACCTTGTCGGCCAGCCAGCGGCTCATCGAGCACGAATGGGTGTCAGCACTGCAGGCAGCGCGGTGAGCACCAGATAGCAGAGTTGCACCGAGATCAGTACGAGCAGCAGGAACGGTGCGGCGTGCCACGGCTGATCAGCGAGGACGTCGACCGGTTTCGGTAGTTCCCCTGCGGCGGCGATCAGCAGGACCACGGCCGCCGTCACGTTCAGGGCAAGGTGCACCACGCTGGGCGGGGTGTCGCGTTGGCCGAAGCAGCCGCACGACTGCAGTGGCGATCCGGACAGCAACGCGGCAGCGACGAACGCCGCGAACGCCAGGTACGCCGCGGCCGCGAGAGCGAGCCAGGCGCGGGCGCCGGTCACCAGCGCGGCAACGCCGAGCACGACCTCAATGGCACCGAGGGCGCGCACCAGACCCGGACGACTGGGCAGGTGCATCGCGCGCAACGCGCCGACGGTCGCGGCGGGACGGCGAACCTTGAAGGCACCGGCAAGGGCGAGCAGGGCGGTCAGGACGAGAACGGGTCCGGACAGCGCCTCCACCCGCCACACCCTACGAGACCGTTGCGGGCGGTCAGGACTCGACGATCAGGACGCGACGATCAAGACAGGGATCAAGACACGGCGGCGAGTTGCTCGACCCACTGTCCATCGCCCGACGGGCGCGTCGAGCCGAGTTCGTGGAAACGCTCGAGGACGTCCGCGCGCCCAGGGCCGTCTCCGATGGCGCGCTCGACCTCGGCGAGCGTGATGCGCATCGTCTCGGTGCGGCGCGTTCCGAGCGAATCGGTCAGCGCACGGTCCCAGATGCGGCCGATCATGTCGGCACCGGTGTAGGTGCGGCCCGATTCGCCGACGAAGGTCCGGTCGCGCATCTCGGACAGCACGGTGCGCAGGTACTCGACGTGCGGCGTCTCGTCCGACCGGATGTACGACACCAGCCGTGCTGCCTCGCCGTCACCGGCGACGAGCTCGTCGTCGGACAACAGCGTCTCTGCCCATGCGAACAAGTGGAAGGCGGAGATCTCGATCAACAACAGTCGGGTCATCCGCTCGATCAACGACTCCAGGTCGAAGTCGATGTCGTCCGGCAGCACCCGATTCGCCATCGCGGCCGCTCGCAGCGCGGCGAAGTCGGGCTGTCCGCCCGACGGTCCGGTCACGCCCATGCGCATGAGCATTCGCTGCGTCTCGTCCTCGGTCACGGGGTTCTCGAACGCGATGTCGCGCGCCGCGAACCACATTTCGTTGTGGCCCGCTTCGTCGCCGTGACCGGCCTCGTCACGCGCGTGTGCCTCGTACAGCCCGCGTTGCAGATGAGTCATCGCCGTGCCGTTGATCTCTTCCGCGAACGCACGCTGCAGATCGGGGACGACCGAGTTGCGGATGACCGAGCCGAAGCCCTCGACCGTGCCGATGCGGGTGAGGGTGGCAATGATCGGCTGCGAGATGCCCTCGCTGATCAGATGACGCGACTGCGCCACGTTCGGATAGGGCTCTGGCCACGTATCGAGCGGCACGCCGAGCAACTCCGTGCCGAACTGCTCGCCATGTTGCTGCTGCCACGCACCGATCGCCGGGACCCGGCCCTTCGTCCGGGGGGAGACGTAGCTGCCGTCCTCGACGAAGCCGCCGTGGCAGCGCCGCCCGCCGGCCAAGAGCGGCTCGGCGTAGTCGTGCGAGGCCAGCAGCTCGTCGGGGGTGTACTCGGTCTGCAGCGTCATGGGGTCATCGTAACTCTTTGCAGTAT
>DATAES010000161.1:0-12588 GCA_036257895.1 Acidimicrobiales bacterium
GTGAGGCAGGCACGTTCACCAACCTCAACCCGGCCACCGAGGAGATCCTGGGCGACGTAGCCGACGGGTCGAAGGCAGACATGCATCGCGCGATCGACGCGGCGCGACGTGCGTTCGACGAATCGGACTGGGCGACCAACCGCTCCTTCCGGCAGCGCTGTCTGCTCCAACTGCAGGAAGCCCTCGAAGCCGAACGCGAGCTCATCCGCGAGGAGCTGATCCTCGAGGTCGGATGCCCGCGGATGGTGACGCACGGTCCGCAGCTCGACAGTCCCTTGGCCGCAGGACTCACCTATCCCGCGAAGCTCATCGACGAGTATCCGTGGGAACTCGAACTCGGCGACGCGATGGTCGATCTGACCGGTCAAATGACCACGCGGAAGGTATGGCGAGAGCCGGTTGGCGTCGTCGGCGCGATCGTGCCGTGGAACTACCCGTTCGAAGTGACGATCAACAAGCTGGGCCAAGCACTCGCCACGGGCAACACGGTTGTGCTCAAGCCGGCCCCGGACACCCCTTTCAACGCGACCCGTCTCGGCCGTCTGATCGCCGAGGGCACCGACATACCGCCCGGTGTCGTGAACGTCGTCACCGCGTCCGACCATCTCGTCGGCGAAGAGCTCACGTTGTCGCCCAAGGTCGATCTCATCTCTTTCACCGGCTCGACGCCGGTCGGCCAGCGGATCATGGAAAAGGGCTCCTCGACGATGAAGCGTCTGTTCCTGGAGCTCGGCGGCAAGTCGGCCGCGATCGTGTTGGACGATGCCGACCTCCCGGCGGCGAGCATGATCGGGTTCGGCGTGTGCATGCATGCCGGACAAGGCTGCGCGACGCCGACGCGGATGCTCCTGCCGCGATCGCGTTACGACGAGGGCGTCGAGCTGTTGAAGGCAAACTACGAAGCTGTCGTCGTCGGCGACCCCCAACTACCCGATACGTTGTGCGGCCCGGTCATCTCCGCCAAGCAACGCGAGCGCGTCGTCGGCTACATCCGCAAAGGCATCGACGAAGGTGCAAAGCTCCTCGTCGGCGGACCAGAGGTTCCCGCCGGCCTCGACCAGGGCTTCTACGTCAAGCCGACATTGTTCGTCGACGTCGACAACGACATGACCATCGCGCGAGACGAAATCTTTGGTCCCGTACTGGTCGTCATCCCGCACGACGGCGACGATGACGCGGTTCGGATCGCCAACGACAGTCGATACGGGCTCGCCGGGTATGTGCTGTCGGGTTCGCTGGAACGATCGCTCGCAGTCGCGCGCCGGTTGCGCGCCGGTTCGATCGGGCTCAACGGCGGCGCTGCCTACGGGGCCGACGTGCCGTTCGGCGGCTACAAGGCCAGTGGCGTGGGACGGCAGAACGGCACCGCGGGGTTCGACCAGTACGTCGAAGTGAAGTCGGTCGCCTGGCCCGCGGGCTAGCGCGAGAGTCGCGCCGTGTCACACCTCGAAGGCAAAGTTCTGATCGTCACCGGCGCCGGGAGTGGCTTCGGGCGCCTCACGTCGCAGATGGCAGCGGCCCGGGGCGCGTCGGTCGTAGCAACGGACATCGACGCAGCTGCCGCTGAGTCCACGGCATCGTCGATCGTGGATGACGGTGGGGTCGCGACCGCAATCGGTGCCGACGTCGTCAGCAAGGCCGACATGGACCGCGTCGCGGTGTTCGCGCTTGACCGGTTCGGCGCCATCGACATCCTCGTGAACAACGCCGGCGTGATGCCACTCGCCTTCTTCGCCGATCACGCCCAAGCCGCGCCCGCGTGGGATCGTGCGATCGACATCAACTTCAAAGGTGTCGTCAACGGCATCACCGCGGTGTACGACCAGATGATCACGCAAGGGCGGGGGCACATCGTCAACATCTCGTCGATCTACGGCAACCAGGGCACTGCCGGGTCGGGCGTCTACAGCGCGACCAAAGCTGCAGTCGCAGTCCTCTCGGACTCGTTGCGCGTCGAGGCCCAAGGCAAGATCAAGGTGACCGTCGTGCGACCGACCGGTGTGCTCGGCACCAACCTGTCGACCGGCATCGTGAACCCCGCCGCCATCGTCGGCCTCACCGGGCAGAACGTCGAACAGTTCGGCGAGCGGGTGCTCGCGTGGCTATCTGGATCACTTCCCGCGGAGCAATGCGATCCGGATGACGTGCGCTACTGGACGATCACACCCGAAGATCTAGCCGCGCAGATCATCGCAGTGATCGACCTGCCTTGGGGTATCAACATCGGCGACATCACCGTGCGGGCCACCGGCGAGGACTACATCAACTGATGAAGTCACCCGCGCTCCAGACGCGCGATCTGCTCTGCCGTCAGCGCACTCCGGTGCGCGCGAATCAACGCGCGGGACTCTCGATGCCGAAGGGCCTCGTAGCTGATGAGCGCCACGCACACCGCGGCGACGAGGCCGACCGCCACGAGACCGTGCACCCTCGTCGCCACTGGGAGCAGCGCGAGCAGGACGACGCACGCGATGGGCCGTCCCCGTCCGAGCCCACCACCGATCCGCAACCGAAGCCCCACATGGGCGAGCAGGTAGAGCGCGATGCCGACGACGAGGCCGAACGCGGGCACGAGGCGGAGTGAGTGCTCCGCTTCGTGGAGTGCGGTCTCGAGACCGAACGCGAAGAGCACGATGCCGCCGACCATCGGCAGATGAAGGTACGAATAGACGTCCCGGGCAAGTGCCGCCCGCCGCTTGCCGCTTGCTTCCTCCAGCCGGCTCTGCGCGACGTAGACGACCCAGTCGAAATATGACCACCACAGACAGGCGATGACACAGATCCCGAGCAGCGCACCCGCGACGAGACGAGCGTCGAGGTCGAGGCCTTGGGCGCCGACCCCGATGGCGATGACCGATTCCCCGAGCGCGATCAAGATGATCTGTCCGAAGCGTTCGACGAAGTGCGCGGGCGAGATCCGCCACCCGCGCATGTGGCCGACCAGTGGGCCGATGTAGTCGATTGCAGCCGCAGCCGCCCAACACGCCAACTGCGGCGCACCGTCGAGGAAGCCGGCCACCACGAGCAGCGCGCAACTGACAGCGACGGTGGGCACGATGCGCAGAACGGCGCGCAGGAGTTCGGTGTCGCCGCGGCCGGCGATTGCGTAGAGCACGAGGTGGAGCGCGCGCACGATCAGGTAGGCAATCGCGAAGGTGACCCCATCACGACCAAAGGCCTGGGGCGCAGCGAGGGATGCGATGAGCATCGCGGCGATGGCGGCGAACATCGCGATCCGCACGCCGCCTTCTTCAGGGTCGAGCGTGTTCGTCAGCCACGCGAAGGCGGACCACGCCCACCACAGGACGCTCAGCAGCAATCCGCCGCGGAGCACACCACCCCAGGTCGGGTTGCCGATGAGGAGCGTCGATACTTGGGTGAATGCGAAGACGAAGACAAGATCGAAGAACAGTTCCAGGGGGGTGACCCTCGCTTCGCGCTCGCCCTCGACGTCCACACCGCAACGCTACGAGCCGCACGAGAGGAGACGTGATGGAAGTCGAACCGAGGAAGCCGACGGTCAAGGGTCCAGCGGACTGGTTCACCGGCGATGTCTTCATCGACGTCGTCGCACGAGGCCACGGCGAGCGGCTCCGGCGCTCAGCCGGCGGTGCCAACTCGGAGTTGTGGTCCCTTGTACGTCGTGATGTCGGCGCCAAAAGGGCGCGACCTACAAGGATTGGCCCGCGCGAGAATCGTTGGTCGCTACATTTCGCGGCAGTGCGGCCCATGAGACGGACCTCGTCCTGAATCACGTCGACTCCGGCAGGCCGGATCCGGCAGAAGATCGTGCCGTCAACCGTTCGTTGTGGACCTTGGTGAACGAGGAGTTCACCGACGGCCACGCAGCAACTGCGTGGGCCGCACCAGAGATCACGTTCGGACTCTTCAACGTCGCCGAACGCGAGCTTGACGTGTTGGGTGACGTCACCGATCTCGACGTGGTCGAGCTCGGCTGCGGCACTGCGTACTTCTCGGCGTGGCTGGCACGGCGCAACGCCCGACCGATCGCGATCGACCTCACGCGAGCGCAACTCGAAACTGCGCAGCACTGCCAGGAGCAGTTCGACGTCGCCTTCCCGATGATCGAAGCCAACGCAGAAGACGTACCGCTCGCCGACGGGCGATTCGATCTGGTCGTCAGCGAGTACGGCGCAAGCGTGTGGTGCGATCCCGCACGGTGGATCCCCGAGGCAGCCCGTCTGCTCCGGCCGAATGGTCGGCTCGTGTTCTTGACGAACAGCGTCATCGCGACCTTGTGCGTCCCCGAAGAGGAGGGCCCGACGGAAGAGCGTCTGCTCCGGCCCCAACGCGGAATGAACCGCGTGCACTGGTCCGGCGGCGGGATCGAGTTCCATCCCGGCCACGGCGAATGGATTCGGACCCTGCGGACGAATGGCTTTGTCATCGACGCGCTGCACGAGGTCTATGCGCCGGCCGACGCCAAGGCCGCCGAGTACTACGAGATCTCGTCAGTGCAATGGGCCGCGCAGTGGCCCATCGAGGATCTCTGGGTAGCGCACCTGGAGTGATCCAGAGGGCGCGGCGTCATTCGGTGTGTTCGTGCGCGGCGTGCTCTCGATGGCGCAGGACGAGCTTCGTGATCTCTTCGACCACGATGAGGCTGGCCGCGAGGAGCAGGCAGACGAGCCACTGCCCGCCGGTGAGCGAGGTGGTGCCGAGGATCCGCTGCAGAACGCTCAGCTCGGTGGCCAGGATGATGGCGAGCAGCGTGCCGCCGTAGAGCGTGAGCTGGCGTCGGTCCGAGACGAGGTCGCGGGTGAACAGCGTCCGGGTCTGGCTGCGAGCGCTCAGGCCGACGGCCACGTTGAGCAGTGAGAACACCGTGACGGCCATGGTGGTTGCGACCAGCGCGTCGGTCCAGCTCTCGAACGCGTCGCGCACCCAGAGGGTTGCCACGGCCATGAGCACGCCGAGGCCCACGGCTCGTACCCACTGCGGCACGTTGAGCACGGGCTCCGCGAGGGGTCGGGGTTTGCGGTCCATGAGGCCCGGCAGGGGCTTGTCGAACCCGAGTGCGATGGCGATGGGTACTTGCACGACGAAGTTGATCCAAAGGACCGCCAGCGGGGAGAACGGGATGCCGTCGGCGATGGAGAAAATTGCGGCACCGAGGAAGGTGGCGATGAAGCCGACAAGGGCGGCCATCTGGAACCGGATGTACTTCGAGAGGTTGTCGTAGAGCTCGCGCCCGTACTCGACCGCCCGGACGATGGTGGCGAAGTTGTCGTCGGTGAGGATCATCACCGCGGCGTCCTTCGACACCTCGGTCCCGGTGATCCCCATGGCCACGCCGATGTCGGCCTTCTTGAGGGCGGGCGCATCGTTCACGCCGTCGCCCGTCATGGCCACGATGTTGCTCTGCTGTTGAAGCGAGTGGACGAGCCGGATCTTGTCCTCGGGCGCCACTCGGGCCACCACCCCGATCTCGGGCAACTGCTGCGCGAGTTCCTCGTCGGTGAGGGCAGCGAACTCGGCCCCGGTCAGGGCCCGCCCGCCGATGCCCAACTCCTTGCCGATGGCGGCTGCGGTCACGGCGTGGTCGCCAGTGATCATCCGGACTTCGATGCCGGCGCTATGGCATTTGGCGATGGCCGCCTTGGCCTCGGCGCGGGGCGGGTCGACGATGCCGATCATCGCGATGATCGTCACGTCCTGCACCATGCTGATGAGATCGGCGTTGGGGTCGAACTGGCCCGGGTCGAAATCGCGTCGAGCCACCACCATGACCCGTTCGCCTGACTGGGCCATCCGCTCGTTCTCGACAAGCGCCGCTGTCCGCTGGTCGGTGGCGACGTCGCGGATCTCACCGTCGGGTGACCAGTAGGTGCTCGTCCGCTCGATCAGCACGTCAGGAGCGCCCTTCACGAAGCAGCGCACCACTTCCCGGCCGGTGTGATCCGTCATGTTGTGGAACGTCGCCATGAACTTGTACTCGGAGTCGAATGGCACTTCGGCGACCCGGGGGTAACGCTGGCGGGTCGTTTCGAGATCGAGCCCGCCCTTCGCAGCCAGCACGATCAGCGCACCCTCTGTCGGGTCGCCGATCAAGTCGCCCGCGTCGTCGAGTCGGGCGTCCGCGCACAGTGCCATCGGCAAGAGCGCGTCATCGAGGTCGACTTCGAGGCCTCCGTCGTGCCTGATCTCGCCCGTGGTCGCATAGCCCTCGCCGCCGATGGTGAATCGATTGCGGCCCGGCACCACCAGCTCGCGTGCCGTCATCTTGTTCAGGGTGAGAGTCCCCGTCTTGTCCGAACAGATGGCCGACACCGACCCGAGGGTCTCGACGGACGGCAGTCGTTTGACGATCGCGTTGTGCTCGGCCAGCACGCGGGTGCCCATCGAGTACAGCGTCGTGACGACTGCAGGCAGTCCGGTCGGAATCGCCGAGATGGCGAGAGCGACGCCGGCCAGGAACACGTCGTCGAAGGCTCGATCGTCGCGGATGCCGAGGATCACCATCGTGACGAACGCAATCCCCGCGATGCCCACGATGACACGGGTGAGCCGATCCAGCTGCTTCTGCAACGGCGTCTTGTCGGCCTCGGTCTGGTTCAGCAGCGTGGCGATGTTGCCGATCTCGGTGTCCATCCCCGTGCCGGTCACGATCATCTCGCCGCGCCCGCGAGTGACGGACGTGTTCATGAACGCCAGACACAGCCGGTCGCCGAGTCCGACATCGTCGCCTTCGATCGATGCCACATCCTTGAGCACAGGGGCACTCTCACCGGTGAGCGCGGCCTCTTCGATCTCGAGGGTGGCCGCCACCAAAAGCCGACCATCGGCCGGCACGCGGTTTCCCGCCTCGAACAGCACGATGTCGCCCGGCACCAGCTCGGCCGCGTCGATCTCGATCGCCGCGCCGTCGCGTCGCACGCGTGCGATGTCCTTCAACATCTTCTCGAGAGCCGCCAAGCTCGCCTCGGCCTTCGCTTCCTGGCGTAGGCCCAACACCGCATTGAAGATGGTCAGACCGATCAGGACGATCGTGGTGCCCGTCTCGCCGGTGACCACCTGGTTCACGATGGCGGCACCAACGAGGATGAGCTGCATCAAGTCCTGGTACTGACGCAGGAACGCCTGCAGCCCCGACTCGGCCTGCTTGGCCGCGAGGACATTGGAGCCGTACTTCTGCCGTCGCCGGTCCACCTCAGCGCCGGAGAGCCCGCGCGCCGGATCGACCTCGAGGCGGGTCGCCACCTCCTCCGGCGAGAGCTGGTACCACCGCACGCGCGACTCCTCCGTGGTGGGCGGGGCGACGCTACTCATGACTGGACCCCGCGGGTCACCGTTGTCTCCGCTCCTGCATGTGCAAAGTGACGAGCTCGTGGTGTTCAGCGATCGGCGCACGCCGATCGCAGGCAACCGCGGCGTTCTTCCGCTGATTGTCGGTCTTCAAGGTGCTCATTATCCCGACCGGCGAGAACCGCCGAATCACCCGAGGCGGGTGACGCCGCCGACCGCGGCTAGGAGATGGAGGTCGCCCTGTCTGGGGGATGCACTCGTGGCAGCGGCGCGTGCACTAGGAAAGAGCACGGCGCGGCGGGAACGGCGCTGAAAGGTGACGCCCGTGGTCGATACCGCTTCCAAGATCAAAGGCCTCCGGTTCGCCAGGGTGGTGGTCTGGCTCGTCTACGCGTTCTTCGTCGCGGCGACGATCATTTTGTTGTTCGCCTTCTTCCTGCTGCTGTTCAACGCGAGCACCGACGCATCGTTCACGCAGTGGGTGTACCGGAGTGCGAACAGGGTCCTCGAACCGTTCCGCGGCATCTTTCCCACGGTCACGAATGGCAACGGCTCTGTCATCGACTTTGCAGTCCTCTTTGCGATCATCATGTACGGAATCCTCGCTCTGGTCGTACACGCACTGGTGTCGTGGCTCGACGCGCTGATCGTCCGAAAGCAGATCGCCGCGAAGGCAACGGACGCCCCCTGACTCGTATGCGCGGCGACGACCGGAGGGCCGACTGCCACGGATCATGCAGACGAGACGGGGTTGACAGATGAGACCTGACCATCGCGGCGCTCACAGGCGGGCAGCCGTTGCCAGCATTGTGTTCACCGCCTGCTTCCTTGCCGCGGCTTGCAGCAGCGACAGCACGAACGGGGTCACGGCCGCCCAAACCCGGGTGTCGAAGGCAGAGAAGGGCGTCGCGGACGCCCAGGCAGCACTCGACAAGGCGACCGCGCAGTTCTGTGGCGAGGCCAAGGACTACATCGAAGCAGTCGACCGCTACGGCAAGGCGTTCGATGAATCCGCCGCGACCGTTGGCGACATCAAGACCGCGGGCGCCGACCTCGAGCAACCTCGCTCGTCCGTGGTGTCCGGCGCCGAAGCGGTGACGACCGCGCGCGACGACCTGGCGAAGGCCCAGCAGGAACTCACTGACGCGAAGGGTGCCCTCGCGGCGGCGCAGGCGTCGGCCGCAAGCCAAACGTTGCCGCCCACAACCGCGACGAGCACCACGACCACCGAGCCTCTCGTCCCGCCGGCCACCGTCGATCGTGTCAAGAAGGCCGAGGCTGACTTCGCGGCAGCGACGCAGGACGTGACTGACCAATCTCCTCTGACGGAGGCGACCGTGCAGGTCAACTCCGCGGGACTCGCGCTCGAGATGGCGTGGCTACAACTGTTCAACGAGGCCGGCTGCTTCACCGACGAACAGCAACAGAAGGCGGCCACCGCGGTGCACGACTACACCGCTGCACTCCAGACCGCGCTACACACCACCGGCTACTACGCGGGCGAAGTCGACGGCGTCTACGGGCCTTCAACGGCCGAGGCGGTCCAGCAGCTGCAGACCCAGAACCGATTGCCACCAACCGGCTGGGTTGATCGAGCGACTGCAGCTGCCCTCGATGCCGAGCTGCTCGCGAAGGGGGGTGCGACCGCTACGAAGGAGCTGACGCAAACCGCCGCCGTGCAATCAACGCTCAAGCTCGCTGGCTATTGGACCGGCCCGGTCGACGGGCAGTGGACGCCCGAGCTGACCGATGCGCTGAAGGAGTTTCAGACGGCGCTCGACGTACCACCCACCGGGGCGGCCGACGCCGCAACGATCGCGGCGTTGGAAGAGACCATCGCAAACGCGAAGTCGGCGTCCACCGCGTCGACCACTACAACCAGCGTGACCACCACCGCTTCGTCGAGCTGAACGCCAGCGCGCTCGAAGTCAAAGGTGAGCGGCGACCGTCATCCGGTTGAACAGTTCCATGGCCTGGTCGACGGCCCGGCGCTCGCCGGTGCCGACGAGGTCGAGCAGCAAGCCGCGGGCAACCGCCAGCATCAAGCGGGCGTGGGCGTCGGCCTCGTGTTCGGGCACCCCGAGTCTGATGCTGAGATCGCGCAGTGGCGGCAACCAGACATGGACGAGCTCGGGCAAGAGATCGGCCGCGGGACCGCGGCCTTGGAGCGCTTGCGCGTAGAGCTCGAAGAACAGCCGCTCGTTACGGCGGAGGCGAGGGTTCGTGAGCCGCTTCGCCAGCCGCGACGTTTGCTCCAGCGCGTCGAGCGGCGCGTCGTCTGACAGCGCGGACAGGGCACGTCGCTGTTCGGCCTCCACGGCGCGCACGACCTCGACCAGCAGACCTTGCTTCGACCCGAAGTGGTACAGGAGCATCCGGTGCGACGTGCCGATCGCGGCCGCGATCTCGCGCAGGCTGCGATCCGTGATGCCGTTGTCGGCCACGTAGTCGATCGTGGCGGCCAACAGGCGAACCTTGGCCTCGGAGGGAGGCTCGTTCGCGGGCTCGGTGTTCTGCCGCTGCGCCACTTCCGCAACGTACCAGTTGGCATGTACCATCTGGTACATCTTCCGCGGCTGACATCGACGACGAACCGGAGGTGAGGGTCCGTGCGCCAGCTCATGTTCGATGCGCCCGGCAGAGTGCGCTGGGAAGAGGCCGCCGATCCGGTGATCGCCGACCCTGCGGCCGCGATCGTCCGTCCGATCGCAGTGGCGACGTGTGACATCGACGTCGGTGCGCTGCGCGGCGTCTATCCCCTGACGGGGCCGTATCCGCTCGGACACGAGGGTGTCGCAGAGGTCGTCGAGGTAGGAGACGCTGTCGTTGACGTTGGCGTCGGTGACCGCGTGGTGGTTCCGTTTCAGATCTCGTGTGGATCGTGCGGCGCGTGCCAGCGAGGAAGAACCGGCAACTGCGAGGCGCATCCGAAGTTGTCCACGTTCGGGCTCGGCGCGATGGGCGGGTTCGAGTGGGGCGGGTTGCTCGCCGACCTCGCGCTCGTGCCGCATGCCGACGCCATGTTGGTGGCGGTCCCCGACCACATCGACGCCACGACGGTCGCCAGTGCCAGCGACAACATCCCCGACGCGTGGCGCTGCGTCGGGCCGCAACTCGCCGCCGAGCCCGGCGCGGAGGTGCTCGTCTGCGGCGGAGACGGCGGACCGAACTCCATCGGCTTGTACGCCGCTGGCCTCGC
Organism: Acidimicrobiales bacterium; assembly: GCA_036257895.1. Taxonomy (GTDB): domain Bacteria; phylum Actinomycetota; class Acidimicrobiia; order Acidimicrobiales; family JACDCH01; genus DATAES01. The sequence goes on from DATAES010000161.1 coordinate 10,466, forward strand.
GCTCGCGGCTGGCGCGTCTCGGGTCGTGTACCTCGATCACGATGCGACTCGGCTCCAAATCGCCGAAGCACTCGGTGTCGAAGCAGTCGAGGCGCGCGAATTCCCACGCAAGGTCGGCGCCTTCGCAATCACTGTCGATGCGAGCGGCAGCGAGTCGGGCCTGCGCTGTGCGCTCGAGAGCACGGCCTTCGACGGTTGGTGCACGAGTCCCTCGGTCTACCTCCAGGACCCGAGCCTCCCGATGTTCTCGATGTACTCGCGGTGCTGCACGTTGCACACCGGCCGTGTGCATGCGCGCCCCGCCATTCCTGCTGTTCTCGCCGCAGTGGATGCGGGCTTCGATCCGGGCAAGGTGACATCCGCAGTCGTCGACTGGGACGACGCCGAGTCCGCCCTCGCCGAGCCGCCGTTGAAGCTCGTGATCTCCCGCTCCAACGTCTCATCGACGTGACCGGCTCCTCCACCGACCTCGACTCCGGATGACGACGCCGCTCGAACGCGAACTCATGAGCGAGGCGTGGGTTGCCTTGACCGACAAGGCGTCGGCCGAATTGGAGCCACTCAGGCTTACGGGCGACACCGGCGCGTTGTCCTCGAGGCTTGCGACCGAGGCCACTGCGACCGCGTGCATCGCCGTCGCCCTCGCCGCTGCCGGCGCGTTGCAGGAACTGCGTACGGGATCGGCGACGACACTGGACCTCGATCGCGGCCACGTCGCCGCGGCAGTGCGCAGCGAGCGCTACTACCGGACTGGGACGCGCTCGACCGGCATGGGGTTCGCGCCGCTCTCGCGCTTCTGGCGCGCCACCGACGGATGGGTGCGCACCCACGCGAACTACCCGTGGCATCGCGACGCGCTGTTGCGAACGCTGGGTCTTCGCGACGACTCCGACCATGAGGTCGTGGGCGCGGCGATCAGCGAGCGCACGGCGCGCGACATCGAAGAGAGCGTGTTCGCCGCGGGTGGCATCGCCGCGGCAGTGCGCTCGGTCGATGCTTGGCGCGCTCACGCGCAAGGGTCAGCCGTGAACCTCGAGCCGCTCGTCTCTCTTCGATCAGAGCCCGACGGGGCACCGCGGTCGCCGACCGACAGCGGAGGACCGATGTCCGGGTTGCGCGTGCTCGACTTCACACGCGTCATCGCGGGCCCGGTGTGCACGCGCTACCTGGGCGCGCTCGGTGCCGAAGTCATGCGCCTCGATCCACCGCACCGTCCGGACATGACCGCGGGTGCAGCAGCCGACACATTGCTCGGCAAGAGGAGTGCAATCGTCGACATGTCGACGCCGGCTGGGAACCGAGCGCTGCATGACCTTCTGGAGCATGCGGACGTGGTCGTCTGTGGGTATCGGCCGGGCGCGCTCGATCGGTTCGACCTGTCGGACGACGTGCTCATCGAGCGCTACCCGGGCCTCGTCATCGTCGACCTCAGCGCATGGGGACACACGGGCCCATGGGCGGCGCGGCGTGGATTCGACAGCGTCGTGCAAGCGCCCACAGGGATCGCGGCAAGCGAATCGGCAGACGGCCAGACGCCAGGGACCCTCCCGTGTCAGCTACTCGATCATGGGACCGGGTACTTGGCCGCGGCGGCGGTGCTCGATGGCGTCCGTCGCCAGATGCTGACCGGCGGGACGCATGTGCGACGACTGTCGTTGGCCCGAACCGCCGCGTGGCTCACCGCCCGTCCGCCCGCCGAACCACCGCGCCCGGATTCGGTCGACGCCGACCCACGACCATGGCTCCAGGTCCTCGACATGGCAGACGAGCGCATCGTCGCGGTCCGTCCGCCCGGCCGAGTCGCAGACCGTGAGCTGCGATGGCCCGAACTCGTCACCCTCTACGGCGCGGACGCACCAGAGTGGGACAAGGCCTGAACGCGAGCTTCGTTCCGCCGTCGTGGAACCAGAGGCGGTGGACGTGACGCCGCGGCGTTGCTGAAGTGGACCGACGAGCGATACGACCTTCAGGCCTCCGATGCAGCATCCCGTAGCGGCCGCGCTGCTGTGTGGTCGATCGTGATCCTGGGCGTGTACGCAGTGACCGCGACCTGGCTCTTCAAGCGGCGCACGACCGAGTAGTCAGGTTTCGCTGCACCCAGAACGCCTCGACCTGCGTGCGCT
>DATAES010000162.1:0-17385 GCA_036257895.1 Acidimicrobiales bacterium
GAAGGTCGGGACGCGATCACCGCCCAGTAAGGGCGAATGTTGGTGCGCCGTGGCCCCTATAGGGGCCACGGCGACCCGGGGTTCGGAGGGCGCGGGCGTCCGCTGGCGGTGGGTTGCTATTGACATTTTCGGGTAACCCAGATGTATGCCACTCGCCCTCAGAGACGTCGTCGGAGTTCCAGCCGCCGGACTTGTCGTCGTGGGCCCGGCACGGGCGGAGAACACGAAGAACGACCGCCGCGACACGATGAGTGACCACCGCACGGAGCACGGTTCCGATAGCAGTTCGGCCTCCGGCAACTAACTCACCCGCCACGCCGGCGTGACGCTGCCACGATGGCGGCGATGAACGTGGAGTTCACCGATGACGCTGCGCGTGTGCTCGACGAGGCCCGTGCGTTCCTCGAGTCGAAGGCGGTGAAGCACAACCTCGTCCTGACGCTGCTCAGCGAGCGCGCCGCTCACCCCGAACCCGGTCGGTTCTGGTGGGCGGCGCGCGGTGATGACGTGGTCGGGGTCATGTTCCAGTCTCCGCTCCAGTTTCATGCGGCGATCACGCCGGCGCCGCCGGACGCGGTCGCCGCGCTCGCCGCTTGCGCCGCCCGGAAGGCGCCCGACCTCCCCGGCGTGTCGGGCGAAGCAGCAACCGCGGCGTACTTCGCGGGGTGCTGGGCCGAGTTGTTGAAGACGCCCGCGGAGCCCGTCGAAGGTCAGCGCCTCTACGCGCTCGGGAGACTGCGTCAGCCCGACGGCGTGGACGGGCGGCTCCGGCGCGCGGGCGAAGAGGACAGCGACCTCCTCGTCGCGTGGATGGAGGGCTTCGAAGCCGACACCGGTGGCGCGGCAGTCGCGCCAGACGTGCTGCGCCGGCGCATCACTGACGGCCTGGTGTGGATCTGGGACGACGGTGGGCCCGTGTCGATGGCCGCGCTCACACCGATGTTGGCCAGGGTGACCCGGGTCGGCCACGTGTACACGCCGCCGGACCATCGCCGGCACGGCTACGCGGCCGCCTGTACGGCGGCCGTCAGCCAGGCGGCGCTCGACGCAGGCGCGGCGTGCTGCGTGCTGTACACACAGCTCTCCAATCCTCAGTCGAACGCCATCTACCGCCGCCTCGGCTATGAGCCGATCCAGGAGACGGTCCACTACCGGTTCGGGTGATAAGTCAACGGCATGGCTGATCTCGGCGCAGACATTGAGGCGGCACACGACCTGCTCGCGTTCGTCCAAGAGTCGCCCACACCGTTTCATGCATGCGTGTCTGCTGCCGCGCGGCTCGACGCCGTCGGCTTCACCCGATTGGACGAGTCCAGCGAATGGCCCGAAGGACCCGACCAACGCCACTACTTGGTACGCGACGGCAGCCTCATTGCCTGGACCGTCCCCTCGCCGGCCGTGGCCACGACGCCGTTTCGCATCATCGGTGCGCACACCGACAGCCCGAACCTTCGGATCAAGCCCCATCCCGATGTCGAGCGAGCGGGCGTGCAACTGCTCGCGGCCGAGGTCTACGGCGGCGCGCTGTTCAACTCGTGGCTCGACCGCGACCTCGGCATCGCGGGCCGCGTCGCGCTGCGGGGTGGAGCGCTCGAGCTCCTGAAGATCGACCGTCCGATGGCGCGCATCCCGCAACTGGCCATCCACCTCGACCGCGAAGTGAACACCAAGGGTCTCGTGCTCAACCCGCAACAGCACTTGGTCCCGGTGTGGAGCACAGGAAGTGCAGAGCCGGACGCGTTCCGCCGGTTGCTGGCGTGCGAGCTCGGTGTCGAAGCAGACGACGTCCTGTTCTGGGACGTGATGTTCCACGATGTCGAGCCGGGCACCTTGCTAGGACGCGACGACGAGTTCATCTCGGCGCCGCGGCTCGACAACCTCGCGTCGTGTTGGGCCGCGGTGCACGCCATCTCGTCGAACGCGCGGGCGGTAAAGGAAGCGATCCAAGTGATCGTGCTGTTCGATCACGAGGAGATCGGCAGCACCACGAATCGGGGCGCCGCCAGCTCGCTGCTCGACACGACGCTCGAACGCATTACACGCGGGCTCGGTGGTGACCGAGACGCCTGGCACCGCGCCGTCGCCGGTTCGATCTGTCTGTCAGCGGACATGGCGCACGCGACGCATCCCAACTACCCGGAGCGTCACGAGCCCGGTCACTGGATCGCGCTGGGAGGCGGCCCAGTGGTCAAGACCAACGCATCGCAGCGCTACGCCACCGACGCACGATCGGCCGCGGTCTTCATCGAGGCATGCGATCGCGCCGGTGTGACGCTGCAGCACTACGTCCACCGTGGCGATCTGCCGTGCGGGTCGACGATCGGACCGATCACCGCCGCCCGCCTCGGTATAGCGACGGTCGACGTGGGCGCGCCGCAACTGTCGATGCACTCCGCCCGGGAGTTGATGGCGACCGATGATGCAGCCAGCTACCGGGCCGCGCTCACCGCGTTCTTCACGTGACCTGACCCGTCACGTCATCCATGGATGGTCGCGCTGGAACGTCGCAGCGACGGCGGCGGCACTGACCGGTCCGTAAGTCGTGTTGCCGAGCGCGGTCTCTTGCCGAGCGTGCTCGACGTCGTCGGGCGAGAACTGGCACTTTGCCGCAGCGACGTTCGCCAGATCGATGCCATACAGCCGCGCGGCGGTGCCACCGAAGATCTTCTGCTTCACCGCGGGTGTCAACGCGGGATAGCCGAACCGTTCCTGGGCCTCGGCCGTCAACTCGAACGTTCGGAACGCCTGGATCTGGTCCTGCGGCGAGCCGTACCAGATCGAGTCGGTGCCCCACAGGATGTTGTCCTCCCCCACCGCGGTCAGGAGCTTGCCCAGCACGTGTCCGGCCTGATCCGGTTTGCCCATCACCGCACGCCACGTCGATCCGAGTTCGGCGTACACGTTGCCTCCAGGCCGGACTCCCGCGTCGCGCAGCGATCGCACGAGACGGTCGACGCCCTTGCCGTCCTCGGCGAACGGACCCTCGGCGTTGCCCTCGTAACCGGAGTGGTAGACGACGAAGCGCAGATCCGGGTGCGCCACCGCGGCGGGACCGATGTCCGCCGGCGAGGCCGCAGGGTCACCGTCTGCCAGTCCTTTGTGCACGGCGACGATGCGAGTGCCTCCCGTCGCCGCGATCTCCTCGACCGTCGAGAGGAACGCCTGGCCGGTGTCGTCGACGAACGACCAGCCCGGCCCGGGCGCGTGCGTGTACACCTTCCACGCCGCGATCGGGTGTGACGCGTGCAGCTCGCGCATCCCGTCGAGCGCAGCTTCGATGCGACCGACGTTCGGGACGGCGTGGCCTTGCAGCAGCACACGACCGTCGCCGCACAAATCCGACGCGACGCGCCGAGCGCGTTCCATCACGTCGATCGACAACGGATCGGCGTCGCCCACGATCGGCACCGCGGACAGCACGACCATGGCGGTGTCGCTGCGGACGAACAGTTCCTCCATCCAGTGGTCGACGCCGAAGCAGTCGCGTTGTTCGGCCTCGCCGCAGTTCTTGTACGGGAACCCGCTCCAGAAGTCGGGACCCTCGGGTACGAGTTCGTAGTCGAGCAGATGGGTCTGCACGTCGAGGATCGTCTCCGACCCGCCGACGGTGCTCTGCGCAGCGCCGAGATCGGACGATGCCTCGGGCGGGACGGTGAACGAGCCCGAGGGTGGACCCTGGCCGGTCGCCTTGCCGCTCTCCTTCGAGCAGGCGTCGAGCACGAGCAGGCCGGCCGCAGCACCCATCGACGACAGCAGGAACCGGCGGCGCGACATCCCCAGCCGCCGGGCTCGATCACTCGCCTCGGTCCGGGCCACGCGCGCGGCCTCCGCGGCGACCGGTCCGGGCGGGCCGGGCACGAACTCCCCGTTCGAACACGGGTTGAGCTTGATCGGCAACCCGGGATCGACGTCCTCACGCCGAGCCATGGACCGAGCGTACGTGGCACGCTTCCGTCATGGAGATCGCAGAAGCCATCGACTTCATTCGCACGAACCACCGCGCCGTCCTGCACACCTTCCGCCGGGACGGGTCCCCGCAGCTCTCACCGGTCGCCGTCGGCATCGACGGCGACGGCCGAGCCCTCGTCTCGAGCCGCGAGACAGCGATCAAGACGAAGAACCTCGCCCGCGATCCGCGAGCGGCGCTGTGTGTGATGAACGACGGCTTCTACGGCAACTGGTGCTTCGTGAGCGGCGCCGGTGAGGTCGTGCACCTGCCGGAGGCGATGGATCTCCTCGTCGCCTACTACCGCCAACTCGCCGGCGAGCATCCCGACTGGGACGACTATCGCGCCGCCATGCAACGCGAGCAGCGCGTGATGCTCCGGATCTCGGTGGAGTACGCGGGACCGAACGTGTCAGGGTGACGGATGCCCGAGCCCGCCACCTTCGGTCTGTTCGCCGTGGCCGCGCTCGCACTGCTCGTCGTCCCCGGACCTTCGGTCGTGTACATCATCACCCGTAGCGCCTCCCAGGGACGGCGCGCCGGCCTGGTCTCCGTGCTCGGCATTCACACCGGCTCGATCGTGCACGTCGTAGCTGCCGCCACCGGCCTGTCCGCGTTGCTGCTCGCGTCGGCGACGACATTCGAGGTGGTGAAGCTGGCGGGTGCTGCCTACCTCGTGGGGCTGGGACTCACCCGACTGTTCGGGGTGGGCGTCAGCGAGGAGCGTACGGCCGCACTCCCCGCGTCGTTGCATCGGGTGTACCGCCAGGGGGTCGTGGTGAACATCCTCAATCCGAAGACGGCGTTGTTCTTCGTGGCCTTCCTGCCGCAGTTCGTCGACCCCGGCCGCGGACCGATCGCGATGCAAGTTGTGGTGCTCGGGTTGTGCTTCATCACGCTCGGTCTGCTGAGCGACAGCGCCTACGCAGTCCTCGCCGGCACGCTCGCCCCTCGCCTCCGGCACCGGCGTCCCGGCCGCTCCCGACGAGGGCAACGAGTCAGTGGCGCCGTCTTCGTGGCCCTCGGAGTGTTCGCCGCCCTTGCCCACCGACCGGAGCCGGCCTGAGCGATCCCGCTTTGACTTTTCGGAGTCATAAAATCCATTCTTCGGCGGAGATGGACGGCGAGATGAACGGCGACCTGAAGCTCACGAAGTCGGAGAGGGAGACGCTCAAGGCCGTCTACCGCCTGACGAAGGGTGACAACCCTGCCCACACCGGGGACCTGGCCGAGCGGCTCGACGTCAGCCCGTCAACCGTGACCACCACGGTCAAGCGCCTGGCCGATCGAGGCCTGGTCGAACACCGTCTGTACAAGGGCGTGGAGCTGACCAAACCCGGTCGACGGGAGGCCGTGGCGGCCATCCGCCGCCACCGAATCGTCGAACGGTTCCTGTCGGACATGCTCGGCTACGCGTGGAACGAAGCCGATCGGCTCGCCACGTCGTTCGAGCACGAGTTGCCGCAGGAGGTCGAGGACAGGATCTTCATCGCACTCGACCGACCGAGCACGTGCCCGCACGGGTTCCCGATCCCGACGCCCGAGACCGACGACCTGCCCGACATGCCCCCGCTCTACGACCTCGAGCCCGGGGACGTCGCTGTAGTGGCCGTGCCGGGCTCCACCGACCCGGACGTCGTGGCCTTCCTCGACACACTCGGGTTGCGCCCCGGCGGCCGTGTCGAGGTGAGGGAGAAGCACCCGTTCGACGGCCCGCTCGTCCTGCGGGTCGACGGCAAGGACCGCACGCTCGGCCGCACCGTCGCCCAACAAGTCTTCGTGCAACGCATCGCCTGACCTGCTTCCGCCGTTCTGGCGTCAACCAGGGCGCATATGCGCCGTGAGTGACGCCAGAACGACGACAAGATGGCGGGATGCAAGCGCGGGCAGCGCGGGTGTGGATGGCGTACCAGGCCGCGACCTGGTTCGCGTTCCAGACGTCGGCGACGGCGACCGCGGTGTTCCTCATCACGCGCCTGCATCTCAATGCGCTCGAGCTGACGTTCGTCGGCACGGTGCTGGAGGTCACCGTGACGCTGTGCGAGATTCCGACCGGCGTCGTCGCCGACACGGTGAGCCGCAAGGTGTCAGTCGTCATCGGGGTCGCGCTGCTCGGCTTCGGCTTCCTCCTCTACGCGGTGCCGTCCTATCCCGTGATCTTGTTCGCGCAAGTCGTCTGGGGCGTCGGCTACACGTTCACGAGCGGGGCCGATGTCGCGTGGATCACCGACGAGGTCGGTGAAGAGGCGGCGCGCCCGCTCTATGTGCGGGGCGCGCAAGCCCGGCAAGGGGCGATCTTCGCCGGCATCATCGTGGGTGCAGCACTCGGCACCATCGCCTTGTGGCTCGCCATCGTCGTCGGCGCGCTCGTGCAGCTCGGCAACGCGATCTGGCTGTGGTTCCTCATGCCCGAGACGGCGTTCGTGCGCGCCGATCCCGCGTTGCGTACCAGCGCGGCAACGACCATGAAACGGACCGTGACCGACGCGGTCGGGACCGTCCGTACGCATCCCACGTTGCTCATCACGCTCGGGGTCATGGCACTCATGGGTCTCGCGTCGGAGGGCTTCGATCGCCTCTGGCATTTGCACATCCTCAACGACATCGGCGTTCCGCACATCGGCAACTTCGCGCCCGTCGTGTGGACCGCGGCGCTCGAGGCTGGAGGCCTGTTGTGCGCCATCGCGCTCACCGAACTCGTCCGCCGGCGCGCCGACCTGGAGAGCGACCGGGGTGTCGAACGAACAGCGGAGGCCGTCGTCCTCGGCATGATCATCGCGGTCGTCGTGTTCGGCCTGAGTCGCTCCTTCTGGCTCGCGACGATCGCATTGTGGGCGGCGGCGGCCGTTTGGGAAGTGAGCGAGCCCGTTGTCGCGGCGTGGGTGAACCGAGGTCTCGACCCGCGCACGCGTGCGACGGTCAACTCGCTCGCCAGCCAGGCTGAAGCCGTCGGCCAAGTCGGCGGCGGCCCGACCTTCGGCAGCATCGCGGTACTCACTTCGACGCCGACAGCATTGGTCTGCGCGGGACTCGTGCAGCTGCCATCCGTCGTCTTGCTCGCCCGGCGCCGTCGGGCCGCGGTGCGCATCGACGGTACGGTGCCCGCCGATGCTGCTGCTGTTGAGTGAGCGCGCCTTCATCCGATACGCGGACCGCATCGCCACGGCCGCACCCGGCATCGAGTTCATCCGCATGCAGGACGACGGCGACCTCGTGTTCGGCGACCGCACGATCCCTTGGGAAGACGCCACGCCCGACATCGCGTGGCTCACAGCCGACTTCTTCAACGGCGGGCCGGTGCGCAAGTTCTTCCGGCTGATGCTCGACACCAAACCGGCCTGGCTGCAGAGCTCGGGCGCCGGCACCGACCATCCGGTGTTCCAGATGCTGCTCGACGGCGGGACGAGGCTGACGACCTCGCACGTCACCGGGATCCCGATCGCCGAGTTCGTCGTGCGCGCCGTCCTCGATCACTTCCAGCAGGCGTCGACGTGGACGGCCGAACGCCGCGAGCACCGATGGCAGGCGCACGACTTCCGTGAAATCCACGGGACCACCTGGTTGATCGTCGGCCTCGGGAACATCGGGACCGAAGTCGCCATCCGGGCCAAGGCGTTCGGTGCCACCGTGGTCGGCGTGCGCCGCTCGCCGACCGGACAGGAGCCGGTCGACGAGTGCGTTTCACCAGCGAAGCTCGACGCCCTGCTACCCCGAGCCGATGTCGTCGTGCTCGCCGCACCAGGTGGAACTGACACGATGCACCTGCTCGACGAGAAGAAGCTTGCGCTGCTCCGACCAAGGTCGGTGGTCGTGAACGTCGGACGCGGATCGCTCGTCGACGAAGACGCGTTGCGCGTCGCTCTCGACCGCGGCGTGCCGGAGGTCGCGATCCTCGATGTCACGGACGAAGAACCACCGCCGAAGGGCAGCTGGCTGTGGGACCACCCCCGGGTCGTGCTCACACCGCACTCGTCGGCAGGCGGCACCGGTCGGTACGAACGGGCGGCGCAGGCCTTCATCGACAACCTCGTGCGGTGGACGAAGGACGAGCCGCTCGCTCACGAGGTGGTCGCGGGCGACAGCTGACGGGCCATGCCGTGGCGTCGACCTGTAGTCCGCACCAGCAGCAGCCCGACGAACGACAGCACGCCAGCCACGCCGAATGCCCAACGTTCGCTCGACAGCGACACGACGACGCCGAGGGCGAACGCGCCCAGCCCGGCCGAGATGTCGAACGCGAGCGTGAACGTGGCGATGGCCTGGCTGCGCTCGGACTCCGGCGCGCCCTCGACCACGAGGGGGAACAACGCCGGATACAGAAGCGACACCCCCATCGCGTAGATGAACGTCGAGACGTACAACCCCGTCACGCTCATCCAGAGACACATCATCATGAGCCCGATCGACTGCAGTATGAGCGCGATGGATGCGCCCCGCCGCGAGCCCAGCCGGTCAGGCAGTCGGGCGCCGAAGATCCGCACCGCGAGCACGGCGCAGGCGTACTCGGCGAACACCAGTCCCGCCCCGCTCAGCCCGAGATCGGTGACGTACAGCGGAACGAACGCGGCGAAGCCTGCGTAGCCGGTCGTGGAGAGCATGAGGATCACGCCGGGCCGCAAAGCCGCGGGATGCAGCAACCGGCGACGACCTGAGGCAGGCGGGGCAACGACCGGTCGCGCCGCGGGCATGCGAGTGCCGAGCAGCGCCGCGGCGAAGCAGAACGCACCGCCGAGGTACCACGCGGCGTGCACGCCCCAGTGCGTTCGAGCGAGCTCACCGAGGATCGGCCCGATGGCGAGCCCGCCGTACACGGCGACCGAGAAGTACGACGCCGCCTCACCGCGGCGCGACGACGGGGCGAGATCCTGCGCGGCGGTCGCGGCGCCGACGAACATCGCCGCTTCGCCGACGCCGGTGAGCAGCCGCAGACCGATGAGCGCAGCGAGGCTCGTCGCGAGCACGTAGCCGAATATCGAGATGCCCGCGATCGAGGCCCCACCCAGCACGAGGATCTTCCGGCCCTTCGCATCGCCGAGGTAGCCGACGGCAGGCCGCAGCAGCGCGGCGGAGATGGCGAACGCGCCGACGGACACGCCGACCGCGGTGCCCCCGCCGCCGAGCGAGTCCTCCACGAATCGAGGCAGCACCGGCGCGACGACACCGATGGCGATGAAGTAGCAGAGCGCCGCTCCGGTGATCTCGACGAATGCGGGCGTCAGTAGCCGCTCGCGCTCGTCCATCCCTGCATCCTCGCAACGTCCCCCCGCGAACTCCAACCCCGCTGTACTGTCGAACATATGTTTGGATTGACCGATCAACAGCGCGTCGCGGCCGGCCATGACGGGGGCCATCTCCTGATCGTCGCGGGGGCCGGCAGCGGCAAGACCACCACGCTTGCGTCGCGACTGGCCGCCCTGGTGCAGCAGGGCGCAGCACCGGAGCGCATCCTGCTGCTCACGTTCAGCCGGCGCGCCGCGGCGGAACTGCTACGCAGAGCCGAAGCCGAAGCCGGGCACGACGTTGCCCGCCGCGCGTGGGGCGGGACGTTCCACGCGGTCGCCAACCGCCTGCTGCGCCGCCACGGTTGGGCGGTCGGGCTCGACCCTGCCTTCACCGTGCTCGACCAGGCGGACACCGCGGACCTGCTCGCGCTGGTTCGATCCGATCTGGTCGACGGCTCGGAGGACTCGTCAGATGACAGGCGGCCGGTCGAGCGGCGACGAGCGAAGAAGGACACGATGGCTGCGATCCTGAGCCGTGTCGTCAACACGGCCACGCCGTTGTCGCAGGTCTTGCGTGACTCGTTTCCATGGTGTGTGGACGAGCACGCCGCACTGCGCGCCACGTTCGAGGCGTACCGCGCTCGCAAGCGCTCCGACCACGTCCTCGACTACGACGACCTGTTGCTCGGGTGGTCGTCGCTCCTGCACTCGGCGGCTGCGCCCACGCTGCAATCGCAGTTCGACCACGTGCTCGTCGACGAGTACCAGGACACCAACGCGCAGCAGTCTGATCTCCTGTACGAGCTCGCGTCGGGCGGAGCGACGGTCACTGCCGTCGGCGACGACGCGCAGGCGATCTACGGCTTTCGCAACGCGACGCAACGCAACATCCTCGAGTTCCCCGAACGTTTCGGCGCGCACGTCGTCGTGCTCGATCGCAACCACCGGTCGACGCCGGCGATCCTGCGCACCACCAACGCGGTCATGGCCGAAGCGACGGCCGAGCACAAGCACGACAAGGCGCTGTGGTCGACTCGGTCTGACGGGCCACCACCGTCGCTCGTGTCGTGTGCCGACGAGGGAACGCAATCGGCCGCAGTGTGCGCGAGGATCGTCGAGCAGTACGAGCGCGGCGTGGCGCTGCACGAGCAGGCGGTGCTGTTCCGCGCCGCCCACCACAGCGATCTGCTCGAGCTCGAACTGACCGCGCGCCGGATCCCGTACGTGAAGTACGGCGGCCTGCGGTTTCTCGAAGCCGCGCACGTGAAAGATCTGCTGTGCGTGCTGCGCATCGTCGAGAACCCGAACGACGAGCTGGCGTGGTTCCGGATCCTGCAACTCCTCGATGGCATCGGGCCAGCGACGGCACGACGTCTCGCGGTGGCCGGCGCGACCCTGTCCGAAGAAGACCTGCCCGAAGCCGGCGGTTCATTGCTGCTCGCGCTCGACGACGCGCGGCACCTCGACCGAGAGGCAGGGCCGGGGGCCGCCGTCGAGCGAGTGCGGGCGTGGCTCGACGACCGGGTCGATGCGCGCTATCCGAACGCGTCAGCGCGCTTGGCCGACCTCGACGAGCTCACCAAGGCCGCGTCGCATGCACCGAGCCTCGAGCGGTTCCTGACCGATCTGGTCCTCGACCCGCCGTCGGCCACCGGTGAACTGGCCGGCCCGCCGCACCTCGACGACGACCATCTGACGCTGTCGACGATCCACTCGGCGAAAGGCTGCGAGTGGCAGTGCGTCCACGTGCTCCACGTAACGGACGGCAACCTCCCGTCCGACATGGCCACGGGCGACGAGGCATCGATCGAAGAAGAGCGCCGGCTCCTCTACGTCGCCATGACCCGGGCACGAGATCGGCTCTGGTGCTACCTGCCCGTGCGCTACCACACAGGGCTCGGCCGAGCGCGGTTGAGCGATCGCCACGTGTTCGGCCAGCGCAGCCGGTTCCTCACCGACGCGGTGGTCGCGACGATGGACCACGAAGGCGATCCGCGCTTCATCGACGCCGATCAGCGATTGCGTGACGCGCCGGCAGCGACGACCGACGAGCCATTGGCCGAGGTCGACGCGCTCGTCAGCTCGCTGCTGGATTGAGAGGGCGAGCCGACAGGCGAGTCCTCTCCAACGGCACAGTGCCTGTGGCGGCGCGGAGCGGCGCCACGGTTCAGAGCGCTCCTCTGCGACGCGGGCTCCAAGCCGCGTCGTCCTCCTGTCCGCTCGCGCTCTGAACGGCGCGCCGCACTAGCGCACGCTCGCCCGAGAGCACGAGGTACTCGACGTTGTGCAGGTGCGAGACCTCACCCACGCGGTCGCCGTGTGGATTGAACACGCCGATCTGCGCGCCGACGTAGCGGCGAGAATCGAAGCCGATCACCTCGACATGACCGCGGCTTGCGCACCACGCCCGGAGTTCGTCGACACCCACCCATCCCTCGTTCGAGCACGAAACGACGAGCAGATCGGCGTCGAGGTCATCGATCACCTGATGCAGCGCAATGGGCATCGTGCGGCGAGAGTTGAAGACGGATCGCGTCGCGGGATCGCGGAGTTCCTCGCGCTTGCACGCCACGCCGTAGTGCACGGGCGCGTCCCACGCCACGATCGTCTCCCATACGTGGTAGTTGGCGGTGTAGCGATGCTGGTTGTACGGCGGGTCGAGGTAGGCGAGATCGAAATGCGCTCCTCGGGCGATGACCTCGCACGCATCGGCGTGCACCGCGTGCCCTCGACCTGCCTGCAGTTCCGGCACTCGAAGTCGCAACGGCTGCTCCGACCGGGGCGCCCACTGCTTGACGTACGCCATCTGCACGCCGGTGGTCGAGTCGACCCGGTCGGCGGCCTCGACCAGGCTGGTCAGCAGAATCGGCTCGTAGGGATGTCCGCGCCAGTCGCGGTCGATGGCGTCGCGGATGGCGTCGATGCGTGCCGCGTTGTTCGGTTGGAGATAGCGCGCCTGGCCGGCGAACACTTCGGTGACGTACCCGGGCTCGGGCGGCAGCGCGTCGAGACCGCCGAGCACCCGCGAGAGGTGCGTCCGATCGATCGTGTCCGCGTCACACTGGACATAACAGCGCGCGAACATGGCCGCGTACCGGGCACTGTCGACCGCCGTCACCTCGATGCCACACGACTTGAAGGCTTGCGCGACGCGAGTCGTACCCGTGAAGAGATCGAGCGCGGTGCGCGCGCCCGATGCGGCTGCGATCGCAGTGAGTGCGGGCACCAGCCGACGCTTCGAACCCAGGTACTTGATCACGATCGAACGTTAGGTACGACCGCGTGCCCGTTTGCGGATGCGCCTAGCCTCGACGCTCCATGCGCATCCTCGTGACCACGTCGCCCCCGCTTGGTCATGTGCTGCCCGTCGTGCCCTTGGCGCAGAGTCTGGCGAAAGCCGGTCAGGAGGTGCGCTGGGCGACAGGTGCTGACGCCGTTTCCGTCGTGCAGCAGGCGGGCATCCCCTGCGACACATGCGGCATGAGCTCGACGGAGCGGCGGGCGACCTACTTCGAGCGGTATCCCGAAGCGAAGTCACTCGCACCAGAGGACCTGTCGTCACACATGTTCCCCCGCCTGTTCGGCGCAGTCTCGGCGCCGGAGATGATCGACGGCTTGTTGCCCCTTGCCGAGCGGTGGCGGCCGGACCTCGTCCTCCACGAGACCGGAGAGCTCGCCGCGCCGATCGTCGCGGCGCGACTCGGGGTTCCACACATCACCCACGCGTTCGGATCGCCGGTCCCCGAAGAGCGACTTGCGTCAGCAACAGAGTTCGTCGCGCCGCTCTGGCACCAGCTCGGATTCGAGGTACCGCCGTACGGCGGCGTGTTCGACGACTTGTACCTCGACATCTACCCACCGGGTCTGCAGTTTCGCGAAGACACACACGTTCGCAACGCGACACCCTTGCGGCCCGTGTTCTGGACTCCACCGTTCTCCGACACGTCGTCGTGGCAGCCGGACGTCGTGCATCCCCGCATCTACGTCACCTTCGGCACGGTGTTCAACGAGCCGGGTGCCGTGTTCGACAACGCTGTACATGCCGCGTCCGAGGTCGGGGCGCAAGTGTTGGTCACCGTCGGTCACAACGGTGACGTGCACGCGTTCGATCCACTCCCCCGAAGCGTGACCGTGGCGCCGTTCGTACCGCAGTCCAAAGTACTCGAGTGGTGCGACGTCGTGGTCTCGCACGCAGGATCGGGCACGTTTCTCGGCTCGATCACCGCAGGGATACCGCAACTCTGCCTCCCGCAGGCCGCAGATCAGTTCCGCAACGCCGCGGCCTGCGAGCGCGCGGGTGTGGGGTTCAGCCTCGGGCCCGGAGCCGCGAGTGCGGACGCGATACGTGACGCGCTTCGACATCTTCTGCACGGTCACGACTTCCATGACGCGACCGCTCTGCTCGCCACCGAGATCGCGGCCATGCCGCACCCCGACGAGGTCGCAGCCGAGATCGTCGACCGTTACGGGTGATCGACGATGCGGCGCAGGTCCTCGTCGGTGATGGTGCCTCGGTCGCGTGGCGGACCGTTCGGATGTTCGATCGCGCACACGTCACAGGCCGGATAGCGCCGGCCGTCGGCGGCCTCGACCGTCGTAACGGCGGGCTGTTCGAGACAGATCCAGCACCGCTCGACGAGCACCCGCCAACACTACGACCCTTGGTGGGCACAGTCACCATTCCGTGTGACGAACGAGTTCCGGTCCGACGCCGATCCGTGGTCCCCCATGAGCGATCATGTACCGTCGTCGTGCCGGCGGAACAAGAGCACAACACGTTCCTCGCACGCGATCCGCCGCCCGTGGATCAACAGTCGCAACGCCCCATCAAACTAGAGTCGAAGCACACGATGACCGCTTCCAGCGCCCCTTCCGGCGCGGCCACGCCCGCGTTGTCCGTGCCCCCAGCGCAGGTCCACTTCCCTCCGGAGGACCGCGCCGAGATCCTCCGGCGCATCGATCAGGCGCTGGCCACGGGGCAGCTCACACTGGGTTCGATCGGCCGGGAACTCGAGGAACGGTTCGCCGCGCACCACGGAGCGAAGCATGCGGTAGCAGTCAACTCGGGGACGAGTGCAATCGAGATCCCGCTCCGGGCCCTGGCCGCGCTCGGACGACCGGTCGAGGGACGCGAGGTGCTGGTCCCCACGAACACGTTCTTCGCCACGGCTGCCGCGGTCGTAGCCGCCGGCGCCCGGCCCAAGTTCGTCGACTGCGAGCCTGCCACGATGGCGGTCGACCTGAACGATGTAGCTGATGCCATCGGGCCCGACACCGCAGGGCTCGTGGTCGTGCACATCGGCGGGCTCGTGACACCAGCCATCGACGAGCTGCGGCGATTGTGCGACGAACGCGGCATCTTCTTGTTCGAGGACGCCGCGCACGCGCACGGGTCTTCGTTCCGCGACCGCATGGCCGGCACGTTCGGGATCGCGGGCTCGTTCAGCTTCTATCCGACGAAGGTCATGGCGGGCGGCGAGGGCGGCATCATCCTCACCGACGACGACACGATCGCCGCCGAAGCCTGCATCTATCGCGACCAAGGCAAGGCCAGCTTCACCGCCAACGTCCACACGCACCTCGGTTACAACTGGCGGATGAGTGAGCCGCACGCAGCGATCGCGCTGAGTCAGCTCGGCCGGCTCGACGAGTTCATCGCCCATCGTCAACGCATCGCCAAGATCTACGACGACGGTTTGGCCGAGGTCCCGTTGACCCCCCTCGCCATCCCCTCGGACGCGGTGGGCAACTACTACAAGTACGTCGCCTTCCTGCCGGATGGCGTCGACCGCGCAGAACTCAAGCGGCTGTTGCGCGAGGAGTACGGCATCGGTCTCTCGGGTGAGGTGTACGAGTTGCCGTTGCACGCGCAGCCCGTGTTCGCGCCCTGGGTCGACCGTCCGCTCCCCGGTGCCGAGAAGCTGTGCGCTTCGCACATCTGTCTACCCGTCTCAGCAGTGATGACCGACGAGCAGGCTGCGCACGTCGTCGCGTCACTCCGCTCTGCACTCGATCGACTCGCTCCCGTCGCGTAGCAAAGGAATCACGTTGCACAGAACCGTCGCCGTCACCGGAGGTTCCGGCTTCATCGGGACACATGTTGTCGACGCGCTTCTCGACTCGGGCCGCGCCGTGCGCGTGCTGGACCCGAAGCCTCCGCACCGCGCCGACGCCGAGTGGGTGCCGGTCGACGTGCTCGACACAGACGGACTGACCACCGCGCTGACGGGTGCAGACGTCATCTTCCATCTGGCTGCGGTCGCCGACGTCAACGACGTGATCTCCGATCCGCCGCTCGCGATCCAGGTCAACACGCTCGGCACCGCCCGAGTGCTCGAAGCTGCTCGCCGCGCCGAGGCCGGACGAGTCGTCCTCGCGTCGACCGTGTGGGTGTATGCCGCGACGACCGGTGAGGTCGTGAACGAGAACACCATGTTCGACCCGAACACGGATCGTCACCTCTACGTCACGTCGAAGGTGGCAGCGGAGATGGCGTGTCGCGACTACCACACGCTCTACGGACGCCCGTACACCATCCTGCGCTACGGCATCCCGTACGGGCCGCGCATGCGAGACAACTGCGTGGTGGCAGCTTTCCTCAAGCGCTGCATGCGCGGCGAACCGTTGCGCATCGACGGCGACGGGAGCCAGCAGCGCTTTTTCGTCTACGTCGAAGACCTTGCGCAGGCACACGTGAAAGCCCTCGACGATGTGGCCGCGAACGAGACGTTCAACATCGAGGGTGCCGTCCCGGTGAGCATCCGCGAGATCGCGGAGTCGGTCTGCTCCCTCGTCGGCGCGGGCACGGTCGAGTTCGGACCCGCTCGCCCCGGCGACCTCAAAGCGCGCGTCGTCTCGAGCGACAAAGCGCGCGACGTCCTCGGTTGGGAGCCCGCGACGACGTTCACCGATGGACTCGCCCGGACGTACGCCTGGTATCAAGCGCTCGAAGCGGCCGAGGCCACCGAACGCGCTGCCGCCGCGCAAGCGCCCCCTGTCCCGCTGACCGAGGAGTAGTCGTTGCCCCCTGACTTCGACCGGCCCGGAGGCGTGCGCCGCATCGCGGTTGTCCCTGCGTACAACGAAGAAGCCACAGTCGCCCAGGTGCTCGACAAGCTGAGCTATTTCGTCGACGAGCTCGTCGTCGTCGACGACGGCTCGACGGACGGCACCCGAGCCGAGATCGCAGGGTGGCTGCCGGGGCACGACCACGCGCGGCTGTTGTCGTTCGACGAGAACCAAGGCATGTCGGCCGCGTATTACCTGGCGTTCAGCGACCTACGCCGGCGTATGCGCGGTGGCGACCTCTCCTCAGACGACCTCGTCTTCACCGTCGACGCCGACGGCCAGCACGACCTCGACGTGATCGACGACCTGCACCGGCGCACGATCGAAGACGCCCTCGACGCGCTGCTCGTCCGTCGGGATCTGTCGACGTATCCGCCGTACAAGCAGGCGGGCAACGGACTTCTGTCGGCGTGGGCCACGTTGTGGGCAGCTCACCGTCTGTACGACGTCGAGTCGGGCTACCGCATCTTCCGACTGGGCGCGCTCGCCGACGCACTCACGTACTACCGCGGGTACAAGTACTCCGAGACCGTCGAGGTCGCAGTCGTGATGTGCCGGCTCGGTTATCACGTGCGCAACGACGTGCTCGTACCGGTGCCGGTGTATCGCAGCCGCACACGCATGGTCGACGTGTTCATCGACCTCGCTGCCATTCCGATGGCGGCGTTCCGTGTGACCATGCGCCGTCCGCCGGGCAAAGAAGTACCGAGCCTCGCGCCCCCGATCGCCGTCACGACCACTGCCGTCGCGGCCGGTCTGGCGACGGGCCTTGCGACGGTCCGGAGCGTGGTGCGGCTACTTCAGCACCGGTCCAGGTAGCCAGGCAGCCCGAGCAGCTCGTCGAGTCGGACCGGTTCGAGACCCTTCGCTCGTAGCCCGTCGATGACGAGTGGCAGTGCCGTCTCCAACACCGACCGATCGGCGTGCACGTTGCCGTCGAGGCCGTCGTGCAGCAGGATGATCGATCCCGGCTGGGCTGCCTGCACGATCCGGTGGGCGACCAGTTGACCGTTGCGCTCCGCCCAGTCTTGGGCGGAGGTGTCCCAGGTCACAGCATGCATGTCCGCATGCCGGACCTGTGCGAGCATGAACGGCGTGCGCTGACCGTGAGGGGGCCGGAAGAACGCGGGACATTTGCCGACCGCCCGG
>DATAES010000163.1:0-7575 GCA_036257895.1 Acidimicrobiales bacterium
CGGCGTCGCGGTGGGTCTCGGGACCACCCAGTTGACCCAGCAGGATGCAGCGCTGGTGCTCGACGCCACGAGCGGCGCGACCGGCAGCTCTACCGGAAATCCGCCGTCCCAAGTGGTACCGCTCGGTGACGGTACGCAAGACGTGAAGTTCCAGCAGACCACACAGGCGACCTTCACGCGAGCCGGCACTGGCACCGACGTCGTGCTCACGCCGGGCGTGTCCACCACAGCGTCGGCCACGAACCTCGCCACTTTGCAGCTGATCTGCACCCCGACGGGCATCACGCCGTTGACGCTGAGCGACGAAGAGGGTCCGGTACCGCCGCCGACGACCGCGCCTCCGGCGCCGACGCTGCCGACTGTGCCCGTCACCACTGCAGCAGCTGCTGCGCCGGTCGTCGCGGCAACGGGCAGGAGCGGTTCGACCCTGGCTCGCACCGGCTTCCACGCCGAGCTGCTGTACCTCGGCATCGCGTTGCTCGGTGGTGGCTACCTGCTGGCTATGACCGGTCGCCGTAGGGCGAAGGCAGAGGCCCGCTCGCGCTGATCCCAGCGCCCGAGAAGTTCAGCGACCGCGGCGCACACGTGCGCCGCGGTTGCTGTCGTTTTGTCGACCTGGTCATTCTTCGACTTCGGGTGGGCGGCCGCCACGAGCCCTGATGTCGTCGAAGCGCTCGCCGAAGTGCCAGCGGTGGCCCTCCGGATCGGTGGCCTCGTAGCGGCGCTCGCCGTAGAAGGCGTCCTGAAGTGTCATCGTGACGTTCGCGCCTTGGGCCACGGCATGTGCGTAGTGAGCGTCGATGTCATGGACATAGACGTTGATCATCACTGTCGTCAGTCCGGCATCGAGCGGGCTGTGGATGAAGTGGACGTCTGTATTGGCATGGCCGAGCATCAACACGCCGGTTCCGACGCGGAGCCAGCACAGGTAGTGGCCGTCGTACTCCATCCGCGCCTCACGGTTCTCGGCGAACTGGAACACGCGTGTGAGGTAGTCGACTGCAGCGAGTTCGTCGCGGTAGGCAAGCCGTGGATAGATGTCCGGCGTGGTGAGGACCTCGGCTGCGGCGTGGCCCTTGTCGATCGTGGACATGAAACGCTCCTTCGCTCGGGAGAAGACAGCCGGATCTCCCGGGTCGTCCGGCTCGATGCGATCAGGTCGCAAACGTCGGAGCGGATCGAAGTCGTCGCTCACGACTGGATCCTTCCAGGACGGCGGTCCGTGCGGTTGTTGACTTGTTCTCGCCCGCTCGCCGCCGCGAGTTCGCGAAGTCGTTGACGGGCCCGGTGCAGCCGTGACCGCACCGTCCCGACCGGGACGCCGAGCGCGTTCGCCACGTCCTCGTAGCTGAGACCTTCCCAGACGTGCAGCATCAGGGCGTCTCGTTCCGGTTCCGGTAACGCGGTCACGGCTTCGACGACTTGGGGCCATACGTCGGCGGCGTCGATCTCGATGCTCACCCGCTCGGCGAAGTCGATCGACGGCAGCCTCTGCGCTGCAAGCCGGGCGACGGCGCGGAGCCGGCGCGCCTCACCGCGCCGGTGCTTCGCGACCAGGTTGGTGGCGATGCCGTAGAGCCACGGGCGAGCGCACGGTCGCGACAGGTCGTACGTGTCACGACGCTCGAACGCGATGCGGAAGATGTCGCCGACCATCGCCTCCGCAACGTCGGGCCCCAACCGGCGGACGAGATACCGGTAGAGCACCGTGGCATGGCGATCGAACAGGACGCCGAATCGAGCCGGCTCCCGCAGCGACGCCGCGATCTCGTCGGCGTCGGACCGGTCCTCCACACCCCCATCTTCCCCGCACCGCCGGTGTGGTTCCCCCGACTCGCATTCTGGCGTCAATCGGAGCGCATAACAGCACTGGTTGACGCCAGAACGGGACGGATCCGACGGCAGCAGATGTCCTCCGCTGTGCGACAGTGGGGCCGACCAAGGGGGCCGAGATGGCAGAGATCCAGGGCACGGTCGAATCCGGGTTCGAAGGCGTGCGCGAAGCGCTTGCGTCGAACCTCGACAGCGGAGCCGATGTCGGCGCGAGCGCCTCGGTGATCGTGGACGGCCGCACCGTCGTCGACATCTGGGGTGGATTCCAGGACGAGGCGCGTACCGAGCCCTGGGAGCGCGACACGATCATCAACGTCTGGTCGACGACCAAAACGATGGCGGCCCTGTGCGCGCTCGTCCTCGCCGACCACGGCGAGCTCGACTTCCACGCGCCGGTCGCGCAGTACTGGCCCGAGTTCAAGGCGAACGGCAAGGAGAGCGTCGAGGTCCGCCACCTCCTAAGTCACAGCGCGGGGCTGGCCGGGTGGCAGGAACCGATGCAACCCTTCGACCTCTACGACTGGGAGAAGGCGACGTCCCTGCTGGCTGCGCAAGAGCCCTGGTGGGAACCGGGCACGGCCAACGGCTATCACGCGATCACGCAGGGCTATCTGGTCGGCGAGGTCGTGCGTCGGATCACGGGCAAGAGCATCGGCGCGTTCTTCGCCGACGAGATCGCCCGACCGCTCGACGCGGACTTCCACATCGGGACTCCCGCAGCGTGCGACGATCGAGTCGCTCGCGTCATCCCGCCGCCGCCGTTGCCGTTGGAGGGGCTCGACCCGGACAGCATCCCGGTCCGCACGCTGACCAATCCGCCGCTCTCCGCCGAACAGTCCTGGGAGGTCGACTGGCGCCGGAGCGAGATCCCTGCCGCCGGTGGCCATGGCAACGCCCGGTCGGTGGCCACGGTGCAATCCGTGCTGGCGGGCGGCGGCGAGGTGAATGGCGTACGTCTGCTGTCGGAGGCCGGTTGCGAAGCCGTGCTCGAAGAGGTGTCGTACACGACGGATCTCGTGCTCGGTGTGCCGCTGCGGTTCGGCATGGGCTACGGCCTGAACTCGCCCGACACGCCCCTCGGTCCGAACCCGCGCACGTGCTTCTGGGGAGGTTGGGGCGGGTCGCTCATCCTCGTCGACCTCGATGCGCGGATGGTCGTGGCGTACGTGATGAACAAGATGGGCGAGGGAACCCTGGGCGACTTCCGTGGCGCGGGCATCGCGTTCGCGGCATATGCAGGCCTTGGAGGCTGACCAGATCCGCGCCCAGGTGCGCGGGTGGCTGTCGCACAACTGGGATCCGGATCTGCCACTCGTCGAGTGGCGGAAGGCGTTGGTCGCCTCCGGGTGGGCCGTGCCGTCGTGGCCCGAGCGGTGGCACGGTCGCGGCCTCCCCGCGTGGACGGACGACGTCGTCGCCGACGAGCTCCGTGCCGTCGGCGCAGTGGGCCTCCCGCTCGGCAGCGGTGCGTGGCTCGCCGGCCCGACGATCCTCGAGCACGGGCCCGACAGCGTCCGGGAGCGGCTGCTCGGACCGATCCTCACGGGCGAAGAGACGTGGTGCCAGCTGTTCAGCGAGCCGGGCGCCGGCTCCGACCTCGCCGGACTCACGACACGGGCCGAGCTCGACGGCGATGAATGGGTGGTCAACGGCCAGAAGGTGTGGAACACGAGCGCCCATCACGCGGACTTCGGCATGCTCGTGGCCCGCACCGACTGGGACGCGCCGAAGCATCGTGGCTTGACCTACTTCGCGATCCCGATGCGGCAACCAGGAGTCGAAGCACGACCGTTGCGTCAGATGAACGACCACAGTTCGTTCAACGAGGTGTTCATGACGGACGCTCGGATCCCGCGCGACCTCGTGATCGGCAAGGTCGGCGACGGTTGGGCGGTCGCGCTCACGACCCTTGCGTACGAGCGTCGTTTCGGCGCCATGGGCCGTCCGGGATCCTCCGACGGCTCGGGTCGCGCGGTCGACGAGGCCCGCAAGGAAGCCGAGGAGCACTTTGCGATCTACGCGTGGTACCCGCAGCGCGCGGGCCGCGTCGATCTTGTCGTCGAGCGAGCTCGCGCCTCAGGTCGCACCGAGGATCGCGTCGTGCGTCAGGAGATCGCGAAGCTGCTGTCGATGCACCGCGCGAGTGCATGGACTGCGGACCGCGCGAGAGCGGCGCGCGCACTTGGTCGACCGCCGGGCGCGGAAGGATCGATCGGCAAGCTCGCGCTGAGCGACGTAGCGCGGCAAGCGGCGCGGGTCCACGCCATGCTCGCCGGCGCGGACGGGATGTTGACGGGACCCGACAGCCTCGCCGGGGGAATCATCGCGGAGATCCTCGTGTCGGTTCCTGCGCAATCGATCGCGGGAGGCACGGACGAGATCCAACACAACATCCTCGGTGAGAAGGTCCTCGGTCTGCCGCGCGAGCCGAGCACCGATCGCGACACACCGTTCCGCGACCTGCCGCGCAACGGCTAACGCTTGGTGGTGCGTGGACGGAGCACCACGCAACACCGCCCCGGCTGCGGATCCAACTCGGCCCGCAACCCGACCTTTGCGGTGTTGACGGCCGCGCCGAGCAGGTCGTGGTTGAGCGCGCAGACCAGGTCGAGGTGCTCGCCGACGAGGTGGTGGAAGGGACAGTTGCGCAACCGGATGCCGCTCTCGTCCATCACCGGGGCGTAGCCCCGCTCGTCGAGCGCGCCGAGCACCTCGTCGACTGTTGCACCCGAGAGTTCGCGGCCGAGCGATCGTCCCGCAGCCCGCGTGGCCGTGCGTAAGGCCGCACGCGCCGCCCCTGACGTGTCCGCTTCGACTGCGGTCGCGAGCAGGTCCGCTACCAACGCGTCGTCGCGCGGCGGCAGCTGCACCGTGACCTCGACGTCCGCTCGTCGGTACAGCTTGGCCGGCCGCCCGGCACCCGGCCCGGTGCGACCGCTGCGCCGCGCGTAGCTCGTCTGCAGCAGGCCGTCCTCGACGAGCTGGTCGAGGTGGTAGCCGGCGAGTGAGCGGCCGATGCCGGCCGCGGCGGCGGCCGCGTCCCGGCCGACCGGCTCGGTCGCGTCGACGACGAACCGGTACAGCGTTCGTCGCACCGGATCAGCGAGAGCAGCGGCCGCGTCGAGGCCTTCGTCCATGGAGCCCATTCTATAACAGGATAGATTGACAATAGAAGCCTTCGCGCACGTAAGATGGTCGGCACAAGGCAGCGAGGAGAGGAGTTCCCATGCGCCGTTTCTCCGTTCGACCGGCGATCACACTGCGGGGCAGGAAGTTCAAGGGACTGCGAGGTTTCGCGGGCAAGCCGTTCCACCCGCCGCTCACCGACTTCCCGATCGCGGCGTACGTGCTCGCCGCGGCGTTCGACGTGATCTCGGTCATCGGCGGCGATGATCGCTCATGGGGACGCGAGTTCTGGCATGCGGGAACGTACGTGTTCATCGGCGGTGCGGTCGTGTCGGTGCTGGCCGCGCTGACGGGCTTCTTCGACTGGCTGCGCTCGTCCGAGGCGGGAACGCAGGCGCGCCGGACGGCCAACACGCACGCCACGATCATGGTGACGGTCACGGTGCTCGCCCTGGCCAACATCGCGCTGCGCTTGAACAGCTATCACACCGAGGCGTCGACGCCGGTTCCGATCATGATCCTGTCGATCGTCATCGCGGCTTTGGTGTCATGGGGCGCGACGTACGGCGGCACTCTCGTCTTCGACTACGGCTTCAACGTCGAGACCGCGGGCGACAGCCCGGTCTGGCACAAGTCCGACCAAGACGTGCTCCCGGGTCAGAAGTGACTGGAGATGACCGCACTCGAATTGCTCGACGACATCGACGACCCTTTCGACCCGCGACCTTCGGTCGATGTTCCCGCGGCGACGGCAGCCGCGCGTGATCTGCTCACCGCACTCGGTGCCGACCTCGACGCACCGGGACTGACGGAGACGCCGGCCCGTCTGGCTGCCGCGTTTTCGGAACTCCTGACACCACGCCCGTTCAAGCTCACGACATTCCCGAACGACGAGGGGTACGACGAGCTGGTACTTGCTCGTGGCATCCCCTTCTCCTCGTTGTGCGAGCACCACGTGCTGCCGTTCGTCGGTGTCGCCCATGTCGGCTACATCCCTGGCGACCGCATCCTCGGTCTGTCGAAGCTGGCGCGTGTCGTCGAGCTCTTCGGACGGCGTCTACAGGTCCAAGAGCGGATGACCGTCCAGATCGCGGACTGGTTGCAAGAGCAACTCCAACCGAAGGGTGTCGGCGTCGTGCTCGAGGCAGAGCACCTGTGCATGTCGATCCGCGGCGTGCGGCTACCGGGCTCGCGCACCACGACATCGGCAGTGCACGGACTGCTTCGCGACGATGCTCGTTCGCGTCAGGAATTCTTCGCGCTCACGACCGAGCACCCGCGCCAGTAGCGGTCAGCTGTCGCCGCAACAGCTTCCCGGACGGCGTCCGCGGCAGTTCATGCACGAGCTGGATCTCGGCTGGCCGCTTGTATCCCGCCAGACGCGTCGCGATCCATCGCTCGAGCGCGGCGATGTCGATCGACGGCTCTGCGACGATGAACGCCACCGGCACCTCACCGGTCCGCTCGTCCGGGCGCGCGATCACTGCCGCGTCGCGTACGTCTGGATACGACGTGAGCGCGGCTTCGACCTCCGCAGGTGCGACCTGAAGGGCATTCACCTTGATCAGCTCCTTCAGGCGGTCGACGACCACGACGTTGCCGCCGGCGTCGACGTGGCCGAGGTCGCCGGTGTGGATCCAGCCGTCGTCGTCGATCATCGCTGCGGTCTCCTGTGGGCGGTCTAGGTAGCCGAGCATCGTCTGCGGGCCGCGGATGTGGCTGCTCGCGCCGGCGTGTCGCGCCAAGCGGTGTACCTGCACTTCTCGAACCGCTCGACGCTGCTCGTCGAGATGGCACGGCGGTTCGATCGAACGTCCGGCTTTCGGTCGCGCCTACGAGCGGCCCGCCTGTTGTCGCCGCTCGATGCCTTTCGGCAGGTGCTGACCGAGTGGTTCGCGTACCTGCCGTCGATCTTGCCGGTGGGGCGGGCCCTCGAATCTGCCGCGCTCGTCGGCGGCGACGGTGCCGACGCTTACCGCGACCGCATGTCCGATTGGCGCGCAGGCATCCGCCTCGACGTCGAACGCCTGCATGGCGCAGGCCTGCTCCACGACGGTTGGACGATCGACGAGGCCACGGACTGGATCTGGACGCACACGCACCCGACGACTGTCCATCACCTGGTCGACGAGCGCGGTTGGACGATCGACGTGGCATCCGCGCGGCTGACCCGGATGCTCGAAGACGAACTCGTCGTCGCCGTCTAATCCGGTAGCAGGGGAACGGTGAGGCCCGTCTCACGGCCGAGATGCACGGCCCGCGTGACTGCCGCTGTGCCGAACCGCTCGCGCAACTCGTCAAGGGTGGCGTCGAGTTCGTCGCTGTAGCGATCGAACGGGAGCATGAGCTGGACGGCGTCGTCGTTGTCGAGATTGCTCACCGACACGCCGACCAACGTGATGCCGTCGCGTTCGATCATGGGCATCGCGTCGGCGAGCAGTCCCTTGAGCGCGGTGAGGATCGTCTGGGTGTGGGCCGTCGAGCGCGGCATCGTGTGCGAACGCGTCGCGCGAGAGAAGTCTGCGAAGCGCAGCCGGAGCACGACCGTCCGACCAGGACGGTCGGCCGCGCGCATGCGCCGGGTGACCCGGTCCACCAGGCCGGCGAGGATCGCCT
>DATAES010000164.1:0-2052 GCA_036257895.1 Acidimicrobiales bacterium
TCGTCGATCAAGTCGCCCATCTCCGACCAGAGGCCGCGCTTCGACAGCCCGTTGAGCTCCGATTGGAGGTCGCCCCAGCCGTGCAACTCGAGCACCGGCCGGTACGCGGGTGTCGACGCGTAGAACGCGATCTGATCCTTCGTTCCCTTGATGGCGGCGGCGAGTTCGGCTTCGTTGCGGCCGACACAGGTGAACGCCGGACCGGCGACCTCGAACCCCTCGAGTCCCTCCTTGGTCGAGCTGGCTCGTCCCCGCTCCAACGCAGGGATGGTCACGTCGCGGAGGTAACGGTCGGTCGTGAAGGGATGGAAGAAGAAGCCGTCGCACACCTCGCCCGCCACTTCGGTCATGCGAGCGCCCACTCCGGCGAGATAGACGGGCGGGAGCCCGAACTCGTGCGGATCGGGCGAGAAGAATGGCGTCATCAGCGTGTGCGTGTAGAAGTCTCCCCGGAACGAAAGACGCTCACCCGACTGCCACGCGTCCCAGATTGCGCGTAGTCCGACGACGAACTCGCGCATGCGAGGCGCGGGATGCGACCAGGGCATCGAGAAGCGGTGCTCGATGTGCGGTCGGATCTGTGACCCGAGTCCCAACACGAAGCGCCCCCGCGAGTACAGCGCCATGTCGTAGGCGCTGTAGGCCACCGTCATCGGTGTCCGAGCGAATGCGATTGCAATCGACGTACCGACGGTCATCGTCGACGTCACATCCGACGCGTGGAGCAACATGAGGAACGGATCGTGCTGCGCCTCACCCACCCAGGCGCCGTCGTAGCCAGCGCGCTCGAACTCTGCCACTGCATCCTTCGTACGCCAGATGTCCTTCGGCAGCGTGGCGTCGACCTTCATCGCTTCCTCCTCATTGAACGGCGCCCGCATCGAACAGTCGCTTGATCTCCTCGTCGTCGTAGCCGATCTCGGCAAGGACTTCGACGGTGTGGTCGCCTGCGGCCGGTGGCACATGTCTCAACGCGGCGGGCGTCCGTGAGAACCGCGGCGCCGGTGACGGTTGCGAGACACCACCCAAGTCGACGAACGTCTCGCGCTCGACATTGTGGGGATGTTGCGGAGCTTCCGTGAGCGTCAACACAGGCGCGACGCACGCGTCGGTGCCTGCGAAGTGTGCCGCCCATTCGTCTCGCGATCGGGTCGCGAACACGTCTGCGAAGCGCTCCTTGAGCGCAGGCCATGTCGTCGGGTCGCGCCGATCGGGGAGCTCGGTCTCGTCCAAATCGAGACCATTTAGCAGTGCGACGTAGAACGGCCGCTCGATGGCACCGACCGCGACGAACCGTCCATCGGAGCACTCGTACACCTCGTAGAACGGCGAACCTGTGTCCGCGAAGTTCACGCCCGCCTCGTCACGCCACTCCCCTTGCGCGATCAAGCCGTGCAACATGGTCGTGAGTACCGCGCTGCCGTCGACCATCGCAGCATCGACGACTTGGCCCACTCCCGTTCGCGCTGCGTTCCACATGGCTGCTACTAGACCGAATGCGAGAAACATTCCGCCGCCGCCGAAGTCGCCGACGAGGTTTACGGGGGGGACGGGCCTCTCGCCGTGCCGAGCGACCACAGACAACGCGCCCGACAGCGCGATGTAGTCGATGTCGTGCCCCGCGTCCTTCGACAACCGTCCCTCTTGCCCCCACCCGGTCATCCGTCCATACGCGAGGCGCGGGTTGCGGCCAAAGCACTCTTCAGGGCCCAAGCCGAGCCGCTCCATCACGCCCGGCCGGTTGCCCTCGATCAACGCATCGGCGCCCTCGACGAGACGGAGGACGACCTCTCGACCGTCCGGATGCTTCGGATCGACGGCGACGGAACGGCGGCCGCGGTGCATGGCGAACAGATGAGCGTCGCGGGCGGCGCGGCCGGTGCGATCGACGCGGATCACATCCGCCCCGAGATCGGCCAGCAGCATTGCAGCGAACGGTCCGGGCCCGAGCCCCGCCATCTCAACGACTCGTGCGCCCTCGAGCGGGCCGGTCATCGCGGCTCTTTGGGCAGGCCGAGGACGCGCTCGCCCAGGATG
Organism: Acidimicrobiales bacterium; assembly: GCA_036257895.1. Taxonomy (GTDB): domain Bacteria; phylum Actinomycetota; class Acidimicrobiia; order Acidimicrobiales; family JACDCH01; genus DATAES01. The sequence continues at coordinate 2,038 of DATAES010000164.1, forward strand.
TTGCGCTGGATCTCG
>DATAES010000165.1:0-14191 GCA_036257895.1 Acidimicrobiales bacterium
GGGACGAGAACCGAGCGGCTGCACGGCACGGCCGAGGTACGCCGAGGTTACGGCGGAGTCATCCTCTACGAAGACGGGACTCCTCGCACCAAGCACGTGATCACCAACCTCGTCGTCGACGTCGACGAGGGGTCTACCCACGCCACCGCCCATTCGTACTTCACGGTGCTGCAGGCCACCGACGGCGTCCCCCTGCAGCCGATCATCTCCGGACGTTACGCGGACCAATTCGACAAGGTCGGCGGCACGTGGCGGTTCAGCGAGCGGATCATCCATCCGGACCTGCAGGGCGATCTGTCGAAGCACATGCGAGGCCCAACCCGGTGAGCGTCTTGTCTCCCGCACTCCCACCGTCGTGCATTGACCGCGCCAGTGGCCACGTCAATGCACGATGGTTGCGCAGGGACGAGCCGAGCTGGCGCGTGTGGATCCCTTCCGAGCCGTTAGTTTTCGGTCGATGACCATCGCAGAGGAAGCTCCGGCGCCCACACGCGAGCGGTGGACCGCGCAGTGGAAGGAGCTCTACGAGGAAGTCATCGACGGCGGGCTGTGCACCGGGTGCGCGGGCTGCGTGATCGTCTGTCCCCACGACGTCATCGGCTACGACGACACGAACGGTCGCTACAAGCCGTTCCACCTCGAAGACGAACTCGGCCCGACCGACTGCACACACGGCGTCAAGGGGTGCACGTCGTGCACCCGCGCCTGCCCACGCTTCCGTTCGTGGGAGCCGGAGGCCGACGAGCACCTGTTCGGGCGCGTGCGCCAACCCGACGAACCCTCGGGCATCTACCAGGACATCCTCCTGACTCGCGCTGGCGACGATGGCGTCCACGACACGGGACAGGACGGCGGCTTCGTGTCGGCCATGCTCATCTGGCTGCTGGAGAACGATTACATCGACGGCGCGCTCACGTCGTTCCTCGAGGGCGAGAAGGGCGACTGGAAAGCCATACCTGCGGTCGCCACGACCAAGGAAGAGGTGCTGAAAGGCGCCGGCAGCCGCTACACGTACTCGGCAAACCCGATGGCGGTGTTCGAAGCGCGCAAGCGAAACCTGTCGCGGCTTGCCTTGGTCGGCATGGGTTGCCAGACGTCGAGCCCGCCCGTCATGTGGCACCGCAAGGTCGGCAAGTCGTCGAAGCCGTTTCTCTTCACGATCGGGCTGCTGTGTTCGAAGAGCTTCGACGACGCCATCTTCGAGGAGTTGTTCGAGACCAAGTACGGCCTGCGCAAACAGGACATGGTCAAGATGAACATCAAGGGTGTCTTCCAGATCTGGATGAAGGACGGCAGTTACCACGAGATCAACCTGAAGGAGTGCCACGCCTGGACCCGTGAGGGCTGCAACACGTGTCCCGACTTCGCCGCTGAGCATGCGGACATCTCCACCGGAGGCATCGGCAAGTACGCGGACTGGACGCTCACAGTCGTGCGCACGGAACTCGGTCGTGAGGTGATGAGCCGCATGATCGCCGACGGCACCGTCGTCGCGCGTCCGGGCGACGAGGACCCGGGCGCGATTGCGCTCATGCACAAGCTGTCGAAGAAGAGCCGCGAGCGCTGGCCCGCGTCGGCCGTCGACTTCCCGCGGTGAGCTCGTTTGGGCCTCCTGTCATCCGCTCGATGACGGGACGACCAAACGTCGTCAGGTGGATCAGCTCGACGCGTCGTCCGAGCTCGACGACGAGCTGCTCGAGCTCGATTCACTGAGACGCGATCCGCAGTCGCTCACGATGGACAGGATCTCGTCGGGCACCGCCTCGGGATCCTTCTGCAGGTCCTTGTCGATCTCGACGTAGCTCTCGAACGGGATGCGCTGTGAGATCTCGTCATAGGTGCATCGACAGATCTGCTCGGGCTGTCGCTCCTTGTTCACGCACGTTTCCATGAAGGCGCCTTGCGTGTCGCGGCCGTACCCGGTGGCCCCACCCGAGCACGCGGTCAGCACGGCGAGAGCGATCACACAGTGCCGAATCCGCATCGCGTTCGACGTTAGGCGACGACCTCGTTGATCTCGTGCGCGCGTCGGAAGACGGCATCGAGCATGTCGGGCGAAAGCTTGCCGGTGAAGGTGTTTTGCTGGCTGACGTGGTACGAGCCGAGCAAGGTCCGTCCCTCCCCGAGCGGCGCTTCGGCGCCATGACCGAACCGCGGCTTCGGCCGCAAGCGATAGTGGGCACAGGTCGCATCCCATCCGTACTGGCCGAGCGCGACGATGACCCGCACCCGGGTGAGCAGCATGAGCTCTCGCTCGAGGAACGGTCGGCACGTATCCCGTTCCGCCGGCGTCGGTTTGTTCTGTGGAGGAGCGCACTTCACCGTGGCGGTGATGAAGCAGTCCGTGAGCTCGAGCCCGTCGTCGCGATGCTCGCTCGTCGGCTGGTTGGCGTAGCCCGTTCGATGCAGCGACGCGAACAGGAAGTCACCCGACCGGTCTCCGGTGAAGACGCGGCCTGTTCTGTTGCCGCCGTGCGCGGCCGGCGCGAGCCCGACGATGAGCAAACGCGCGTCGGGATCACCGAATCCGGGAACGGGCTTGCCCCAGTAGCTCCACGACCGGAACCGCGCCACCTTGTCCGTCGCCACTTGTTCGCGCCACGCGACGAGCCGTGGACACGCGCGGCACGCGACGACGTCACGCTCGACGAGCCGGAGGGACTCCATCCGGGCCAACGGTAGGTTGGCACGGTCATGCCACGATCCAAGCCCGCTCCCGGCACGCTCGTCTTCCTCGTCCGTCACGGCCAGACCCCGACGACGGGCGCGACGCTGCCCGGGCGCGCGAACGGCTTGCATCTCGCCGACAAGGGTCGCGAGCAGGCGAGCGCCGTCGCCGACCGGCTCGCGCCGTTCAAGGGCAAGGTCGATGCCGTGTACGCGTCACCGCTCGAGCGCACCCGCGAGACGGCGAGCCCGATCGCCAAGCAGCTCGGGCTGCGGGTTCGCAGCTCGCGTGGCCTGCTCGAGTGCGACTTCGGCGACTGGACCGGTCAGGAGCTCAAGACGCTGATGAAGCTGCCAGAGTGGAAGCAGGTGCAGCGCTACCCGAGTGGCTTCCGGTTTCCCGGCGGCGAGTCGTTCGTCGACATGCAGACCAGGATCGTCGACACGGTGAGCCGTCTCGTCGACACTCATCACGGCAAGGTGGTGGTCGCGGTGTCACACGCCGACCCAATCAAGGCCGTTGTCGCGCATGCGGTCGGGACACATCTCGACTTGTTCCAGCGCATCGTGGTGTCCCCGTGCTCGGTCACTGCGATCGCCTATGGCACCGACAGTCCTGTCGTGTTGTGCGTCAACTCGACAGGGCGCGACCTGACCACGCTCGCGCCATCGTGAGCGGGGCGTGAGGACATCGTGAGCGAGCGCGCTTCGTTCGACGTCTCACAGCCGATCGTGTTCACCGCGGGCACGGTGGGACCGCCCGGCAAGCGCGTGTTCTATCTGCAAGCACAAGGTGACGGCCTCGTGGTCACGCTCAAGTGCGAGAAGGGGCAGGTCGGCGCACTCGCTGACTACCTCGCCGGACTGCTCGCCGATCTTCCGACCGTCGAGGAAGGTTCTGTGCCGACATTGCTCGACCTGGTCGAGCCGGTCGTGCCCGAGTGGTCGGTCGGCACGCTCGCCGTCGCGTGGGACGACACCAATGACCGCATGGTGCTCGTCGCCGAGGAGCTCCTGACCGAAGAAGAACAGGAAGTCACCGCCGAGGTTGCGCGGGCACGCTTTCTGCTGACGCGGGCGCAGGTCGCCGCGTTCGTCGACCGCGCGCGAGAGCTCGTCGCCGGTGGCCGCCCGCCGTGTCCATTGTGTGGCGGCCCGCTAGATCCTGAAGGCCACGCGTGTCCGCGGCTGAACTGATCGAGCTGCTCGAACGCGGCGACGTGACGGTCAAGGGCCGCATGCCATGGAGCTCGAACGCAACGTTCCTCGTCGAGGTCTGCGCCGACAATCGCGTCACGCTCGGCGTCTACAAACCCTCCCGCGGCGAGCGCCCGCTGTGGGACTTTCCCTCAGGGCTCGGCCGGCGCGAGGTCGCGGCGTACCTCCTGTCGCTAGCCCTCAGCTGGGAGATCGTCCCGGAAACGGTGTGGCGCGAGTCCGCGCCGCTCGGCCCTGGCTCGCTGCAACGGTTCGTCGAGGCCGACTTCGAGCACCACTACTTCACGTTGTACGAAGAGGAGAGCGAGCGCTGGCACGACGAGCTGCGCCGGCTGTGCGTGTTCGACCTCCTGGCCAACAGCACTGATCGCAAGAGCGGCCACTGCCTCTTCGTTCCTGACGACGAGGGCGGAGGGCACATCTACGCCATCGACAACGGGCTGAGTTTCCACGCCGAGTTCAAGCTGCGCACGGTGATCTGGGAGTTCGGTGGCGAGGACATCCCCGATCATCTGCTGGTCGACGTCGAACGCTTCGTCGAGCGTGGTGTGCCGGATGGCCTGGCGGAGCTGCTCGACCCCTTCGAGCGCGACGCGCTGTTGGCGCGTGGTCGGGCGCTCGTCCGCGAACGTCGCTTCCCGATCGACGGCAGCGGACGCCGGTACCCCTGGCCCCTTGTCTGACTCCGGCGATCCCGCGCTCGACGAACTGCTGCGCGAAGTCGAGCGCCTGTGCAGCGCGCGCGACTGGGAAGCTCTTCTTGCGCTTCGCAATCGTGCTCGGGCGTCGCACGAGCGCGGGCGACAACATTGGCCCGCGGCCGAGTACGCCGAGTACCGGTTGGCGCTCGAGGCGCCTGGATCATTCGCGGGACAGGTGCTCGTCGAAGGGGCTGGACGATTCGCGCTCGGTCCGCTGACCGAAGTGGCAGCTTCGACCCACACGTGGAACGAGCTCGCGCCGCACATCGACACAGGACCGTTGGCGGCGATCACGGCGCACGAACGAGTGATCCGAGGTGAGGATCTCACGGGCGACGACCGCGTAGATCCATCCGTGTTGACGGTGCCGCTCGCGCTGCAGGACTGGGAGTCTTCGTACCCGCTGGCCACGTACCTCACCGACAAAGCCGACTTTCCCCCGCCCGACCCGCCTCCGCTCGAGATCGTCGACCTGCCGCTCGCGCCCTTCGAGCACACCACGGATGTGGACGAGGCGCAGGCGCTGCGAGGACTCGTCGCGCCGTGGCTGTCGGAGTCGAACGGCCTTGCCGACGCGGTCGCAGTCAACGGGAGCGCGCTGCAGGCGATCGCGGCGTTGGGGGTCGCGAGGGGCCGTGTGGCGCGCGTCGCTCCGGGAGTGGCGTTCGCATGGATGGCATGGGCCGGCGCGAGCGGCGGCGCCCGCGCCCGGCGGCGAGGCATGGCGTGGGGTCGCTACCTCGCGTGGGAGTGCGCCTCGATCATCCTGCAGGTCGACATGGACGAAGTGGGGACGCACGTCGACGAACTCGACTGGCTCGTGTGGGACGCCTTCGCCCATGACGCGGGATGGTCGCTGCGCCTGGCGATCGAAGATCCGGCGAACGAGTGCGCGTGGGCCTTGTCCGCGTCGGATCAGGCCGAGACAGGACCGAGTACGCGATCGAGATAGGGGTTCGTGAACCGGCCATCCGGATCGAGCTTGGCTCGGACTGCTTGAAAGGCGTCCCACTGCGGATAGCGGCTGGCCAACGTCGCCGCCGTCTGGAAATGCATCTTTCCCCAGTGCGGCCGGCCCTCATAGTCGTTCATGATCATCTCGACGCCTTGGAAGTACTGGTCGTAGGGCGTGCCCCAGTACACGTGCACCGCGATGTAGCCCGTCTCGCGTCCGTGTGCAGTCGACAACGGGATGTCGTCCGGTGCCACCACGCGGACTTCGACCGGGAAGCTGATCGGGACGCCGAGGCGATCGACGAGCGCGCGCACGCGATTCAAGGCTTCAGGGATCGCTTCGCGTGGGATCGCGTACTCCATCTCGTAGAAGTGCACGAGACGCGGGCTGGTGAACACCTTGTCGCTGCGGTCCGTGTACTCCACCTTGCTCGACGCGGACGGGATGATCTTCGCCAGCCTCGGAATGGCACGCGGCCAGGTCTTCCCGAGCCGGCACAGGAGACCGAACGCGCCGTTGGTCAGGACGACGTCGTCGACGTACGCCTTCGTGCGCTTGCGCGGTTGGGCTGACTCCTGGGTGCGGGTGTTCCGCTTCGTGAGCGCCCATCGCGTGTGCGGCACCCAGTAGAACTCGACGTGGTCGGTCGCGTTCATGAACCCGTCGAAGTCTTCGAGGACTTCGTCGACCGGCATCGGAGCTTCGACCGCGTGCAGTCGGAACGCCGGCACACACTGCAGGGTGACGGTCGAGACGATGCCGAGGGCGCCGAGGCCGACGCGCGCTACCTCGAACACGTCGGGGTTGACGTCCTTCGAGCAGTCGAGCACCGAACCGTCCGCGGTGACGAGGCGGAGGCCGACGATGCGGCTCGAGATGTTGCCGAACTTGGTTCCCGTGCCGTGCGTCGCGGTGGATGTCGCACCCGCGATCGACTGGTACGCGATGTCTCCCATGTTCTCGAGTGCGAGGCCACGCCGGTCGAGCTCGTCGCACAACTTCTGCAGCGGAATGCCCGCTTGCACCGTCACCGTGTCGTTGGCCGGATCGTGCTCGACGACGGCGCCGTAGTCGGACAAGTCGATCAGGTGACCATCGGTGCACGCGATGCCGGTGAAGGAGTGGCCCGCGCCGACGACCTTGACCCGCCGCTCGTTGGCGGCGGCGGTCTTCACGATGTCGACGAGCTCGCTCTCACTGGCCGGGCGCTCCTGCGCAACCGGCGCGCACGCCTGATTCCGCGCCCAGTTCGTCCACAACTTCGGCACCGGTCGAGGCATGGTGTGCATTCTGGCGTCAACCACGGCGCATATGCGCAGTGAATGACGCCAGAACGGGAAATGCAGGTCAGCCCTTGGCCTGGAGGGCCTCGATGAGCTTGGGGACGACCTTGTGGACGTCGCCGACGATGCCGAGGTCGGAGATCGAGAAGATCGGGGCCTCCGCGTCCTTGTTGACGGCGATGATGTTCTTGCTGCCCTTCATCCCGACCATGTGCTGCGTGGCGCCGGATATGCCGAGAGCGATGTACACCGTCGGCTTCACGACCTTGCCGGTTTGGCCGACCTGGTGCGAATACGGCACCCAGCCGGCATCGACGATCGCCCGTGAGGCACCCGGCGCGCCTTTGAGCAACTTCGCCAGCGACTCCACCATCTCGTACTTGCTCGCCTCACCGAGACCGCGTCCGCCGGAGACGACCACCGCCGCTTCGTCGAGCTTCGGACCGGTGGCTTCCTCGATGTGACGGTCGACGACCTTGGCTGCGCCGGTCGGTCCGAGATCGGGAACCGACATCGGCTCGACGGTTGCGGCCCCACCGCCGGTCTCCTCGGCCGCGAACGACTTCGGCCGGACGAGCACGATGCTCGGCGCACCCGCGGTCAACTTCGTGCGGACGATCTGCGCGCCTCCGAAGACCGGGGTGCTAGCCACGACCGTGTCGCCGTCCACCGACAGATCGGTGTTGTTGCTGAGCACCGGCTTGTCGAGCTTCACCGACAGGCGCGACGCGACGTCGCGACCGTCGTACGTCGTGCCGAACAGGATCAGATCGGGGACGTTGCCGCCCTTGATCGCGTCGGCCATCGCCGAGCCGACCGCGACGCCGGGAAGCCGGCCGTCGAGATCGCCCGTCGCGTACACCTTCGACGCGCCGTGCGCGCCGAGCGTTGCCGCGACCGTGTCGCCGTCACCACCGAACACCGCCTCGACCGTGTCACCGATCTCGCGTGCTTTGGCGAGCATCTCGAGCGTGATCGTCTTGACCTTGTCGTCGTCCGCCTCGGCATAGACCCAAACCCTGCTCACTGGCATCAGATGACCTTCAAGTTCTCGAGATAGGCAACGATCTTCTGGAATCCCTCGCCGTCGTCTTCGACGATCTCGCCCGCCTGGCGCTCCTCGGCCTTGTCCACGGCAACGATCTCCTGGCCGGAGCCGGCCCAACCGACGACGGAGGCATCGAGTCCGAGGTCCGCGACCTTCACCTCGTCGACCGGCTTCGATTTCGCCGCCATGATCCCCTTGAAGCTGGGGTACCGGGGCTCGACCACACCGGCGGTGACCGACACCACGGCGGGCAACGGTGTCTCGACCTCGTCGTAGCCCGCTTCGGTCTGGCGTTGCACCTTTGCGGTGCCGTCCGCGACCTCGATGTGCTTCGCGAACGTCACCGACGGCAACTCGAGCACCTCAGCGATCTGTTCGGGGACCGTTCCCGTGTACCCGTCGGAGGACTCGGTGGCCGCGAGCACGAGGTCGAATTCGGTGCGTTTGATGGCGGCGGCCAGGACCTTCGCCGTATCGAGCGCACCGGCGCCCTTGAGCGCGTCGTCGCTCACCAGCACTGCCTTCGCAGCACCCATGGCGAGCGCGGTGCGGAGCCCGGATGTCTCGCTGTTGGGCGCCATCGAGACGAGTGTGACCTCACCTCCGCCCGCCTTGTCGACCAGTTGCAGGGCCATCTCGACGCCGTAGGAGTCTGATTCGTCGAGGATCAGCTTCCCATCGCGCTTCAAGGTGTTATCGGCGTTGAGCGCCCCCGGCTCGGCCGGGTCGGGTATCTGCTTGACGCAGACGGCGATGTTCATAGCGTGCGATGTTGCCACCGTCGGCGCCGATGCGGCCAAATTGGTGCTGGTGTCGAGCCACCCGGAGCATCTGGCGAGATGCCGCCGGCCCGGGAAGCGCCAGCGTCGGGCCGGCCCGCATGCGGAGGCAGGAGCGAAGCGACGCCCGGAGCATGTAGAGATAGGGCGTGCGCCTGCTGATGGTCGTGAATGCGTCGGCTTCGTCGGTGACGGCGCGCGGCAGGGTCGTGATCCAGAAGGCGCTGTCCGCTGATCACACCGTGACCGTGGCCGAGACGAATCGCAGAGGCCATGCGACCAGGCTCGCTCAGGGAGCGGCCAACGACGGCGTCGACGTGGTCGTCTGTCTCGGAGGCGACGGGACGTTGAACGAGATCGCCAACGGCCTCGCCGGCAGCGACACCGCGCTTGCTGCGCTCCCTGGCGGATCGACCAACGTCTTCGCTCGGACGATCGGGCTGCCGAACGATCCGATCGAAGCGACCGGAGCGCTCATGGACGCACTCGGCAAGGAGAGCATCGAGCCGATCGGTCTCGGCACGGTGAACGGGCGGTACTTCTTGTTCCACGTCGGTCTCGGCTTCGACGCGGTCGTCGTGCAGCAAGTCGAGCGTCGAGCCGGGCTCAAGCGGTACGCCGGTCACGTGCTCTTCATCTACGCGGCGCTCGCTTCGTGGTTCCGTCACTACGACAGGAGCCGCCCTCGATTCGCCGTGCACTTCACGGACGGCACCGTCGTCGACGACGGCTACTTCGCGATCTGTCTGAACACCAACCCGTACACGTATCTCGGCAACCGGCCGTTCAACCTGGCGCCCGAGGCCACCTTGGACCGAGGCCTGTCCATGTTCACCATGCGAGAACTGACGCCTGCTGCGCTGCTCGGCGCGGCGTCGTCGGCACTCGGGCTGGGACGCGATTTGCGCCGCCAGCGCCACACCGAGTTGCGCGCGGATGTCGACAAGCTCACCGTGAACGGGTACGGCCCGTTCCCCTACCAAGTCGACGGCGACTACCTCGGCGAGACCGAACAGCTCGAGTTCCGCCACGAACCCGAGATCCTCCGTTTGGTCATGCCGTGTTGATGCTCTCGCTCAGTCCCCTTCGGGTCGCTCGCTCGAGTGCGGCTCGTCGCGGGCGCTTCCCTCGCCGCGCGCGTCTGCCCTGGATCTAACCGCTTGTCTCTTCGAGTACCGCGCGGGCGACGTCGGGGACGTTGGTCACGATGCCGTCGACACCGAGTGCAGCAAGCTCTGCGATGCGGCCGGGATCGTCGACGGTCCACACGTTCACCGCGAGTCCACGTTCGTGACACATACCCACGAGGGCGGCGTCGACGGTCGCATCGAACGGATGCAGCGCGACATGACCGGCAGCCGCGACCGAATCGACGGTCTGCTCGTGATCGTGGAGGGCGAACGTCAACAACGCGGTGGCAACTGACGGCTCGAGGTCACGGAGCACGTCGAGCGTCTCGCCGTGGAACGACGACACGAGGATCTCCTGGGTACGGGTCGCGACAACGGCGGCCACCTTCGCCACGAGGCCACACGCCGGGTCGAAGTCGGGGTCGCCGGGGAGGTTCTTGATCTCGACGTTGACGCCGAGCGGCTCGCAGGCGTCGAGCGCCGTCACGAGGTCCGGCACGCTCGCCGGCAGCGCGGCGGCGTCCGTGTCGACGATCGCTCGGCCGTCAGGCAGATGCGCATCGTGATGCACCGCCAGCGCCCCGTCGGCCGTGCGGCGCACGTCGAGTTCGACCCAGTCCGCGCCCAGCGTCCTCGCTCCCGCGAACGCCGCACAAGTGTTCTCCGCAAATCGGGCAGAAGCTCCCCGATGGGCGATTACCCGCGTCATGCTCGGCTGCTCCGCGCCGCCGTCAGCATGCCCTTGCCGCCGCAGGGGATGCTTGTTACCCTCAGGTCACTTCCAGCCGCACCTGCTCCAGTCAGTCGTCGGGGCGGCATGTGAAGGTTGTCACAAAGGCCTCGTTCGACGAGGGTTCTACTGGAGGGTTGGTGGCGCTTCCGCTGTCGGTTGAGCCGTATTCGATCGAAGATGACGAGTGGCGCGACCACGCGGCCTGCCGCGACACCAATCCCGACCTCTTTTTCCCGGTCGGCACCACCGGGCCCGCCATCGAGCAGATCGAGCAGGCCAAGGCCGTTTGCCGGGAGTGCCCGTCGCAGGCGCCGTGTCTCGAGTTCGCGCTCATGACCAACCAGGACTCGGGCGTCTGGGGTGCTACCTCGGAGGAGGAGCGGCGCAAGCTGCGAAAGCAGTGGCTGGCGCGCCATCGGCGCGCTTCGTAGACCCGGGAACCGAGCGCCGAGGGAAGCGCCAGCGACGAGGCGCACTCGAGCGAGCGTCAGCGAGCGAGAGCGACGACACAGCTCGCACGCCATCGGCGCGCTTCGTAGCAGGCCACCGCAGCTCACGCGATCGTCTCGCCGTCGCCTCGTAGCGGGACGTGCAGTTCGGCCGTCGTGCCCGGCCGGTCCGTCGTCTCGTCGCCAGACCACAGGCGAATGGACCCTCCGAGCTCGGACGTGACGAGCGTTCGGACGATCGACAGACCAAGGCCCGTCGATCGTTCGAGATCGAATGCGTCGGGCAGGCCAGCACCGTCGTCGGACACACCGACGACGAGCTCGTCGCCCGTCCGTCGCAGACGCACGACGACCTGGCCGCCGTCGAGCTCCTTCTCCTCCGGATAGGCGTGATCGAACGCGTTCTGGAGCAACTCGTTGAGGATGACCGCCAACGGCGTCGCGACCTGCGCCGGCAGATGCCCGACGTCGCCGTCCACGCGGCAGCGCACCGGCCGCTCCGGCGAGTGGAACGCCTCCTCCACCATCCGGCACACAGGACGCACGATGTCCGCGAACGCGACATCCTCGCCCGCCTCCCGGCTGAGGATCTCGTGCACGAGCGCGATCGAACGGACCCGGCGCACCGACTCCTCGATCGCCGCCTTCGCCTCGGGGGACCCCAGCCGCCGGCCTTGCAGACGAAGCAGCGACGAGATCGTCTGAAGGTTGTTCTTCACGCGATGGTGGATCTCGCGGATCGTCGCGTCCTTCGACAGGAGCAAGCGATCTCTGCGGCGCAACTCGGAGATGTCACGCACGAGCACGACCGCGCCCGAGACGACGCCTTGCTCGACCAGTGGTATGCAGCGGAACAGCACGCTGATCTCGGGACCGACCTCCACCTCATCCGTGACGGGTCCCGGGATCGAGAACGCCGTCATGACGAGGGCTTCGTCGAGACCGAGCTCGCCGAACCGCATGCCTTCCGCATTCGCGTGCACGCCCACACGATGGAGCGCGGACACGGCGTTGGGTGATGTGTAGGCGACTCGGGCGTGCTCGTCGACCAGGATCACGCCGTCGCCGACCCGTGGTGCCTCCTCGGGCTCGGGCTCGTCCGTGTCGAATGGATAATTGCCCGCCGCGATCATCCGTGCGAACCGGTTGAAGATGGCCACATAGGTGCGCTCGAGCTCGCCCGGCTGCCGCCCGGGCGTCAGCGCGGACTCACGAGTCAGGACACCGATGACGTCGCCGTCGAGCCGGACCGGGATGGCGAGAACCCGCACCTCCTCCCTCAGCCCGGGGATGACGTTTGTGCCCTCGACGATCTCCCCGAGTCGGTAGCTGCTGGCGACGATCGGTCGCTCGACGTCGTTCACGACGGTGCCGACCCAGTCCCTGCGGTACACGGTCTGCGTCGTGGCCGGCCGGATCTGTCCGAGAACCACGAACCCGCTCGAGTCGGAACCGCGCACCGGGGCGTAGAGCAACAGGTCCGCGAAGCAGAAGTCCGCCAGCAGGCCCCACGAGCCGACCAGGCGCTGCAGATGTGCGAGCTGCGAACTGTCGAGGTCCGTCCGCAGGCGCACCAATTCCGGAAGCGAAGTCATGTACCTACGCTCGCTGACTCAGGGTGCGTTCGCTCACGGCGTGTTCGCTCGCTCGTGCGCGCTTCGTCGTGGCGCTACCTCGCGGCGAGGTCGGCCTCGGACGTCTCCCACTTCACTGAGCAGACGGTGCAGTGCTGGAACATGATCCGTCGTTTGACGTCGATGCCCTCGAGGTACCCGTGCCCACCGCACTCCGGGCACGGCGACGGCAGACCGAATTCGAGCGTGGGTTTCGCCGGCTTGTCGCGCAAATCGAGCACACGCTGCTTGCTCTCGCGCGAGAACAGACCCATCACATGCCCCCTGTCGGTTCAGCGAAGTGTACGACACAACCAAGGTGGTGATGCCATTCGCGGGGCTCAACGCCAGATCTTGTCGCCGAGCCGGATGAGTCCGGCGAGGTCGTAGATGTCGGTGTCGAAGTAGGGAACGTTGGCGACGACGTCCGGCGTGGACGACAGTTCTGCGCGGACCTCCGCCTCGCGGTTGGCCACGACCTGGAAGTTGAGGAAGCTGTTGCCGATCTCACGCAACACCCGCTCGAGCACCGCCGGGTCGCGCCCCTCGGCGAGCTTGCTCGCCAGTACATCGGCCTCCGTGCACATGCGTTGCGCACTCCGAGTCGCCTCGCGATCGAGGAGATAATCGGGTAGGACTTTGTTGAGCACGACTGCGCCGAGGTGCAGATCGCGGCTGCGTAGCTCGGAGATGAAGTACTCCGCTTCGCGGACGGGCGCCGACTCGAGCGTCGACACCACGACGAACGTCGTGCGCCGGTCTCCGAGGACGCGGGTCACGGCATTCGCGCGCTTCACGAACCCTGCGTACATCGACTGGAACAACAAGAAGAACTCGGCGATGTCCTCCAAGAACTGGGACCCGAGAATGCGATCGGCGATCGTGTAGAAGGGACGCGAGGCGTAGTTCAGCACGCGAGACCGGGCGGGAACCGTGAGCCATCGAAGGAACCGGCTGGAGAAGAAGTCGGCCATCCGGGCGGGCGCTTCCAGGAAGTCGATGGCGTTCCGGGTCGGGGGCGTGTCCACCACGATCAAGTCGTAGGTCCCGGAGCTGTGGATGTCGTAGAGCCGCTCCATCGCGATGTAGTCGTGGCTCTGCACGAACCGGCTCATGAGATTCTGGTACAGCGGGTTCGCAAGGATCGCGTCGCGAGTCTGCGCGTCCGGTGCGTGGCGACGAATGAGGTCGTCCCACGACTGCTTCGTGTCGAGCATGGCGGCGTACAGCTCGCCGCGCGGCTCGACGCCAGCGCTCGCGAAGGCGTCGGGCGGGACCCGCGTCTCGACGTTGCCGAACTGCTCGAGCCCGAGCGCGTTCGCGAGCCGGCGGGCCGGATCGACGGTGAGCACGAGCACCTTGCCACCGAGATGAATGGCTGCTTCGGCGGCAGCGGCAGCGGCCGTGGTCGTCTTGCCCACCCCACCGGAACCGCAGTGGATGACGATCTCCTTCGCCGCGAACAACCGCTCGAGCGAGCCCACGGCATCAGCCGTCCGGCGACTCGGCATCAGAACCCCAACTCCTGCCCGAGTGCCTCCGCGACGAGTTGTGTGGCGCGCACACCGTGGTGGCGCGTGAAGAGCTCGGGAACGTAGAGAAGATTCGTTCCCGG
>DATAES010000166.1:0-1618 GCA_036257895.1 Acidimicrobiales bacterium
TCTGCGCTCCCGATCACGGGCCTGCCGAGCGGGTGAGTGCCGAACACGGCCTCCGCCGCGAGATCGTGGACGAGGTCCTGCGGGTTGTCGTCGACCATCGCGATCTCCTCGAGGACGACCTCCCGCTCGGAGTCGACGTCGCTGAACGTCGGGGCGAAGACCATGTCGGTCATCGCGTCGAGCGCGTCCGTGAGGTGGCCATCGGGGACGCGCGTGTAGAGCACGGTGGTCTCGCGCGACGTCGCCGCGTTCAGCTCGCCGCCCATCGTGTCGAACAGCTCCGCGATGCGCTGCGCGCTGTAGCGCGACGAGCCCTTGAACAGGAGGTGCTCGATGAAGTGCGAGACGCCGGCGCGCGAGCGCGGCTCGTCCCGCGAGCCGGTGCCGATCCAGAGGCCGAGCGCGACCGAGCGCACGCCGCGCAGCCGGTCGGTGACCACGCGCTCGCCAGTGGGGAGCTCGCTCAATTCGTGCGTCGGCACCGGCGGATGGTAGCCCGCTGATGGATGTCACTCGATCCGTGCGCGATCTTGTTGCCGCGAACGGGCACGATGAGCCGGCGCTTACGCCGCCGCCCACGTGTGCGTTCAGGCCGAGGGCCGGGGAGCGCGTACACCCCCCGGCCCGTCGTTACGTCCGTGACAGTGCCGCCTAGGGATCGATCGTGATCGTGCAGGTGTACGTCTTCGAGCCTGCGACCACGTCCGACGTGTCACTGCCGTCGCCGTTGGTGCCGGTCGTGAAGTCGAGGTCGGTGCCAGTGCAGTCCACCGACGTCGCCGTTCCGCCGTCCGCCTTCGAGTCGACCGAGATCGTCACGTCGGTCAGCGGCGAGTTCGAGAAGCTCACCGCTGTTGCACCCGAGTCGCAGTCCCCGACCGCCGCCACGTTGACGGTCTTCGGGTTGTCCCCGTCGGCCTGGTAGCCGGTCGGCACCGTCTCGGTGACGGTGTGGTTACCGAGCGCAAGGCCATCCACGCACAGCGTGCCGTCGGTGCCCGTCGTCCCGGCAGCTACCCCGTCGATCGCGAACGCCACGTTCGCCTGCGGCTGGGGTCCGGTCATGCCCGGCTTCTTCGTCGTCTTCGTGATCGCGATAGCGCCGCAGCTGGCGAAGTCCAGCGAGTGCGGGGCGATGAAGTCCTTCACCTCGGATGTGAACGACTGCGAAGCACGGCTCTTCAGGTACGCCGACGAGAAGCCCTCGCACTCCCCTGCCTGCACGATGCCCGCGCAGGTCAGGTTGATCGCTGCCTCGCCGAAGCGACCGGTCGTGCGGTTGACGCCGGTGAGGCCGCCGAGGGTGTCGAGCACGGTGCCCGAGTTCCCCAGTCCCTCCGAACAGCCGGAGAGCGGCTGCTCCGCACCCCAGGAAGTGCCATTCCAGATCCGAAGCCCGAGGCTCGGAGTCAGGTTGTTCCCCTGGAACGCGTACGAGATGTTCAGGTCACCGGCCGTGCGCACGAGTGTCTTCGACCCAGGCGTGGTCAGGTTGGGTTGCGCTGCCTGGTTGATCTCGAAGTCGTAGTTGACCGATCCCGAGTCGTTCTCCCTCGACCACGCCAGATAGAGGAAGCTGTTGGCACCGACCGTCTCGCCCGCCACGGCGAACCGTGCG
>DATAES010000167.1:0-4271 GCA_036257895.1 Acidimicrobiales bacterium
CGAGGCCGACAGCGTCGAGTTGAAAGTCACGGTGCCGGAGGTCGCACAACGGTCTGCCGTCACGGCCCTGGACCTCGACCCCCTCGAGGGACAGGTTCGCCAGGTGTTCTTCTTCGACACCCCCGACCTCGACCTGAACAAGGCAGGAGTGGTCATCCGTGCGCGGCGCAGCCAGGGACACGCCGACGACACGGTCGTGAAACTGCGTCCCGTCGTGCCGCACGAGGTCCCGGACGACCTGCGAAGGCTCCGAGACTTCAACGTCGAGGTGGACGCGTTGCCCGGTGGCTACGTGTGCTCCGCTTCGTTCAAGGGCGAGCTCGAAAATCCCGACGTCCGGGCGGCGGCACTCGGTAGGCACCCGATTCGCAAGCTGTTCTCCAAGGGCCAGCGGAGCTTCTTCGAGGAGCATGCACCGGGAGGGATCACCATCGACGATCTCGCGGTCCTCGGACCGATCAACGTCTTCAAGCTCAAGTTCGAACCGGAAGGATTCAACCGGCGCATGGTCGCCGAGCTGTGGCTGTATCCCGACGGTGCGCGGATCCTGGAGTTGTCGACGAAGTGTGCGCCGAGCGAGGGATTCCAAGTGGCCGCCGAGGTGAAGGCGTTCCTGAGCGGTCACAAGATCGATCTGACCGGCGAGCAGCAGACCAAGACCGCCACGGCGCTCAAGTTCTTCGCGGACGAGCTCAAGCAGTAGACCCCGGCCGCCAGCCCCCACCCCGTTCTGGCGTCAACGAGTGCGCATATGCACTCTGGTTGACGCCAGAACCACGGAGAGCGACCGATGAATTCCGTCGCCGGCGGTCGTCGGAACCGCCATGCCGGCAGCGACGATGTCGATCCGCCCGCGGCTCGGACCGCTTCCCGCCGACGCGCCCATAGGCTCGCGGCCGATGGCTGTGCGCTCCGAGACCGCGACCACCCCCGGATACCGCCCGGAGGACCTCGAGATCCACCGCAGGGAGCTGACCGGCTACTGCTACCGGATGCTCGGCTCCGTGTTCGAGTCCGATGACGCCGTCCAGGAGACGATGGTCCGAGCGTGGCGCAGCGTCGACAGCTTCGAGGGTCGATCGTCGGTTCGGTCGTGGCTGTACCGCATCGCCACGAACGTGTGCCTCGACATGCTTCGAAGCCGGCAGCGCCGCGCGCTCGCCATGGACCTGGGCCCGTCGTCGACTGCGGACTCGTTCCTCGGCACGACCAAGCCCGAGTCGGCGTGGGTCACCCCGATCCCTGACGCGAGGGTCGTACCGGAAGACAGCGACCCCGCCGAGGTAGCTGCGTCCCGCGAATCCATCCGCCTCGCGTTCGTGACGGCACTGCAACATCTCCCCGCCCGTCAGCGCGCCGTGTTGATCCTCCGCGAGGTACTTCGGTGGCAGGCCACCGAGGTCGCCGAGTTGCTCGACACCAGCGTTGCGTCGGTCAACAGCGCACTCCAGCGCGCCAGGGCGACGCTTGCGACGCGCGAGAACCGCACGCCGGATGCCGACGTCATCGATCCCCGGCAGCAAGAACTGCTGGCGCGGTACGTCGATGCGTTCGAGCGCTACGACGTCGCGTCACTCGTCGCGCTGCTGCGTGACGACGCCGTCATGTCGATGCCCCCCTACGACTTCTGGCTGTGCGGTCCGCAGGAGATGGGTCGGTGGTTTCTGGGGGAGGGCGCCGGGTGCGAGGGGTCGCGTCTGGTCGCGACGCAGGCGAACGGATGTTGGGCGTTCGGCTCGTACCGCGCCGACGACCGCGGCGGTCACTTCGCCTGGGCGATCCAGGTCATCGAGGTCTCAGACAACCGGATCGTCGGGCATCACAACTTCTTGGACACTCAGCTGTTCGAGGTCTTCGGTCTTCCTGACCACCTCGATCCCCAGCCGCTCGGCCAGCCCGACCAGATCCAGCAGCCCGACTAGCTCCGGACAGGGGTCGCGGACCTCGATCCGGCAGTCGAGCCGTCGCGCGAACAGCTGAAGCCGCGCCAGCATCTCGACGATGTCGAGCCCTTGCCGGTCCCAATCGGTGATCGCCCACGTCGCGACGTCGGTGCCGGCGCAGGACAGGACCAACGTCGCCGCGCAATCTGGCCGAGCCACGGGTGTAGGACGATCGCGCCTTGGGGGAATCATCGGTGGACCGATGAGTTCGGCGCCGTCGCGACGTCGAAATCTGCAAGTCGACGACAGGAGAACACGATGAGTCTTCCGCGAGTGGCATCAGAACAGGAGTGGCTGGACGCGCGCGAGGAGTTGTTGGTCGAGGAGAAGGCGATGACCAAAGCGCGCGACAGGCTCAATGCCAAGCGGCGTGAGCTGCCGATGGTGCAGGTCGACAAGGAGTACGTCTTCGAAGGACCGGACGGCAAGGCGACGCTGCTCGACCTGTTCGAGGGCCGGCGACAGCTGATCGTCGTGCACTTCATGTTCGACCCGAGTTGGGAGGACGGCTGCCCGAGCTGTACGGCCGGAGCCGACGAGGTGTCGCAAGGGTTGATGGATCACCTGCACACCCGCGACACGTCGCTGGCATACGTGTCGCGCGCGCCGATAGAGAAGCTCGAGCGCTACAAGGCGAAGCGTGGATGGACCTTTCCCTGGTACTCGTCCTACGACTCCGACTTCAACTACGACTTCCACGTGACGCTCGACGAGTCGGTCACACCGATCGAGTACAACTTCCGCACCAAGGCCGAGCATGCAGCGCGAGGCGTGGACTTCGACAGCGACGAGTCGTCGGAAGCACCGGGCCGCAGCCACTTCCTTCGCGACGGCGACACGATCTTCCACACCTACTCGGTGTACGCACGCGGCCTCGAGTCGATCGGCGGCTCGTACTACCTGCTCGACGAGACCGCCCTCGGCCGCCAAGAGGAGTGGGAGGAGCCGAAGGGTCGTGCCGCCGACTCCCGAGGGGCCGTACCCGACTTCGCACGCTGATCTTCGTGCTTGCCTTCGGGGCCCGCCGAGGCGAACATGTGTTCGTGTTCGGTGAGGCCTCGATCCTGCATGCGGACTTGGACTCGTTCTACGCATCGGTGGAGCAGCGGGACGACCCGCGCCTGCGCGGCCGGCCGGTCATCGTCGGCGGCGGTGTCGTGCTCGCCGCCAGCTACGAGGCCAAGGCGTACGGGGTGCGCACGCCGATGGGCGGAGTCCAGGCCCGCGCCCTGTGCCCGGACGCTGTCGTGGTCCCGCCTCGGATGTCCGCCTACGCCGAGGCCAGCAAGGCCGTGTTCGAGGTCTTCCACGACACCACGCCCGTGGTCGAGGGACTTTCCATCGACGAGGCCTTCCTCGAAGTCGGCGGGCTTCGGCGGATCGCCGGCCCGCCGGTCGACATCGCCCGCCGTTTGAAGCGTGACGTGTTCGAGCGGGTCGGTCTGCCGATCACCGTCGGCGTGGCGCGCACGAAATTCCTAGCCAAGGTGGCGAGCGGCGTCGCCAAACCCGACGGCCTTCTGCTGGTGCGTCCCGATGGCGAGCTCGCGTTCCTCCATCCGCTTCCCGTCGAGCGTCTGTGGGGCGTAGGGGAAGTGACAGCCGAGAAACTGCACAACCGGGGCGTGAGCACCGTGCGCGAGGTCGCGTTGCTCGGCGAGGCGGCACTCGTGTCCATGCTCGGGCGGGCCGTTGGCCGGCAGCTGCATGCGCTCTCGCACAATCGCGACCCTCGCCGGGTGCAGGTGGGACGTCGCCGCGGCTCCATCGGCTCGCAGCGCGCGCTCGGACGCTCACCGCGATCGCGCGCCGATCTCGAGGCGTACCTCGCCGGTCTCGTCGACCGTGTGACACGCCGCATGCGAGCCGCCAACCGGGTCGGCCGCACGGTCGTGCTCCGATTGCGCTTCGACGACTTCTCTCGCGCGACACGCTCACACACGATGCCGCGCTCGACCGCGCACACACAGACAATCCTCACCGCACTCAAAGGATTGCTCGCGGATGCGATGCCCATGATCGAACGCGACGGCATCACGTTGGTCGGTGTGTCGGTGAGCAATCTCGACAACGACGACGCCGTCCAGCTCATGCTCCCGTTCGATCGCTATAGCGACGAACTCGACGCGACCCTCGACGAGTTGCGCGAGCGGTTCGGCACAGCGGCAGTCACGCGGGCCGTGCATCTCGGCCGTGACCCGGGCCTCACCGTTCCCCTGTTGCCGGATTAGACGGCGACGACGAGTTCGTCTTCGAGCATCCGGGTCAGCCGCGCGGATGCCACGTCGATCGTCCAACCGCGCTCGTCGACCAGGTGATGGACAGTCG
>DATAES010000168.1:0-4861 GCA_036257895.1 Acidimicrobiales bacterium
GCCGTGGCCCCTATAGGGGCCACGGCGACCCAAAGTTGGCAGGCGAAGGATCAGTAGCCGGGGCGGGGACGGAACAGATCGAACCGGAGCCCTTGGTCGTCGACACATTCGGCGTTGCCACCGGACTCGTACTGGTTGATGGTCAGCACCTCACCGCCGAGCTCGCGGACTCGGTTCGCCGTGGCTTCGATGTCGTCGACTCGGAAGTACAAGCGGAACTCGGGCGCTCCCTCGCGTCCGTGGATGCCGCTCGGCGGCGTGATCGACGAGACGTGGAACGAGCCGGGCTGGTAGCCGCCGCGCGTCTCCCAACCGAACAGCTCGCTGTAGAAGCGGCGAGCACGGTCGCCGTCGGGGACCTCGAGCGTCATGTAGCCGATGTCGCCGAACCGGCGGCCGGGCACGTCCTCCACCGGCACGTCGTCCGGCTCGATGGCGGTAGCGACGAACCAACGGTGGCCGAACGGATCTCGAATGACACCCGACCGCGCGCCGTACTGCACGGTGACCGGTCGCAACAGTTCCGCACCGCTCGACACCGCGAGCCGGCACGTGCGGTCCGAGTCCGGCACGTGGACCATCAGCGCGACGCTGCTTCCACCGAGTGTGTCGGGCCCGAGATGTCGCTCCTCGGCGAATTCGTCGGCGAGCATGAACACGGTGTCGCCGATCCGGAGTTCGGCATGGCCGACGTGGCCGTCGGGCATGATCACGGGATCGCCGAGCAACGAGGCGCCGAACACTTCCTGGTACCACTCGATGGCGCGGTCCGCGCCCTTGCACGCGAGGTACGGGGTGACGGAGTGCAGCCGAGCGGGTGTGTACTCACGCAGTTCCTGCTGCTCCGTCGGCTCGGCTTCGACGCCGAGGGCTGCGGCGAGACGATCTCGAAGCTGGTTGACGAACTGCGGACGGGGCGCGATCGGGGCGATCGGCTCGCGCAGCGACTCGAATGGATCAGGCATCCTCACACCCCACTTCGGCGTATTCCGCGCGGAACGCGTTGCGGGCGCGCACGAGCAGAGCCTCGGTCGCGTGCACGGTGCGACCGAGCAGGTCGGCGACCTGGGGAACCGGCAGGCCGTCCAGATAGCGCAGCGTGAGCGCGGCCCGGTGGTGCGCGCCGAGCCGGTCCAGCACCTCACGGGCTCGCTGGCGATCGAAACGCTGGTCCATGTCCTCCTCGAACGACTCGGGTGAATCGACGAGGCGCAGCGTGCGCTCCTCGCGCTCCTGGCGCCGCCAGTGGTCCACCAACTTGTTGCGCGCCACGGTGATCAACCAGGCGACCGTGAGATCGGGGACCGTGTCACGTTGCACTGCCTGCGCCGCCGCCAGGAACGTCTCCGACGCGAGGTCCTCGGCGACGACGCTGTTGCGGGTCCGGGCGGCGAGGTAGCCGTACACCTGAGGAAGTGCGTTGTCGTACATGCCGAGGAGTGCGGTGCCCTGGTCGCCGGCACTGGCCTCGAGCCCCGTCACGCTCTGATCATCGTTCGCGTGCCCGCGGTCCGACGGGTTGACGCCGAATTTCTTTCATGCTCCGCGATCAGTGGGCCTGGATGCGGCGCAGCGGCATCCGCGGGCCGCGGCGGGGCGCCATCGTCCCGCCGGCTTCGATCAATCGGACCACTCGTCCTCGGTGGCCCGCGAACGGCGCAAGCAGTTCGAGCATTCGCGCGTCGTCACCACGCGGCTCGCCCGCCAATGTCCAGGTGACGGCGTGGGGGAGGTGGTAGTCACCGACGCTCACTGCATCCGGATCGCCGAGCGCGACCACGGCGACTTCGGCCGCGGTCCACGGTCCCACGCCCGGAATGCTCAGGAGTCGACGGCGCAACTCGCCGCCGTCACTCGACTGTTCGAGCCGGTCGGCAACCGTCGCGACACGACGAATCGTCTCGGCTCGCTTGCGTTCGACCCCGAGTCGATGCCAGGTCGACGATGTCACCGTCCGCAGGCACGCCGTCGACGGCGCGACGAGGAGATCGATCGGACCGGGGCCCGGCGCGCGCTCGCCGAAGCGTCGCACCAGGCCGGCCCAGGCGCGACGCGCCTCCCGACCCGTGACCTTCTGTTCGAGGATCGCCGGCACGAGCGCATCGAGCACCCGCTCGGTGCGGCACAGGCGCATGCCGGGCATGTCATGCGCGAGCTTCGCGACGGCGGGGTGACGCGAAGGCTCGAACCCATCGAGCGAGTCGAGGGCGCCGCACATCGCGGGAGCCCGCTCGAGCAACCATGCCGCGCCCTGGCCCCACGTCCGCGCCCCGACCACGTGACCGCCGGGCTCGACGCTGAGACGGATCGTCCCCGGCCCGTCCGGCGTACGCGTGGCGCGCCAGATGCCGTCCGTCGCGTAGCGGATCGTCGGGTCCGTGCGGCCGTGACCGACGAGCGCCAGCGTGCGCCGCAAGTCGGCTCGATGGTCGAGCTCGACCTGCGCGGCTACGCCATGCATCGAAGCGGCTGGCCGCCGTTGTAGGTGATCATGTCCATGTACGCCTGCGGATCGATCGGATGCCCGAGCGGGTCGCCGCGCAGCTCGGAGTACGCGCGATACAAGTTGCCGACGATGCGTTCAGGATCGTGCAACTCCGCGAACCGCCCGAGGTCCGTGGCGAGCGCGAGCTCGAGCGGCGGCGTGCCGTCGTCGAATCCGCGGCGGGCCGTCTCCTGCACGAACCGAAGGTATGCCACCTGGTCGTCGATGGCGGCGATCCCGCACACCGGTCCGTGGCCAGGGACGACGACATCGGCGCCGAAGCGGCGGATCCGTTCGAGTGCGGCGAGCGAGCCTGCGACCGAGCCCATCACCACGAACGGGGTGCCGCCGTTGAAGACCAGGTCGCCGGCGAACAGGACGCGTTGCTGTGGAAGCCATGCGACCACGTCGTTCGTCGTGTGGGCCGGACCGACGAACTGCAGCTCCACTTTCCGGTCGTCCACGTAGAGGTTCAGGTGGTCGTCGAAGCAGACGAACGGTGGCGCCACCTCGAGCCGCCCCCAGTCGACACCGGGGAAAAGGTTCGTGGCTATGTGCCCGCTGTCGATCATCTCCTCACGGCATCGGTCGTGGCCGATGATCGTCGCGGCGGGCATGAGGTAGTTGCCGTGCGTGTGGTCGCCGTGATGATGGGTGTTGACGAGCGTGCGCAGCGGCCGAGGCGTCACCGACTCGATCGTGTCGATCAACGCACGGGTACGCCGTTCGGTGAAGCAGGTGTCGATGACGGTCACTCCGTCGCGGCCGACGAGGAAGCCGCTGTTGTTCAATCCCCATGAGCCGTCGAGCTGCACGTAGGCGTAGACGCCGGCGCTCACCTCTTCGAGCGACGGTGGCGGGATTTCGGGATGATCGTGATCGTGGGTCGGCGCGGTCATGATTTCGCGAGGGCTGCGCCCCTGCCGATCAGTCGGTGGCCCGTTCCGAGATGGTCAGCGACTGCATGACGTCGCCCTGCTTGATGCTCTGCGCGACGTCGATGCCGTCGATGAGATAGCCGAAGAGGTTGTAGTTCGGCTGGAGTTTGCGCCGGCAGTCGTCGATGCAGATGAAGAACTGGCTGCCGTTCGAGTGCGGCCCGGAGTTGGCCATGGCGACCGCGCCGAGGGTGTACTCGCCCTTCACGGGTTCGTCTTCGAACTTGTAACCGGGCCCGCCGCGTCCGGAGCCTTCGGGATCGCCGCCTTGGATGACGAACTCGGGCACGACGCGGTGGAAGGTGAGGTTGTCGTAGTAGCCGTCACGGGCGAGCGAGATGAAGTTGTTGACGGTCTTCGGGGCCAGCTTCGGGTCGAGCTCCATCGTCATGGAGCCGCGATCGGTCTCGATGACGACTTGGTAGATGGTGTCGAGATCGATCTGCATCGCAGGAGGTTGGGGCATCGGCGTACGGTAGTCCGATGCCTCCCGCTCGAGTCACCGTGCGGGAAGCGGTCGCCGCCGTGTCGGCCATCGACCCGGTGATGGCGAAGCTGGCGGAAGAGCACGGGCCGCCCAAGCTCGGCGGGCGACGCACCGGCGACACGAGGTTCGAGCAGCTCGCCGAGGCCATCTGCTACCAGCAGCTCGCGGGCAAGGCCGCGGAGGCGATCTGGACCCGCACACGCGCCATCGTCGACGGGCCGTTCACGCCCGAGGCGGTGCTCGAGGCCGGCTACGACGCGCTCCGCGCCGCAGGGTCCTCGGGCTCCAAAGCGGTGTCGACGCTCGACCTCGCCGACAAGGTGGCGTCGGGCCAGGTGCGGCTCGACCGCATCGGGCGGCGGTCCGACGAGGAGGTCGTGGCAGAGCTCGTGCAGGTGAAAGGCATCGGACCGTGGACGGCGGAGATGTTCCTCATCTTCACGCTGCGCCGTCTCGACGTGTGGCCCGTCGGCGACTACGGCGTTCGAGTGGGCTACAGCCGCGCCTACGGGCTCCCGGAGCCGCCCACGGCCACAGAGCTCGAGCCCCTCGGAGATCGATTCCGTCCCTACCGGACGATCGCGGCGTGGTACTGCTGGCGTGTGGCCGGCACCAAGCCTCCTGCCTGAAGCCGCCGACCTGGTTCTGTTTGTGCGGTTCTAACGCGCGCAATTCGCGCGTTAGAACCGCACAAACGCCCGGACTTCGGACCGACGTCAGGTGGCGACGGATTCGGGCGCCCGCTGGAGGGCGAAGGCGATGCCGTGGCGGTCGAGGCTCGACAGGCCGGTCCAGAGGAAATCGAAGATGAGATCGGAGAGCCGGTCGATGTCGGTGCCGCGGTCGCGCAGCCAGTCGAACGTCGCGGACTCGAGCATGCCCACGACCCCGTATGCGAGTGTGCGGCCCTCAGGGCCTTCCGCCCCCCAGGCGAGGGCCAAGCGTTCCATG
>DATAES010000169.1:0-1704 GCA_036257895.1 Acidimicrobiales bacterium
GCACCGTGACGTTCGTGACCGGCAACGCCGCTGACCCGGTCCCCATGGGCCGGCTGTACGACGAGGCCCGCCAGTTCGCGGCTGCGCTCCAGCGGCGGGATGTCCGGCCGGGTACGCACGTAGCGCTGCTCGGCCCCACGACCCGGACGCTCTTCACCGCGATCGAGGCGGTGTGGTTGAGCGGCGCCACGCTCGTGGTGTTGCCCTTGCCGATGCGGCTCGGGTCGATCGAAGACTTCGCTGCACAGACCCGAGCCAAGATGGCGCACGCGGACGTCGACCTCGTTGTCGTCGACCCCGACCTCGCCCCGTTCATCGACGCGCGACCCGACGATCCGCCGATGGTGCTGTCGAGCGAGCTGCTCGACGACATCCGTCGGCTCGGCATGCGCCCCACCGACTTCGAGCGGCCATCCGACGATCCGGATCGACTGGCCGTTCTCCAGTTCACCAGCGGGTCGACTGCAGATCCGAAGGGCGTCATGCTCCCGAACCGCACGATCTGCGCCAACCTCGACGCGATCGCGATCGCGGCCGAGCTGGACGTCGACAACGACGTGATGGTGTCGTGGCTGCCGCTGTACCACGACATGGGTCTCGTCGGCTTCGCGATGCTCCCGCTGTCCACGGGCGTCGACGTGGTCATTGGCGCGCCGCAGGACTTCATGGGTGCGCCGATCCGATGGCTCGAGTGGCTGTCTGCCTTCGGAGGCACCGCGACCGCCGGACCGAACTTCTCATGGGTGCTCGCGACGCGCGCGCTTCGCAACGCATCAGGTCTGGACCTGTCGAAGCTGCGCATTGCACTCAACGGCGCCGAGCCCGTCGATCCGGATGCGGTCGAGCGGTTCGTCGAGGCGGCTGTGGCACACAAGATGCGGCCCGGTGCCGTGTTTCCTGCGTTCGGGATGGCGGAGGTCGTCATCGGCGGCACGTTCCCCACGCCGATGTCGGGCATCCGATCGGACGTCGTGAACCGCCGCGTGCTCGAGACGGAGCGATATGCGGCTCCGGTGGAGGGTTCGGCCGACACCGACGACCACGTGCGCCGGTTGGCGCTGCTCGGTAAGGCCGTGCCGGGGCTCGAGATCCGCATCGTCGACCCGGACACTGGGTCGCCCCGGGCCGAGCGCGAGGTCGGTGAGCTCGAGATCCGCGGCTCTTCGGTGACGCCCGGGTACTACGGCCGCCCCGATCTGGCCGACGAGCTGTTCCACGACGGCTATCTCCGCACGGGCGACCTCGCGTACATGGTCGACGGCGAGCTCGTCGTCTGCGGACGCATCAAAGACGTCATCATCGTCGGAGGCCGCAACGTGTTTCCCGAAGACGTCGAACGCGCCGTGGGGAAGATCGACGGCGTGCGCGCCGGCAATGTGATCGCGTTCGGGGTAATCGGCCGGGGCAAGGAAGGCGTGGTGGTCGTCGCGGAGACGCGCAGCGACGACACTGCGACCACGCGACGCACCGTTGCTGAACGCGTGCGTCAGACCGTCGGCCTCCCGCCGAAGGACGTCGTGCTCGTGGAACCGGGCACGTTGCCGAAGACGTCCTCCGGCAAGCTCCAGCGCGGCCTCTGCCGCCAGCGCTACCTCGGCGAAGAACTCGGCTCGGTCTGACCCCTTCTCGAAAATTGCGTTCGTAGCGGCCCTTGAGGGGCCACATCGCACGCCGAAACGGGCTCGGTCGGGTCAGGCGGCTTTG
>DATAES010000170.1:0-3990 GCA_036257895.1 Acidimicrobiales bacterium
ACGCGACCGACGTCGATGCGCCGTTCGTCTCCCTCGACGAACGCGTCGAGCGCGCCGACCACGTCGTTGCGGTCGATGCGGAGATCGAGGGCGAAATGGTTGCGCGTCCCGGCGGGCACGCAGACGAAGGGGACGTCGTGCTCCGCTGCGACCGCCGCGACCGCGGCTTGTGACCCGTCACCGCCCGCCATGCCGAGGGCGTCGGCGCCGTCGTCGATGGCCGCGGCCGCGAGCGCCGTGAGGTCGTCACCAGGCTCAAGCGGGATGGCCTCGATGTCTCGTGCGCGGCACTCCGTCACGAGGTCGTTGCGCACCGCCTTGCCGCCACCCGATCTGGAGTTGACGATCAGCACCGGGTGGACCGGCGGCACGGTCATGCGGGCACCGCAGGACCGGTCGACCGAGCGACCGCCAGGGAGCCGGGCGACGACGGGGCCCGGGGGCGCAGCCCCCGAGACGGCACGGTCATGCAGTCACCGCAGGACCGGTCGACCGAGCGACCGCCAGGGAGCCGGGCGACGATGGGGCCCGGGGGCGCAGCCCCCGAGACGGCACGGTCATGACGCCAGGTTGACGTCGGGTGCGATCGCTTCGAGGTGTTGCGCCGTCGTCTCGAGGTGTCGGGTCAGCCATGCTGGACCCTAACGCTCAAAATCGATTTCATGGGGCAGTGATCTCGCCGCGCGGACCGCGCAGCAGCGGCGTGATGTCCGACGGCGTCGCCGCTGTCCCGAACACTGCGAAGTCGGGTCGTTGCAGCACCGCGACCGCGATGTGGTCGGCGAGCCAGATGCGGTAGGCGCCGTCTGCGTCGAAGAGCCCGCTGTCGCCGCAACCGAGGGTGACCACCACCTCTCCTAGACAGTCCGCGGGCGTCGGTGTTGTGGTAGATCCGCGGTGGGATGACAAGCCGATAACGAGTGGGCGGCGAGCCACCGCTCGTCGAGCGGGGTACTCGCCCACTTCCACAACGACCACACTACGAATGTCCAGCATGCCGACGCGGGTAGTGGTGTGCTCGGCACGCGGTATCTCCGTTGTCGCGCCGACCACCTGGCGCGTTGCGTTGACCGTCTGTACGCCGGTCGCGGGCTCGTAGTGTCGGGTTGTGCGGGTTCCTGTCGAACAGGTCATCCAGACCGCATCGAAGGTTCTCGAGGGCGAGTTCACGGCTCGCGAGGCGATCACGATTCTCGCGACCTTGACCCGCGAAGCGGTGCCTGCGGCTCGCGAGCTACGCGCCACCGATCCTGATCGGGCCGACGCGTACCGAGAGCTGATCTTGGTCATCGGCCGGGAACTGCGAGGTCGCGCGAACGAGCGCGCTGATGCTCGTCATCTCCGTGCGGTGATCGAAGACCTCGCCGCGGTGCTGCGCGCTCTGGAGTGACGGGATCTCTGCGCCTTGCAGCGGTCGTACTGTCCTGCAGCCCGGGACGAGGGCCGCGACACCATCGCGGAAGCGCCGATTCCTTCAAGCCCTCGCCGACGAGGCTCGGCGATCGAGGTAGGCCGTCAGCTCCACGATGAGCTCTTCGGCATCGACGCGGGCACAATCGATGAAACTTGACTTGCGCCGGCGCCACCCCGACGCACTCGAACCTCTCGGACCGACCAACCGCGGAACGCGCCAGAGATAGAGGCGTGCCCTGGCCGCGGTGCGACCGCGCTGTCCGGATCGTGGACTGCGCCGGTGAGTTCGGCGACTCCGCAGTCGGCCTCGACGTCGCACCGGGGGCGACAGCGTATCCCCGGGGGCGTAGCGCTAACGGCCCGCAAGAGCGTGACCGTTGCGTACGCAAGCGTCGGGTGCTTTTCCGGGTGCTTGACTCCTGGCTACGGAGTTCGATTCCCTCCGGATCCACGACGACGCGACGGGCGGGATGTTCGCGAAACTCGACGCCACCTGTTCGCGAAACTCCAGCGTTTCTAAGGGCAGTCGCCGACTCGCGGGTTCATGTCGGCGAACATGCCGTCCGGATTGGGCGACCAGACCCATGCGTGGAGCACCCAGAGGCCGACGCTCGGGTTGAAGTGGAGCGGGATGTTCATCACCGTGCCCGGGGTCGTCGACACCCACTCCACGGCGACGAGCTTGAGGTGGCCCTTGCCATCGTCGGCGTAGACCATCGCCTCGGGGTCGACGGGGTCGAGCACGCCGTCGGCGAAGGTGGTCGGGTTGGCGAAGTGCTGTCCCATCTGGTCCACGCAGAGATGGAGATCCACGCGGCCCGACGCGAGCGTGGCCCCGAGGTCGTGGAACTTAGCCGTCGCCCGACGTAGCGGAGCCAGATCCGCCTGCCCCGCCGCACCCGCCGGTGCCCACCACAGCATCGACACGCCAGCGGCGAGCCACGCCGCCATCAGAACCGTCACTACCGATCGCTTCGTCATGGAATCCCTCCTACGTCCACCTCGGGTGTTCGGTTCGCGGTGGTCACGTCAAGCGAGCGAACTACGGCGCAGTCGGGCGACGGTCAAGGCCGGGTCGAGCCACGCTCGAGCCGACGTCCTAGCCTTCCCGGCGTGCGGGTAAGCGTGCTCGGACGCGTCAAGACGCGAGAACGAGTCGGGCGAGATCGTGCTGGGCGAAGCAAAGGGAGCGTTCGCTGATCGCCGCGCTTGCCCTGCGCCCCGGGTCGGTCGTCAGTGTGGAGACACTGATCAATGCGAGTTCGCCGAGCGTCTTGCGGCCGAGCGTTTCTGGTTGCTACTCCGCCCGGTCGAACTCGGCCCCGCGCACGGCAGCATCTTCGCCCCTACCGCAGGCTGGGCGAAGGCCCGACGGCGAAGACATCCCACTCCCCCGGAACGCCGTCGAACGCATGACGGTCCAGCGGCCGGAGCTCGAGTGTCGAACCGACGACGAGGTCACGGACCGTTTGCGAGACCAGGACTTCGCCCGGCTCCGCCGCCGCGGCGAGACGCTCCGCGAGCGTGACCGCGACACCGCGCACGCCATTGGCGAGGAACTCGCACTCGCCACTGTGCAACCCAACCGCCACTGGCTGCTTCTCGCCTCGTAGCTCGGCCACGATCGCCAACCCGCAGCGGATGGCTTGGACCGGGCCGTCGAACGTGGCGAGTCGACCCGCGTGTGAATGCCCGCGAAAGCGGTCGACGATGCTCTCGATGAGCGATGCCTGGCTGTGCGTCGGCGCGGCGAGCGCGACGGCGAGCACGATGGCAAGCGCGCGATGGACGCCGGTAGCAGGCACCGCTCGGGCGATGAACGACTCGATCTCCCGGGTGATGTCATCAATGGCGTCCGATAGCCAGATCAGATGAATGTCGCTGTCCAGCTCGACAAGGGTTGCACCGGGGATGTGACGTTGCATGTACCGCGCCGCCTCGACCGGGACGACCGCGTCTCGGGCCGCGTGCAGGAGCAGTGTGGGCACCGTGATGGCCGGCAGCGCGTGCCGCACGTCGATCGCCGTCAGCCCGCGGAGGAACGCCGCCGCGGAGCTCGGGCTCGCCGAGATCGTCTGATAGCGAGCCCAGTAGGCACGCGCAGCAGGGTCCGATGCTCGGCTCGGCGCAAACATCGACATGCCGACGCCCGTCCCCCAGTTCATTTCGAAGTGGTCGATGGTCGAATTCACGACCGAACGCTCGAACCCGATCTCGTAGTCCTCACTGACATACATCCGTGGGTGACCACCGGCCAAAACGAGCGCGCGCGTTCGCTCAGGGTGAGTCGCGGCGAATAGCGCCGCGGTTGGCGCTCCGGCGGAGATCCCGAGGATGACGGCTCGCTCACAGCCGGCCGCGTCCAGGACTGCATTTGTGTCCTCGACCCAGTGCTCGACATCGACGCTCGGCGGTCGGTCGGACAGACCCATTCCCCGCTTGTCGAAGAGGATGAGGCGGCTGAAGGACGCCAACCGGCGGACGAGCGTGTCGGTCGGCGCGTCCCACCAGATGTCGAGATGCGAGATGAACCCCGGCACAGCCACGATGTCGATCGGGCCGTTTCCCACGATCTGG
>DATAES010000171.1:0-6960 GCA_036257895.1 Acidimicrobiales bacterium
CACGGCCGCGAACCAGCGATAGGGGCGGGGGTCGTGCCCTCATCTGTGTCGCCTTTAGACAGAACGCACTCGATGTGCCCAACAAGACTGCATCGATCGTTGGATTCCTGCTCGCGAGTGACGCGAGTGCGAATCCGCCGATGGCGATCGCGACGGTGAAGCGGTGCAGGCTCACGCGACCGATCCGCAGTTGTAGCCAGTCGCCTGCGAAGCGCATCGACGTCATCCCCACGGTGAAGGCCACGAACGCGAGGCTCCCCACCGCGGCGGCAGCCGCGAAGTCGTCGGTCAGTCGGAAGCTGGCCCAGTCGCCTCCGGTGACCTCGGCAACCACCGCGAACATGCCTGCGCATGAGGAGAACGACGGGCGCCAGTCGAGTACGCCTCGAGGCGTTCGGCGCAGGCGAACGGACGACGGCGGCGCCGTGTCCTTCCTCGTCGTCTGGGAGCAGGCTACGCGTCACGGACAGGAGCACGAGCGCCATGACGGCCGCGACGATGACGAGGTGCGTGAGCGTCGAGAGCCCTGCAGCGTTCGCCGCCACCGCCCCGAGTCCGCCGGCGAGGATTCCCAGACTCCAGAGCCCATGCAACCGGTTCATGACCGGCGCGTGTCGGCGCGCACTGATCCATGAGCCCTGCAGGTTCATCGAGATGTCGACGAGGACGTCGACGAACACGTAGGTGGACATGCCGATCAGCCAGCTCCCCGGGCTGCGTGCGGCGCCGATCACCAACAGACTCAGCACCATCACCACCGCACCCGCTTGAAGCACTCGCTTCGTGCTGGCGGCGTGGACTAGCCGCCCTGCGACGAGACTCCCGAGTAGCCCGAACACGGAGGCGATTGTCAGCAGCAACCCGAACTCGTCGACAGCGACGCCGAGCCTGTCTCGGATCTGAGGCGCCCGGGCGATGAAGGACGCGGTCATCGCGCCGTTGACGAAGAACTGGCCCGCAACTGCGACCAGCGCGACACGATCGCGACTGCTGAGCTGCGAACGGTCCACGGCCGCGGAAGCTAACAAGCACTAGATCGACGATTGCCGCTTCGAGATCACATCGAGTGCGTTCTGTCTAAAGGCGACACAGATGAGGGCACGACCCCCGCCCCTATCGCTGGTTCGCGGCCGTGCACGATCACAGCGCCCCCTTGACGGGCCAGTTGCAGGGCGACGGCCCGTGTTTGCGGGGGCGATCACGGTGTAGCCGTCGTCCCACGAAGCCAAGCCGCGAACCACCTTTCGTCAACTTCGTGGTCGGCGACGGCGAGCATGGGCCCCCTCGGCGTCGTCCACATCAGGTGGGTCGGGGTCCCAGCGACCGCGTTGAGGACCAGACCGACAGGTCCTCCTCGCCTCGCAGGATGGCGCTCTTGCGTGCCCTGCTTGGATCACTTCTCGCTTCACGTTGCACTCGTCGGGTTGCCGCTGGGGTCGGAGTAGGGCAGGCAGCACCCATCGACCTATGGTGATCGGCTATGTCTTGTCAGGCGGGGATCCGCGACCACCGGCGACCAACCCTGACCTACGGCGTCCGCGCGACAAGCGCGCGATGAACGGCTCAGATGACGTATTGGCTTAGGGCACCAAGGAGATGCGATGAGCGGGGAGGGGCCGGTTCCCGATGTGTCGAAGGATCGTGGCCGTGCGCCCCGTCGTGTCGCCGTCGTGTGTTGGGACCTCGGGCACAACACCGCTGCTCGTGCGATGGCTATTGCCGACATGTTGCACGGCAAGTCCCAGGTCGACCTCATCGGTCCGCTCTGGAAGCGGTTTGGTGGTGAGCTGTGGGTTCCCTTGCGGGAACGTCGTCCGACGCCGATCTCGTTCGGAGCGAGCCAACTGACAGAGTTCCTGGCGGGAGCCTATGGCATCGCCTTGCATCGCCAGCCTTACGACCTCGTTGTCGTCTGCAAGCCGCGGCTCCCCGGATTGATGCTCGGAGCACTGCTCCAACGAGCCAATGGTTGTCCGATCATCTTGGACATAGACGAGGACGAACTGTTTTTCGACGAGGCGGGCGAGGAGCTGGTCGACGTGGGGCCTTCTGAGCTCGAGGCGCTGTTCGATCCGACGCATGCTGTCGGGACCGCGCTCGGTGCGGGTCTCGCGTCCCATGCGCCCCTCCGGACCGTGTCGAACATTGCGCTGAAGAATCGCTTCGGCGGAACGATCATCCGCCACGCCCGTGAAGAACGGGATTTCCAGTTGACGCCGCAAGCCCGCGCCAAGGGCCGACGGGCGCTCGGCGCACGACGGCGGGACTTTGTCGTGTTGTTCATCGGTACGCCTCGGCCCCACAAGGGCCTTCAGGTCGTCATCGATGCCCTGCGCCAGCTGAGAAGGTGCTTCGTGCTGCATGTTGTCGGCGTCTCGTCTCCCAAGGCGTTTGCTCGGCAGGCGGACTGCAAGGGCGTTCGAGTGGTGACCCACCCGCTCGTTCCGTTCTCGGAAGTCGCCACTTTGGTAGCAGGCGGAGACGCCGTCGTGTTGATGCAGGACCTCTCGAGTCCGATCAGCTGCTTTCAGATTCCAGCGAAGATCGCCGAAGGGCTGGCGATGGGGCTGCCGGTCATCATGACCGATGCGCCGCCGGTGGCGGACCTCTCGCCCCGAGTCATCCTCCGTGCCGACGACGCTGCTGGCCTCGCGCGGCACTTGCGTCGCTTGCGTGAGCACGACGACGAGGAGGCGAAAGCTGAGCGTCGAGCGCTGTTCCGGTCCGAGTTCAGCGCGGCGATCAACTGCGACCGCATGATCGCGCTTGCTGAGCATGGTGCCACCTTGCCGGCAGCCTCGTTCGATGAGTTCAGCGACAGAATTCTCAACCATGCTGCGCGCGCCTACGCCCATCATCGCAATCGGGTGGCCCCCACACCGCGCGCCGCGCGCACCGGCGTCGACATGGTGATCTTCTGGAAACAGAATGACAGCGGTCTCTACGGGCGACGATCCGACATGTTGACCCGCTACTTTGCGCGCGATCCGCGGATTCGGTCAGTGCTTCACTTCGATGCGCCGATCTCGACCAAACAGGTGGCATACGACGCAACGTACGACGGGACGACGA
The DNA here is from genome assembly GCA_036257895.1 of Acidimicrobiales bacterium. GTDB lineage: Bacteria > Actinomycetota > Acidimicrobiia > Acidimicrobiales > JACDCH01 > DATAES01. Next base: position 3,073 of record DATAES010000171.1, read on the forward strand.
CTGACCACCGACGTCTGCTGAGCCAGCTGTTGCTCGATCGTCGGCTGGGAATCGCGGACGAAGCGAACGTCCACTACCGGACGATGATCTATTGCGACGACGAAGCGCAACGGCGAGACCCGATGACCGGAGCGCCGATCCCCACATCCGCCGACTTCGCCGACTACGTCGCAGCAGAGGCAGCGTCGCTCGGGATCGATCCGACCAAGGCGATTGCGTGGGTTTGCCCCGTGACGTTGCCGTTCCTCGCCGTGCACGATGAGCTGAAATTCGGGACGGTCGCCTGTGACATCATCGACGATCAACGGCGCTTCCAGACCCCCACCGACGACGTCGACCTGATCAGCCAGCACTACAGCCAGCTGCTTGGGATCAGCGACCACATTTTCACCAACTGTCAGCCGAACGCGAAAGCCTTTGGCGCGGCAGACCGCGTGATCAATGTCGTGCCGAACGGTGCGGAGGTCCAGGCGTTCGACCCCAAGCATGTGCCACGGGACGACGACCGCCCCGTGGTGGCGTACGTCGGGAACATGCGGGACAGAATCGACTGGAAACTTCTCGAGTCCGTCGCCCGAGCGCGACCCGACTACCGATTCGAGCTGGTGGGCTCCGCTCCTGCCAACAACCCAGGCCACACACTTGCGGAAGCAGTAGGGAACGTCTCATTGCTCGGAATCGTCAGCTATTCCGGCCTTCCGACCTACCTCCAGGGGGTCGACGTGTGCATCGTGCCCCATCGCAGGGACTCGCTCACGTCGAGTATGAACCCGCTCAAGATCTACAACTTCTACGCCGCAGGTGTACCGATCGTCTCGACCCCGATCGAGAACGTCGAAGAGCTCGAGCATGCAATTGTCTTCGCCGCCGACACCAAAGAGTTCACAGAAGCGATCGACAGTGCGATCGCTCGGCGCCGCGCCGGGCTCATCGAGCGGGATGACGAGCTTTTGGCGACGATCGACTGGCAATCACGAACGACGTCGATCCTCGACGTGCTCCTCGGATGATCGATCCGGGTTCAGCGAGGGAGGAACGAGCGGCGTTCGCCCCGCACATCGTCACAGAGCTGCGCATACCAAGATCCGACATCGGACATCTCGGGAATGATGCGCACCTTGGCGGCTGAACCGGGCAGCCAGTCCCTGGTCGCTTCGGCGGTCGCGGGTCCGTCGGCGACGAGCGCGTCGACCTGGTCCACCGATGTCGCTGTCCACTCGTGAGTGAACAGCGACGCGATCACCGGCACTTGCTCGTGAGCCGCGATCGAAAGCAGGTCGAACGACGCAGGCTGCAGATGGGCATGGACGATCTCGATCGCATGGTGAGCAATCATTCCGCCCACGGGATCATGGTGGCTCGGGTCATCCGCGGAGTGGCCCGTGAGACGAGCTCGGTCGAGTTCGACGCCGGTCAGGCTGTCGGTCAAGGTCAGCTCGGTGCCAGCGACTCGTAGCACCAACGACTCGTATCGGTCGGACGCTTGGCGGATGAGGTCGGCGACACGAGGGTGCCCCTCCGTCGTGCGGTCGAGCACGTGCAGAACTCGGGGCAGAGTCGGGGAGGCGCGGATGTCATCGAAGACCTCCGCCACACGCTCGCGCACGATTGCCATCTCAGTGCTGGCGACGAAGGCTTCGATGAGCTCGGTGTACTCCGGGAACCGCTCGTCCAACGTTGCGCGATTGGCGGCGAGCAGGGCCGGCTTCGCGTCGGCAAACGAAACCGAGCCTCTGTGTTCGACAAGCGTTGCGTCGTCGACGACATGTCGCCACCCGAGCGCCCGAGCCCGCATGCAGAGATCGTTCTCTTCGCAGTATCCGCGTCCGAAGAGCTCGTCGAATCCCCCGATGTCATCGAGTACGGCTCGTTTCACCAACATGCAGAACCCATGTCCGGAGGGTGTTTCTGGATATCTCCGTTCGGCGCGCTGGCGGATCGCGCGGGCGGTCTCATCGGCGGAGGCAGGTAGTTCGTTGAACCCGATGGCCGGAGCCGAGAACGCCCACGCGTTGTTGGAGAGCGCGGTGACCGTGCCGGTCGTGGGCTCGCTGGCTGCGGCGCAGAGGCCGAGAAGCCACCGTGACGTCACGATCGTGTCGCTGTTGAGCATCACTACATCGCGTCCGACGGCGTGATCGAAACCGCGATTCATGGTGCGGAGGAAGCCGAGATTCTGCTCGTTCCGCAACACCTCGATACTCCGGTACTCCGCCTGGAACGAGTCCAGGAGTGGCCCGACTCTCGGATCGGGGCTGGCGTCGTCGATGAGCAGCAGTTCGACGTCGGGGTGAACCGTGTGTTCGACGATGCTCTCAAGGCAGGCTTGCACGTGTTCGACGGCGTTGTAGATCGGGACGACGACGGTCACCGGTCGGATTTGAATCGGGATACGCGGCCGCCGGACTCGCTCAGCCAGAGGAGACGGCTTGTCTCTCTCCGCCGCCTCGACGGTGGCCGGCGCTGGAGCGGACGGCGCGTGAGTGTTCGGTCGCCATCTGCGCAGGGTCGAGCGCATCGCGTTCACCAGATCTCGTCGTCGACCGGAGCCGAGCATTCCACGAATGCGCGAGCGCCCCAATTCACGCAGATCGTGTCGGTCGGCGAGATTCATGCGGTCACCCTAGTTGTGGTCTCCGTGCCACGGTGGCGCCGTGACGCATGCGCGATGCACAAGGCTGGCCTTCTGACCTGGGTTCCTTCGGTGGGCGCGGAGGTGCGGAACACCAAAACTGTCCACCAGCTACCGAGGCCACGCAGTCCACGATCAGCGAAGACATCGTCCATCTCGGCGGCAAGCTCAGCGGCGTCGAACACATCGGTGAGGACGGCAAAAGCCAGTCTCACGGAAGCTCCGAAGGTCGAGGTCGTTCAGGACGATGCTCGCATCGCACGTGCCGGCCACGTGTTCATGATGCACTGACGAAAAGGTTCGCTGCACACGACTCTCGATTCTCAGGTGCCCGAGCCGCCTTCGCGATGCACAGCTTGCCGCGGGCTTGGGCGCCCGAAGCTCGGCGCGCAGGCCCGCGGGTCGCTGGCGAGTGTGGGTCAGACCGCGACGATCCCTTCGCCGCCCACGGGGTTCGGCACGATGACGGTTCCGATTGGCGCGAGCGAGCCGTCGTGCCCGACACGGAACGCATCGACTCCGCCGTTTCCGCCGGTCTGTACGTACAGGAATGCGCCGTCCGGACTTGCGGAGGCGTCGACCGTGCCTGGGCCAGTCGCAAAGTTGGCGACAAACGACAGCGAGCCTCGGACAGTCGAATCGACCTCGGTAAGTGAGGCGCTGCCGGCGTTCGACGCGTAGAAGTGACTTTCGATGTGCGTCACCCAGCAGGTCGCCGCTTGGCCGGTGGCGACCGACGCGATCGGCGTGATGGCACCGTCATGACGCAGCGTGAAGGACTCGACTGCGTTCGGTCCCGCCTCGGTTAGCACCAGGTTTCCGGCTCGGTCGAAGTCGAACGCGAACGGCACGGCGCCGGGCAAGTTGTTGACGACGCGCGAGTCAGAGAGCAAACCGTGATCGAGGACGCGAATACGTCGACGTTGCTGCCGTTGCCCTTCGTCGTCACAATGAGTTGGCGACCGTCGGGTGAGAAGCCGACCTGACCGGGTGTGCTCGTGAATTCGGGGGTGGCCGCGGGGTCGAGTGCGAGCGGGCGCGTCGAGCCCGGGATCGGTTGAAGCAGGCCGGATTGCACGTGATAGCCCGACACCGATCCGCCGGCACGTGCATTGAGCACGTACGCGACGTCGTCGTGAACGGCGATGCTCACGGGAAATTCGCCAGCGGACGGCACGATCTCACGCAGTGACAGGTGGCTGCCGTCAACTGCGAAGACCGACACGTTGTTACTTCCGGCGTTCACCGCAAAGAGC
>DATAES010000172.1:0-1851 GCA_036257895.1 Acidimicrobiales bacterium
GAGTACCACTGATCGAGCCAGTGATGCTCAAGCGCACGGTCTCCGGGCTCGGGTGCGAAGCGATCGGTCACGATGGTCTCGGTCCACTCGGCCGGGACGGCAGCGCGGGGCGGAACGACGGATCCGGGGCGCCGCCCGCAGCCAGCGGGCGTCGCATAGCGCGCAGGCGATTCGAAGGTTGCCCTATCCCCAACGTGCCGCCGCGAGGCGGCTAGGCCTCAGCCGCCGGCGACGAACGCGACGACGATGTCGGCGGCGTGGCGGTCGAAGTTCTGGCGGCGCCGGTCGTAGATGGTTGTGGTGCGGGGGTCGGCGTGACGAGCGGCGATCTGGACGTCTCGCAGCGGCACGCCGGCGTCGAGTGCGGCCATGATGAACGCGGCTCGCAGCATGTGTGGGTGCACGGCACCGAGACCGGCGCGCTTGCCGATCGAACGGATCCAGCGATGCGCGGTGCGCCGGTCGAGGCGTTGGCCGTCACGGCGCCGCAGGATCGGCCCCTCGTGGCGTTCACCGACGGCCAGGTCGATCGTCTGCGCGGTTCGGGGCACGAGCGGCACGGTGGCGGGCTTGTTGCCCTTGCCCACGATCCGCAGTGTGCGATGGCCGCGCTCGAAGCCGAGGTCCTCGATGTTGGTGGCACAGGCCTCGCTGACACGTAGCCCGTTCAACCCCAGCGGCACGGCAAGCGCGGCGTGATCTCGGTCGCACTGCTCCGCGGTGAACAGGAACACCCCGAGCTCCGAGCGATCCAGCGCCCGGGCGTCCGAGGGATGGACCTGCGGTCGGCGGACGTACTGGGCGGGGTTCGAGCGGATACGTCCGTCGATGTGCGCGAACCGGTAGAACCCACAGACCGTCGAGAGGCGACGGTCGATAGTTGACGCGGCGAGCCCGCGGTCCTCCATCCAGGCGCGGAACAGCTCGATGTGCGCACGATTCGCCCCGAGCACGACGATGCGGTTGTCGCTGGCCCATTGGAAGAAGCCGCGCAGGTCGTGGCGGTACGCCTCGAGCGTCCGGCCGCTGTAGCGGGCAAGGAATGACACCGCAGCAAGCTGCGCCTCATCGAACTCGAACTCGACCCCGGGCGCCCTGAGCGTTGTCGCTGCCGACTGGATGGTGGTGGTCATAGCTGGTCCTCCTTGTCACGAGAGGACCAGCCAATCCGCCGCACTCACCTGGCGTTCTAGGGACGCCTGCAGCGTCGGGTCGAAACTGCCGATCGGGGCACAATGTCGCGATGCCAGACGAGCACGACGACACCACCGCATTCCGAGGGGCCCAGTTCACCGGCGTGGATTTCACTGGCGCGACCTTCCGCGATTGCGACTTGCGACGAGTAAAGATCGTCGACTCGTGGCTCGTCGACGTGAACGTGTCTGGGCTCATCGGCGATGTCGTTGTGAACGACGTCGATGTGACCGCCTTCGTGGAGGCCGAGCTCGATCGGCGTCATCCCGAGCGTGCGCAGGTCCGCGAGATGCAAGCGGCGGACGACTACCGCAAGATGTGGGACACCATCGAACGCCTCTGGTCCGACACGGTGGCCCGGGCGCGACGACTGCCCGAGGACGCCCGACAGGAGCGGGTCGATGATGAGTGGTCGTTCGTCGAGACGCTGCGCCACCTGGTGTTCGGCACGGACGCCTGGGTTAGTCGCACCGTGCTCGACGAGCCGATGCCCTATCACCGACTCGGTTACCCCTACAGCGGCTATCCGGCCTCCGATGCGGCGGCGATCGGTCTCGACCTCGCGGCGCGCCCGTCCTTCGACGAGGTGATCGATGTACGAGCCGATCGCATGGCCGTGATGCGCCGCGTCGTCGACGGACTGACCGACGATGAGCT
>DATAES010000173.1:0-5559 GCA_036257895.1 Acidimicrobiales bacterium
CTGCGCCAGATCTGCGAGATCGCCATCGGGCGAGGTGACCAGACGTTCATCGTCTACGGCGATCGCGAAATCTCCTTCCACGACTTCCTCGCCACGTCGAACTCGGTGTCGACCGGCCTGCGGTCGTTCGGCCTGGGCCACGGCGATCGCGTCGCCGTGCTCAGCCAGAACAACCCTGAGTGGTGCGAGACGTTCTGGGGCACGGTCAACATCGGCGCGATCCTCGTCGGACTCAACGGCTGGTGGACCACCGACGAGATCGTCTACGGCCTGCAGGACTCCGGCTCGAAGATCCTGGTCGCGGACGCGAAACGGTTCGAACGCATCGCCGGCAATCTCGACGAGTGCCCTGATCTCGAACACGTCTTCCTCATCGACGCCGACCCGGCCGACTTCGACGGCAGCGGTGACAAGCGGCTGCACCGCTTCGACGAGTTGCTCGCCGAGCCCGCCGATGGTGCTCCCGACGCGCCGATCGACGAGGACGACTACGCCGTCATCTTCTACACGAGTGGCACGACCGGCCGTCCGAAGGGCGCCATCAGCACGCACCGCAGCATGATCGCCAACCTCCAGAACACCATCTACGGAGGTGTGGCCGGAGCCATGCTCGGTGGCGGTGCGCTGCCGCAGAGTGCCGGACAGACAGTCGCGTTGTTCACGTCACCGTTGTTCCACGTGTCGGGCTGTCACTCCACGCTCGTCGTGGGCCTCCTGGCCGGTCTCAAGCTGGTCATGGTCGAGGGACGTTTCGATCCCCCCGGGGCGCTCGAGCTGATCCAGCGACACAAGGTCACGTTGTGGGCAACCGTGCCCACGATGGTCTGGCGGGTCTGTGAGTATCCCGATCGACACGACTACGACACGTCGTCAGTCGTGAGCGTCGCGTTCGGGGGCTCGCCGTCCGCTGAAGAACTGCAGCGCAAGGTCCACGAGACGTTTCCGAATGTCGGTACGACGACGAACGCGTACGGCTTGACCGAATCGTCGTCGGTGGCCACTGCCATCTCGGGCCGGGACGCGGTCGAGAAGCCGACCTCGGTGGGGCAACCGGTTCCGACGCTCGAGCTCAAGATCCGCGACGCAGCGGGCAACGAGGTGCCCACGGGTGCGACCGGTGAGGTGACGATGTACGGCCCGTTGATCATGGCGGGCTACTGGAACAAGCCGGAAGCGACCGCGGACACCGTGCGCGATGGATGGCTGTACACCGGCGACATCGGCTACGTCGACGATGACGGCTTTCTCTTCATCACCGATCGCAAGAAGGACATGATCATCCGAGGCGGCGAGAACATCTACTGCGTCGAGATCGAAAACCGCTTGGTCGAACACCCCGCGATTGCCGATGCGGCAGTGATCGGTGTTCCTCATCCGGAGCTGGGTGAAGAGGTAAAGGCGGTGGTTCAGCTCGAGCCGGGGGCGTCACTCTCCGAGCAAGAAATTCGGAGCTGGGTCGCCGAGGCGCTGGCCAACTTCAAGGTGCCCGCGTACGTCGAGGTTCGTGAGGACAAGCTGCCGCGCAACGCTTCCGGAAAGCTCTTGAAGAACGTTCTCCGAGGCGAGGGCGAGGTCAGCTTCGCCGAGACGATGTAGCCCTGGATTACACGTCGCCGCCGCCGCTCGCATCCGCGACGGACTGCTTGCCGGCGGAGATCCACGGCATCATCGACCGCAGGTCCTTGCCGACCTTCTCGACCGGATGCTCGGCGCCTTCGGCAAGAAGGGCGTGGAAGCGCTTGCGGCCGCCGCGGCTCTCGGCGATCCACTCGTCGGCGAAGCGACCGTCCTGGATCTCGTCGAGGATGCGGCGCATCTCTGCTTTCGTCTCGTCCGTGATGATGCGCGGCCCGCGTGTGACGTCCCCGTACTTGGCGGTGTCTGAAATCGAGTAGCGCATGCCCGAGATGCCTTCCTCGTACATGAGGTCGACGATGAGCTTCAGCTCGTGCAGGCACTCGAAGTAGGCGGACTCCGGCTGATAGCCCGCGCCGACGAGCGTCTCGAAACCGGCCTGCACGAGGGACGTGAGCCCGCCGCACAGCACGACCTGCTCACCGAACAGATCGGTCTCGGTCTCCTCATCGAACGTGGTATCGAGCACCCCGGCCCGCGTGCCGCCGATGCCGTTCGCGTACGAGAGCGCGAGTTCCTTCGCCTTGCCACTCGCGTCCTGCGCGACCGCGACGAGGCACGGCACCCCACCACCTTCGGTGTAGGTGCGCCGGACGAGGTGGCCGGGGCCCTTGGGCGCCACCATCGCGACGTCGATGTCCGCCGCAGGCTTGATCTGGTCGAAGCGAATGTTGAAGCCGTGTGCGAAGAAGAGCGCGTCACCTCCGTTGAGGTTCGGCGCGATCGCCTGCTCGTACACGTCGCGCTGCTCGGTGTCGGGAAGCAACATCATCACGAGGTCGGCTTCGGCCGCGGCGTGGTCGATCGACATCACCGGCAGACCCACGGATTCCGCCTTCTCCTTCGACGAGGAGCCCTCCCGCAAACCCACGCGCACGTCCACACCGGAGTCCTTCAGGTTGAGGGCGTGCGCGTGGCCCTGCGACCCGTATCCGACGATCGCGACCTTGCGACTGGCGACGAGCGAGGAGTCGGCGTCCTTCTCGTAGTACACGTTGGCCATCTGACTGCCTCTTCTCCTTGGAGGTTCAGGAAACCTTGGCGATGCGGGCTCGGGACGTGCGCTCGAGCCGCTGAAGCGCCACACGGCCCGTTCGTTGCAGCTCCACGATTCCATACGGGCGCAGCAACTCTTCAAAGTCGTCGACCTTGTCCGGCGCCCCTTCGATGCTGATCGTGAGCGAGTCCTGGCCGACGGCGAGGATCCGGCCGCCGAACACCTGCACGAGCTCGATGATCTGGCCTCGGATATTCGGCGCGGCGGACACCGTCACGAGCAGCAGTTCGCGCTCGACCGACTCGCGCGGATCGAGCTCGGTGATCTTCACCACATGGATCAACTTGAAGAGCTGCTTCACCATCTGCTCCAGCGGCGCCGACTCCACGTCGACGACGATCGTCAACCGGCTGAAGCGCGGTTCCTCCGTAGGCGCGACGGCGAGGCTGAAGATGTTGTAGCCGCGGCGCGCGAACAATCCCGCGACGCGCGCGAGGACGCCCGGCTTGTTCTCGACGAGCACCGACAGGATGTGGTGCCTGTAACCAGTAGTCATGTGATCACGGGGGCTGCGCCCCCGAACCCCATCGGCGGCCGGCTCCCTGGCGGTCGCTCGTCCGCGATGCTCTCGCTTCGCTCGCTCATTGAACGACTTCCTGGTGCGACTGGAACGTGATGATGTCGTCGTTCGACGCGCCTGCAGGGACCATCGGGAACACCTTCTCGCGGCTGTCCGTCCGGAACTCGATGACGACCGGACGGTCATCGATGTCGTTCGCCTTGTCGATGGCGGGCTGCACCTCCTCGGGCGACTCGACCCGAATGCCGATGCATCCCATCGCCTCGGCCCACATCTTGTAGTCGGGCAGATCGGGCGACAGGTACACCTCGCTGTAGCGCTCCTCGTAGAACATCTCCTGCCACTGGCGGACCATGCCGAGGTACGCGTTGTTGAGGATCGCGACCTTGATCGGGATGCGTTCCGTCGAGGCCGTCACGAGCTCTTGCGCGGTCATCTGGAAGCAACCGTCACCGTCGACGGCCCACACCATGCGGTCGGGACGGCCGACCTTGGCGCCGATCGCGGCAGGCACCGCGAAGCCCATCGTGCCGAGCCCGCCGGAGTTGACCCACGTGTACGGATGGTTGAACTTCCAATACTGCGACGCCCACATCTGGTGCTGGCCGACTCCCGACACGACGATCGTGTCGTCAGGTGTCATCTCCCGCAGTTGCTCGAGCACGAACTGCGGCTTGAGCGCATCGCCCGGTTCGGACTGCTCGTAGGTCAGTGGGTACTTCTCCTGCCAACCCGAGATGGTCGACTTCCACTCATGACGATCGGGCTGCGCGTCCGACCCGCCGAGATCTTTTATCGCACGCACGAGCTCTTCGATGACGAGCCGGCAGTCCCCGACGATCGGCACGTCGGGACGACGGACCTTGCCGAGCTCCGCAGGATCGATGTCGACGTGGATGATCTTGGCGTCGGGCGCAAAGGTCGGGATCTTGCCGGTGACGCGGTCGTCGAACCGCGAGCCGAGCGCGATCAACAGATCGGAGTTCTGCATCGACGTGACCGCGGTGTAGTTCCCGTGCATTCCCGGCATGCCGAGGCAGAGGCGGTGGTCGTCGGGGAACGCACCTCGCGCCATCAGCGTCGTGACCACCGGGATGTCGCACAGCTCGGCCAGCTCGAGCAGCGTCTCGGCCGCGCGCGCCTTCAAGATGCCACCGCCGGCGTAGATGACGGGGCGGGTGCTCTGGAGGATCAGTTCGGCCGCGTCCTTGATCTTGCGCGGATGGCCTTTGGTCGTCGGCTTGTAGCCCGGCAGTCCGGCCGACACTTCTGCGTCGGACGGCCAGTACCAGTCGAGCGCCGATCGGGGGTTCTTCGGGTCGACGATGTCCTTCGGGATGTCCAGCAGGACCGGGCCCGGACGTCCCGTCGTCGCGATGTGGAACGCCTCGCGCACCGCTCTCGGGATGTCCGCCGCCTCCGTGACGAGCTCGTTGTGCTTCGTCACCGAACGTGTGATGCCGACGGTGTCACACTCCTGGAATGCGTCCGTCCCGATCGAGGGCGTCCCCACCTGACCGGTGATCACGATCATCGGGATCGAGTCCATGAACGCGTCGCACAGCGGCGTGACGATGTTGGTGGCTGCCGGGCCGCTCGTCACCATGGCGACGCCCGGGCGTCCGGTGGCGTGGGCGAAGCCCTCCGCCATGTGACCCGCGCCCTGCTCGTGGCGCACGAGGATGTGGCGAATCGGCGAGTCGATGATGGGGTCGTACACGGGGAGGATGGCCCCGCCCGGGAGGCCGAAGATCACCTCCACGCCCTCCATCTCGAGGGATTTGATCAGCGCTTGGCCACCATTTATCTGCGGCATGTTGGTCTCCAACCAGACGGACTTCGAGGTGGAAAACGACGACGACCTCCCGGCTGGGAGGTCGTTTAGCGCACGCGTGGGTGAACGGGCGTGCGCTAGGTCACTACTACGAGGATGAGACGGCTGCGGGACATCGGCCGCGATGATGCCATCGATCGCGATCTTCGGCAACTCAGATCGTTTGGTCGTTGCGTCATCTGCTCGATGACACGACGACCAGACGATGTGGTGTGACGGGTGGTCAGGCTTCGGTGATCGCGCCGCGCTCGGCGCCTTGGGCGAGCTTGGCGTACTTCGCCAGCACGCCGGACGTGTAGCGGGGCTGCGGCAGCTTCCAGTCGGCGCGCCGGCTCGCCAACTCGTCGGCGGACACGTCGAGGTCGATCGACAACCTGTTCACGTCGATCACGACGCGGTCGCCGTCGCGGACGAATGCGATCGGCCCGCCATCCACTGCCTCGGGCGCGACGTGACCGACGCAGAAGCCGTGGGTACCGCCCGAGAACCTTCCGTCGGTGACCAGCGCGCAGT
>DATAES010000174.1:0-11456 GCA_036257895.1 Acidimicrobiales bacterium
GAGCTGTCGTTCGGCGGGCCGGTCCCGAGGCCATCAGACGACACTGGCCGGGGACCGCTGACGGCCTGACAGCCGTCCAACGCCTAGCGGGAATCACCTGACCGCAATCGGCACACACCGCATGCCCACGGCGCTCAGGCGGTGTGGAACCAGCCTGATCGCTGAGCGTGCAGGAGATTGACGACGCGAGTGCGGAATGCTCCGAAGTCGGTCGGCCAGTGCACGCCCAGCTCAGGCCGGCTGACGCGGCGGGCGCGCACCTACCACATGCTCACGAACACGGGAATCGCCGACGCCATCCGATCACATCGCACGCGCCTCATCGCGTTGAGCGCACAGATGGGCCACCTCGGCAAGCTGACGAGCTGGCTGGAGCACCGGATCTGACACTTGGCCTGTCAGCCAGTCTGGGCGTACATCTCCTCGATCAAGTCGCCGAACCGGGCAGCGACGACGTCGCGCTTGACTTTGAGGGTCGGCGTGAGCTCGCCTCCAGCCACGGTGAGTTCGCGGGGGATGATCCGCCAGGTCTTGATCTGTTCGATCGGGGCGTGGCCGGCATTGACGCCGGCAACGGACTCGGCGAGTTCCGCGCGGAGATCGGGGTCGTCTCTTAGCGCCTCGAACCCGCCGGCCTTGTCGTGGGCTTCACCCCAATGCGCGGTCGACTCGCTGTCGAGCGCGAGGAGGGCTGTGAGGTACGACCGCCCGTCGCCGATGACAACGGCCTGCGACACAAGAGGTTGGGACCGCAACCGTGTCTCGAGTTCTTGCGGCGCGATGTTCTTGCCGCTCGACGTGATGATGAGGTCCTTCTTGCGACCGGTCACGTGGACGTACCCATCGGTGTCGATTCGCCCGAGGTCGCCCGAGTGCATCCAGCCGTCGTCGTCGATCAGGTCATGTGTTCGATCGGGATCGAGGTAGTAACCGGCGCACACACTGGGCCCACGAGCGAGGATCTCGCCGTCGCCGGCAATCCGCACCTCGAGACCCGGCAACGGGAGCCCGACCGTCCCGACGTGGATGCGGCCCGGAGGGTTGATGGACGTCGGTCCGCAGTCCTCGGTCTGTCCATACACCTCGGCCACTGGGAGACCGATGCCGTGGAACCACAAGAGCAGGTCCGGGTCGATGGGCGCGGCGCCCGAGACGAGGATGCGGGCGCGGTCCAGACCGAGCTGACGGCGGATGTTCGTGCCGACCACGCGATCCCCAAGCAGGTACGCGAGCCGTTCGCCAAGCCGCTGGCGGGTTCCGGCCCGGACGGCTGCGGTTCTGTGCGCGGCCATCTCCAAGTACCGATGCCCCAGCACGCGGACCGGACCGGGCGCGGCGTCGAGCTGACCGAGGATCGCGTCTCGGAACTTCTCCCAAACTCGCGGCACTGCAAAGAAGATCGTCGGCCGGCAGTCACGAAGGTCCTCCGCGATCGTCGACAGGCTGCGGGCAAACCATGTCTCTCCACCGGCAACGATCTGACCGAAGTGGCTCGTCGTGCGTTCCGCGATGTGTGACAAGGGGAGGAAGGAGATGAACCGATCCTCCGGACTGATCGAGATCACCTTCGTGATCCCGGCGATCGTCGCGGTCAGGTTCCCGTAGGTCAGCACCGCGCCCTTCGGTGGTCCGGTCGTTCCGCTCGTATAGACGATGGTCGCCGCCGCCTCGGCATCTATCTCACGAGTCCGTTGCAGAACGACCTCGGGCTCTGCCGCGAGCTTGTCGCGTCCGAGGGAGCAGAGATCGTCGAAGGTCAACACGAAGTCGTCGTCCAAGCCGTCCGGCACATCACCGAACACCACGACGTGTTCGAGGGTGGGCAAGCCGTGTCGGCGCAAGAGCACCTTGGCGAGCTGATCGCGGTCGCCGACGAAGCAGATCCTGGCGCCTGAGTGACGCAGGACGTACGCGAGCTGACCCGAGGCACTCGTCGGATACGCGGGTACCGACGTGGCTCCTGCGGACAGGATGCCGATGTCTGCTTCGTGCCAGCGAACTTGGTTCGTGGCGAGCACCGCGACGCGGTCACCATGATCCACCCCCAGATGCATCAGGCCTGCGGCCACCTCCGCGACGGCTCGGCCATAGTCCGCCCATGTCACCGACTGCCAGCCCTCGCCGGTATGGAAGCGCAGCGCCGGTCGCGCCGGCGCGCGATGCACTCGGTCCCAGAACAGATCGACGATCGTCGACGCCGGTTCGATGGGGGCGGGTTCGGTGACGATCTCGGTGCGACGGGTGAGCAACGATGTCATGACGGGCCTCCTCGTCGATTGACTCGCTCTGTGAAGGTACGAAGGACCGGGAGGGCGTCGTAGAGGCGGAAGACCTGTTCGCGCTGGGAAGTGACGTTCGACCCTGGTCACGATGAGGATCCGAGCGCACGCTCGACATGTCGAAGATTGAGCACGCCCATCACGCCATGGTCGACGGGGTGTCGGGTGTGGACGTGTCGCTCGTTCTCCTCGACATGTCCCCCGACACCCCGGACGATGTCGCGTAACGGTGGCTTCCCCGACCCGCGCCGTATCCCCTATCGCTACTGATCGACGGTGCGCGCTCGCGTGACAGGGGCTTTGTTGGGGAAACTCAGTTCGCTCGCCACGATCAGTCGTCAGCTGTCCGGAAGTTCGAACAGCGTGCGGCCCGTGAGAACGCCCAAGATCACGCCGTGCAGCCAACCCTCGACCTGGGTCAAGGCGAGTCGCAGCTCGTCACAAGACGCAGCCTCACTCACGTTCGCCGTCTGCAGGCGAGCGAGCTCTTCGAGCAGCGCGTCGGACAGGGTGCTACCGACTTCGACGAGCGTCGCGTGGTAGAGCCCGAAGAAACGCACTCGCGCTTGCTCGTCGATCGGAGCTTCGTCGATCTCCTTCACGAGCGCGTCGATCATGTCAACCAGCCGTAACGCCTTCCCCGGAGCGACGACCATTTCAGCGTCTTCGGCGATGTCGTTCCTCATGACCTCAGCGTGTGCCCGTCACGCGAAGGCGAACAGTGGCCAAAGTCCCATTCTGTCCGCCCTCAAGATGGGCGATGGAGAGGTTGAATGCTGAAGACGGGAATGTCAGGCGCAACGCGCTCGAACTCCCCCAGCGGCGCGCGGCGATCGACGGGAATGTGAGGTCGGCCTCCCGGGGCGACTTCCAGGTAGCGACGCAGTATCGGCGGACGCTGGTCCACGGGGACCTCCTCGAGCTGCACCACCTCCTTCCGGCCATGCCGCAGCACCCCCCTTCCATCGTCGGCCCGAACGTTGCGGACCCAGTTGGCCCGTTCGCCGAGCATCGACACCAGGTACCGATCGCCGTCGAGGTCAGTGATCACGACCGGGAGCGTCACCACCCGACCACTGCGGCGGCCGGCTACGTCGAGCGCCGCCACCCGCTTCGGCCAGATCCCGGCCCCGTACAACATCGCCGAAACTCGGTTCTGCATCCGGGCGAACCAATGTGGCCGCTGGCCCCGGTAGAGCCAACGCAGGTACAGCTCGTGAACCTTCATGTCATCAGCGTGCGGCTGGCACGCGGAACTGACCAGTGGCGAAAGTCCCAATCGTCCATCGAGACGGGACCTTCGACTCTGGGAACGACGCGGCGGGCTCGTCAGAGTGGGAATCGATGGAATCGGCTCGCTCGACCTGGCTTCTCACGAACGCTGCTGGCGATGCTGAGTCGGCGCGCTACCCGGTAAGAATCGCGTCGCTTGGCCGTCGTCTGCCGGCATCGCGCTTGACGTCAGCGGACCTCATGGCGTCGACACGACATCGGACCCGCATCGATCTCGAACGACTGACTGGCATCCACGAGCGACGCGTATCGGTGGGCGACGAAGACTCATTGACCCTGGCGGTTGGCGCCGCTCAGGACTGTCTAAAGCGATCGAACTGCAACGCCGTCGACCTCGACGTGGTGATCAGCTGCAGCATTACCAAGTATTGCGACGGCTTGACGCAATGGCTCGAACCCGCGATGAGCATCGCTGTGGCGAACGCGATCGGTGCGACGAACGCGGTGACCTTCGATGTCTCCAATGCCTGCGCCGGCATGTTGACAGGAATGTTCATCCTCGACAACTGGATCAGGATAGGAGCGATCCGTCGGGGCATGGTCGTGAGCGGTGAGTACATCTCGCAGCTCGGGCACAACGCGGCACGGCATGTGCACAACATCCTCAGCCGGGAGTTGGCGTCGCTGACGCTCGGTGACGCGGGAGCGGCACTCATCGTCGAGCGCGCACCCGCCGGCCAACCCGGTATCGATTTCATCGGGTTCACCACGGTCGCGGACCACAGCCGGCTCTGCCTCGCCTACCCCTCCGAACACGAACCGGGGGCACGGATGTTCACGAAAGCGCGGAAGATCCACGAGGTCGCGATCAAGGACACCGCGCCGCTGCTGCAAGAGGCGCTCGATATCGCTGGAATCGATCTGGAGGACGTCGACTGCGTTATCCCGCATCAAACGTCGGCTCGGGCCATCCGTAAGGGGATGTCCGAGGTGACGGGCGCGCTTGGTGGCGCGCCGCGCCATGAAGCTGTCGTCACCGTCGATCGGTACGGCAACACGGCCTCGACGACACACACGGTGGCGCTGATCGAGGAGCTGAGAGCCGGGCGACTGCGGGCAGGCGACCGAGTCGCGCTCATCGCGTTGGCTTCGGGTCTCGAGATCGGTGTCGTACTACTCACTCTCGATGAACAGGCGGTGAAGAGCCATGGGCACGACGATTGAAGAGATCCGGGTTGTCCAAGCTGGTCCCCACAGCCACCATGACGCCCTCTGGCTGGCCGACGCGGCTGGCAAGGAGTGCCTCGAAAGCGCTGGCGTCCTCCCAACCGATGTCGACCTGCTGATCAACGCGGGGCTGTACCGCGACCGCATCCTCGGCGAGCCGGCGCTGGCCTCGCTGGTGCAGGAAGACATCGGTATCAACCCCGAGGATCCTCACCCGGGGGGCCACGGATCGTTCTCGTTCGACGTCGCGAACGGCGCTTGCGGCGCCCTCACCGCGCTGCAGCTCGCAGACCGGTTCTTGCAGGCCGGCACCATCCGGAAGGCGTTGATCGTCAGCAGCGACGCCGATCCCGGACACCGTCTAGCCTCCTCGTTCCCGTTCCGGCCTGCCGGAGGCGCGGTGCTGTGCGTGCATGACACGACACGACGCGGGCTCCTCGGTCACGTCCACTGGACGACCGTCACGGACGAGCGGCATGCGTGGCGAGCGACGGTCGGCTCGGACGGCGGCCACAACCGTTTGCACATCGAGATGGGTCCGACGTTCTGTGACGATGCCGGCGTGGCGGCCGCGAAAGTGGCCGCTGAAGCCCTCGCCGCCGGTGGACTGACGCCAGATGACCTTGCCGTCGTAGTGGCGGCCCCGGCATACCCGACGTTCGTGCGCTCGTTCACCTCACACAGCGATATCGACCCGGAGCGAGTGATCACGTCCGGCGACGAGCGCCTCCACACGGTGTCGCTCGTAGCGGCCCTCGACTACGCACACGCGAACGGCCTGCTGACTCGCAACGGAATCGCACTGCTCGTGTGTGCCGGTTCCGGCATCACCGCCGGCGCCGCTCTCTATCGGAGCTGACTTCTCGCACGTTGTGGAGATACGGAACGACGCGTGTGACCGGCGTCGAGGCTCAACCGTGGAGCACGATGTATGTGTCCGCAGCGTCTTCGGTCGCTGTGCCAACCGCGTGAGCGATGCGGCCCACCCTGCGGGACGCATCGTCGACGAGTTGGTGCGCGAGCCCAGCAAGCGCTCGAGCAACGGCGAGCTCGCGGGCCACGGCTGCATCGAGCTCACCAGCGTGCACTCCTCCGTGAGCTTCGTACTCCGCGTTGCCGACGAACAGATCTGCTGTGGCGACGGTCTTGTCGTCCTTGCGCTCGAGCCGAACCTCGACTCGCCACGTCTCACTGTTGTGAGATTCGTGATTGCGAGGTTCGTGATTGCGGTGGTGATTGTGAGACATGATGCCCTCTCTCTCCAAGATCACCGTGGCACCGACGCTCCCCCCGGCGTAAGAGTCCGCTGTCATCGCTTGGCAGGACCAACGACACCAGCCCCGACCGGCGCGGAGGGCATGCACGAAACACTCCAAGGTTTACGAAGGCAGGGTCCTTCGCCTCTGCCGGCATTCGAGACGTGATGCGACGCTTCTCGTGAAGAAAGCGAGAAGAGACAGCGTGAGGCCCATGTAGGGGACATGATCGAAGTCCGCCGACGGGACGTCGACGACATGGTGAGGCGCGGTGAGGTGCTCGAGATTCGCGGCGAGGACGGCGCGCCGCCGTATCTCATGCAGATTACCGAGGTCGCCCGACAGACGAAGGACGACGCTGGCAACGCGTCGTCCTTGTCGAGGCGGCAGTCACGCGGGATGGCCGAAGAGAACTTGCGCCGCGAGAGGCTTTGTGGCCTCCTCGAGGTCGTGCGCCAAGTCGATCACGACGTCGTCGAGCGTGTAGCTGACTGCCAACTTCGGGGTGTTCCGAGCCGCTCATGCACGTCGATACGACGTAGAGCTCAAGACGGTTCGCGTGGACCCCGGCCCCATCCGTCAACACCGGCCGAATCATGCACTACCCGGTGTGCCCCGAGACGACTTGCGATGCGCTCTGGACGCGTCGACGCCCCGTCGATGCAGACCCATGTCTGCGACAGCGGCTTCTTTTCAACAGCGTCGGCCCGATGATCAACGTTCAACCACCACCCTCATGGTGAAGCTCGTCGTCGTCGCCATCTCCGGACTCAGCGGTCGTGCGCCACACCGTGAGCGAGACACGGCCCCCAGCTAAGTGCCACGTCAAGTGTCGAAGGGCACGATCAAGACGGGACACTTCGAGTGCTGGGCGACCTGGGTGCTGGTGCTTCCGAGTAGCAGTTCGGGAAAGCCACCCATCCCGCGACTGCCGACGACGATCAGGTCGGCGTGCTGGTCCGCGGCCGCCTTCAACACGACGGAGACAGGGCTTCCGTCGAGAACGAGGCACTCCGGCGTTACGCCGGCCTCCGCGAACGGTGCACACCATTCTCCTTCGAGTTTGGCCGCGAGCGTGGCGCGCAGACCGTGCGACGGGACCGCAACGCCGTGCTCATCGGGCGTCAACAATCCCAAGGCGTGGACGGCGACAACGTGGGCGCCCGTGTTCTGAGCGAGTCCAGCGGCCCACTCGGCGGCGCGGCGAGCGTTCGGCGAGGCGTCGAGTCCGACGACGATTCGGCTGATCTGGTTCATGGTCGTCCTTCTAACCGCGCTCGTACCACGACTGCATCCGCAACGGCGTCGCGTCCGGGTCCACCGGAAGTCGTTGGCTCCGGACGCCACTGCTCGCCTGCCAGGGCGCTGACGGTCGCGCCGACGGAACGTCGCAGAGCGTCGAGGTCGTAGCCCCCTTCGAGGAAGGCGATGACGCGCCCACCGGTCGGAGCCATACGCGCCACCCGGACGGTCAGGTCGGCATAGTCAGCGGCGCTCCAGCACAGATCGGCGAGCGGGTCGTCACGGTGGGCATCGAACCCGGCCGACACGAGCACCCAGCTCGGCTTGAAATCGTCGACGGCCGGTCCCACGACTTCGTCGACGGCCGCCAGGGCGATGTCGCCGGTCGCGCCGGGAGGCAACGGCACGTTCACCGTCAGACCAGGAGCACCGGAACCACCCGTTTCTGCGGCGCGACCCGTGCCCGGATACGCAGGCCACTGATGCAAGGAGGCATAGAGAACGCGGGGGTCGTCCCAGAAGATGTCTTGCGTTCCGTTGCCGTGGTGCACGTCCCAGTCGACGATCGCGACGCGCTCGCCGGTCTCGGCCAGTGCGGCCGCGGCGATCGCGACGTTGTTCAAGAGGCAGAAGCCCATCGCGCGCGATGCCGTCGCGTGGTGCCCCGGCGGGCGTACGGCGACGAAGGCGGCGTCGGCGCGGCTATCACGCAATGCGTCGACGGCGGCCAACCCGAGTCCAGCGGCCTGCGTCGCCGTCGCCCACGATCCGCGCGCGGCGGAGGTGTCGGGATCCAGATCGCCGCCGCCGGCCTCGCAAAGTTGAGCGAGCGCGTCGAGGTACAACTCGCTGTGGACCCTGGTCAGCTCCGTGAACAGAGCGGCCCGCCCAGTAAGAGTTGCCACACGATCTTCGAGCTGGGCGTCCGCGATGCCGCGCTCGACCGCGCCGAGGCGAGCGTGCCTTTCGGGATGACCGAAGGGCGACTCGTGTTCGTCGATCTCATTGACCGTCCCGAAGAGCACACGCGGGCGCACCCGCCCATTTCATCGTGACAGCGGTGGTCCGACCAGGGTCGAAGGTCCTCAGCACCGGCGATGCCGAGATTTGGGCGCTCGACCTGACGCTCGAGAAGAAACGTCGGAGAGCTCCGTAGGCTCGACAGCCGACAGGAAGGACGGCGCCATGGGGCAAGGACGTCTTACGGGGATGTCGTGGCGGGAGTGGTCATCGGAACCGACGTCGACGGTCTCGCCGGCCGGTTCGAGGACGGCAGCGAAAGCAATGACTGCACACGCCGGCCTCGGTTTGGCGCCGTGCCTCCGCATCGGTGACACCCCCTTGCCGGTGCTCGGCCGCGCACGGGTGTACGTGTGCGGCATCACGCCGTACGAGACGACCCATGTCGGCCACGCGGCCACCTTCGTGTGGGCCGACGTGGCGACTCGGGTGCTCCGCCTCGTCGGCGCCACCGTCGAGGTGTGTCGCAACGTGACGGACATCGATGATCATCTCCTGATCCAGGCCAAGCGTGACGGTGTGCCGTGGCGCTCGCTGGCCGTGCAAGAGACGTATCGCTTTGAGCGAGACATGGCCCAGCTAGGCGTTACCCGACCGACTTACGAGCCCCGTAGCCGTGACTATGTCGATGAGGTGATCGCGCTCACCGCTGGATTGCTCGCGAACGGCTCCGCCTACGAGCGGAACGGCTCGGTGTACTTCCGCGGCACCGATGCAGTGTCGCGTGCAGGTCTTGATCGACCTCGCGCCATCGAGCTGGCGGGCGAGCGCGGCGGTCACCCCGACGATCCCGACAAGGACGATCCGCTGGACGCGGCCCTGTGGCAACGATCCGTCGGTGACGAGCCCGCATGGCCGAGTCCGTGGAGCCCCGGCCGCCCGGGGTGGCATGCCGAGTGCACCGCGATGTCGTTGGCGACGTTTGGCCCGACGGTGGACCTCCACATCGGCGGGGAAGATCTCGCCTTCCCGCATCACGCCTACGAGGCGGCCCAGGCAGAAGCGTTCACAAGGGTCCAGCCGTTCGCGCGGGCATGGATGCATGTGGGCAGCGTGCTGGTTGACGGCGAGAAGATGGCCAAGTCCACAGGAAATCTCGTGTACGTGCACGAGGTGCTCGACCGGTACCCGCCGGGCGCGTTGCGGCTGCTGATTCTCTCGCGTAAGTGGAGCGATCCCTGGGAGTTCGAGGAGGCTGAGCTCGAACGGTCGGCCGAGAAGCTGGAGAGCCTGTGGCGCTACGGCGCGCAGGCCGGCGATCGCGATGTTGCCGAACACGAGGTCGCGCTCGCATTACTCGACAACCTTGACATCCAGCGCGCGTTGGCGACGGCAGAGGAAGCCGGTGGGCAAGTACTACGCGACCTTGTCGCACTCCTCGGATTGTCCTGAAAACGACCTCCGCGCCAGCCGGTCGCTTGGTCGGCTTGTGTTGCCTTGGTGTTCACCGTCGGGATCGACGGCGCCTCCGTCACCGTTGCTGACGAAATGACCTTTGGCTCTGTTGTCGCGTCGCAGTGCGGAGGACGATTTGGTGGTGAACCGCGAAGCCATCGTTCTTCGTCGGTGTGGTGCTACGGCGCGGTCAACCGGCGAAAAACGCTTCCTCGATTGGAACGGACGTCGGCTCGCCTACGAGGTCTACGGGGAAGGACCTCGTCTCGTCGTCTACACCCATGGGTTGCTTCTCGACGCCAACCTCAACCGAGGGCTGGCGCAGGCGCTGGCGGAACGCGGGAATCGCGTCGTGCTGCTCGACCTGTTGGGGCACGGGAACTCGGACAAGCCGGCACATGCGTCCGAGTACCGGATGGATCTCTATGTCGAACAGGTGTTCGCGCTGCTCGACGAGCTCGGCATGGACGCCGCAGTTCTCGGGGGCATGTCGCTCGGCGCCAACGTCAGCCTGCTCGCAGCGGTGAACTCGCCGGCGCGCGTGCGCGGGCTCGTGTTGGAGATGCCTGTACTCGAACGGGCGACTCCGTCCATCGCGTTGACCTTCGTGCCACTGTTGCTCGCATTCCACTATGCGCGCCTGCCAATGGGTGTGCTCACCGGAGCCATGCGCCGCGTTCCACGCACGCACCTCGGTCCGCTCGACAGCGTGCTCAACGCGGCCTCGCTGGACCCTGAGCAGATCGCGGCCGTGCTCCACGGGGTTCTCCTCGGGCCGGTCGCGCCGACGTACGAGCAACGAGTTGCGATCGCCGCACCGACGTTGGTGCTCGCGCATCGGGCCGACGTGCTGCATCCGTTCAGTGATGCCCGCTCGCTCGCCGGCCAAGTGCCGTGGGCCCAACTGGTGCAGGCTCGCTCGCCCCTCGAGCTCCGGCTTCGGCCGCGCCGGCTCACCGCCGAGATCGCAGCGTTCCTCGACCGCCTTTGGACCAGTGTGGGCGGGGCACAGGAGGTCGCCTCGGCCTGACGTCGCCCGCGATCGCCGACAACCCTCGTCCTCTGGTCCATTTCACGTCGCGTGAGAGACGTTGGGACCTTGGGCCATTGTGGGCTTCGTCCCGCCGGTGCATCGTGATCGCATGGCTCGCAGCAGCGCGGTCGCGTCCTCGTCTGTGTGGCTGCTCGCGGGCGCGGTCGCCGGTCTGTCGGTAGGAGCGGTGCTGTACGTCGCGGGAGTCGATGACGCTGCTCAGCTCGCGTGGGCGATCACGACCGCGGCCGGAATCGTCCCCGCGGCTTGGTGGGTCCTCGACGCGCTTCGTCATCGCAAGCTGGGTGTCGATCTGATGGCGTTGCTCGCACTCGTCGGGACCCTCGTGATCGGTGAGTATCTCGCGGGCGCGGTGATCACGGTGATGCTGGCGAGCGGCCGGGTGCTCGAGCGCCGTGCGGCGGGCAGGGCGCGCCGCGAGCTTCGTTCTTTGCTCGAACGTGCGCCCAAGGTCGTGCACCGCTATGTCGACGGGCTTGTCACGGAGCCGGCATTCGACGACGTGCGGGCGGGAGATCTGTTGTTGGTGAAGCCTGGCGAGGTCGTGCCCGTCGACGGGATGGTCGAGTCCGATCTGGCTGTCCTGGACGAGAGTGCCCTGACGGGCGAACCGCTTCCGGTCGAGCGTTCGATCGGGGAGGTGGTTCGCAGCGGTGTCGTCAACGCGGGTGCACCGTTTGACATGCGGGCGACCACGAGCCCGTCCGACAGCACTTACGCGGGGATCGTTCGGCTCGTCGCGTCGGCGGA
>DATAES010000175.1:0-9482 GCA_036257895.1 Acidimicrobiales bacterium
CTCGGTTCATGTCTTCCACGACGAACGGGCCGCCGGGTTCGCGGCGCTCGGCATCGGCGCGTCCACCCACGTACCGGCGGTCGTTCTCACCACGAGTGGCACGGCGGCGACCCACCTCCACGCGGCCGTCATCGAGGCTCACCTCGGCGAGGTGCCGTTGCTCGTGTGCACGGCGGACCGGCCGCCGGAGTTACGGGATGTCGGCGCCCCGCAGACGATCGACCAGACGCATCTTTACGGGCGAGCGGTCCGCTGGTTCGTCGACCCGGGGGTCGCCGACGACGGGACGGCGCAAACGTGGCGTCCGCTGGCGGCGCGTGCGGCGGCGTTGACGATCTCGGAACCGCCGGGACCGGTCCACATCAATCTGCCCTTTCGGGATCCGCTCGCGGGCCGGCCCGGACCGTTGCCACCTGGCCGAGGCGACCGGGCGCCCTGGACCACGGTCCCCGGCACCGCTGTTTCGCCGGTGACCGTGCCAGACGGCCGTGTGCTGGTCGTCGCGGGATCGGGTGCGCACCCGGCACTGGGGGCGTGCGGCTGGCCCGTACTGGCGGACCCCCGCAGCGGGATCGAGGGATCCTCCGTCGTGACCCATGCGGACGTGTTCCTGCGCCACCCGGTCACCGCCGACGTGCTGCGCCCCGACGTCATCGTGCGCATCGGCCCGCCGCCCGCTTCGCGGGTCGTGAACGAATGGGTCGACTCGACGACGGCCGTGCAGGTGGTCCTGTCGTCGTCATGGCGCGACCCGGGACATCGCGCCTCGATGATGACGACTGGCGCGTTGTCGATGCCTCCTCCGAAACCCGACTGGCTCGACCTGTGGCGAGCGGTCGATCAAGTCGCCGAGTCCGCCATCGCTACACACCTCGCGAGACAGGAGCGACCGACCGAACCGTACGTGGCGAGATCCGTGCTCGCCGCGTTGCCGGCGGACACCCGTCTCGTGGTTGCCTCCTCGATGCCCGTGCGTGACCTCGAGTGGTACGCACGGCCGCGCCACGACGTGTTGACCCACGCCAACCGCGGCGCCAACGGCATCGACGGCACGATCGCCACCGCGATCGGCATCGCGCTCGGCGCCGGCTCGCCGACGGTCGCACTGCTCGGTGACATCGCGTTCCTCCACGACTCGACCGCACTGATCGGACTCGAGTCGCGCGGTCTCGACCTGACCCTGGTCGTCATCGACAACGACGGCGGCGGGATCTTCTCGTTCTTGCCGCAGGCGTCACTGCTCGATGCGCCGCGTTTCGAGCAACTGTTCGGGACGCCGCACGGCGTCAAGGTCGAGGAGCTCGCAGCCGTCCACGGCATTGCGTCGCTGATCGTCGAGGACCCGGACCTGATCGGGCGGTCCGTTCGTTCGACCGTCGACTCCGGCGGCGTGTGGCTCGTCGTCGTCCGCACCGATCGCGCCGCCAACGCCGCGGTTCACGCCGAATTGAACGCGGCCGTCGCCGCCGCCCTCGACGCTGCTCTCTAACCCTTGGCCTCAGCCCAACTTCGGCTCGCCGTGGCCCCTCTAGGGGCCACGGCGCACCAACATTCGAGCTGGTCAGGGGCGGACGAGGGCGCTGAGCATCGCTTGGAGTTTGGCCCGGGTCTCGGCGAGCTCGGTGGCGGGATCGGAGTCCGGCACGATGCCGTTGCCGGCACAGACGCGGGCGACCGGTCCTGCGATGTCGGCACAGCGCACGCTCACGGCCCAGGTCCCGTTGCCTCGGCTGTCGACCCAACCCACCGCGCCTGCGTACCGACCACGGTCGAACCCTTCTTGGGCGCGGATGAACGCGAGGGCCGCGTCCAGCGGGGACCCGCACACCGCCGGGGTCGGGTGCAGCGCCCGCACGAGCTCGAGCACCGAGGGAGCCGGCGACGACAGCCGCCCCTCGACCAACGTCGCGAGATGCTGGACGTTGGCGACCGGGACGATCGACGGCTCGGCCTCGTAGTCCAGGTACGAGCACCACGGCAGCAGGGTGTCGTGGACCATGTCGATGGTGATCTGGTGTTCTTGCCGGTCCTTGGTCGACGCGAGCAGCGACGCCGCCAGTCGTGCGTCGCTCGTGGGGTCGCCGCCTCGCGGCGCCGTTCCGGCCATCGGATGTGAGCGGACGATGTCACCGACCCGTGACACCAGCAGCTCCGGGCTGGCGCCAACGAAACCATCCACCGAAAAGACACGACAGCCGGGGTACGCGGCCCGGAGACGGTCGAGCACCACCTCGATCTCGAACGGCTCGTCCGCGGTCACGGTCACCTCGCGAGCGAGCACGACCTTGCGCAGCCCATCGTCTGTCATCAGCTTCGTGGCCCGTTCGACGAGATCGCACCACGACTCAGGAGTCCGCGTCGGCTCGACGGTGAATCGCGACGGCGCCGGGCGGCGCGGGGCACGGTCGTCGCCGGCGGGCGTGTCGATCTCGATCGTCGTGTGCCACCGCGTGCCGTCCTCCGCTCGACCGAACACCTCGGCGGGCACGTGCACGGATCCGGAAACGGCGGGATCGAACGGCAGCGCACCGAACGCAACCGGACCACAACCCGGCAGTCCGACCTCGTCGTCGACGTCGAACGACGCGAGCACAGCGGCCGCGTCCTCAACCGGAACGGACATGATCGTGCGCCGGCCCGCGAGTCCCATTCGCCCGCGTTCGAAGTGGAAGTCACAGCGCGCGACATCGAAGTCGCTGTCGACGCGACGAGTGAGCGCCTTCATCGGCGCGTCGCCGTGATGAGTTGCGCGATGCCCGCCGAGAGCGGGGTTCGCGCCACGTCGGTGAAACTCGCGGCACCGACCATGTCCAGCAGGTCATCCGTCGCCGGCAGATACTCGACGGATCGCGGCAAGTACCGGTACGCGGAGCCGTCGGACAACAGCGCCCCGATGCGAGGCACGACCTTCCCGAAGTAGACGCCGTGGCCCCATCGGAGGATGGAGTTCGCCGGCTCCGCGACCTCGAGCAGAGCGACGCGACCTCCGGGCCGCACGGCTCGCGCGAGCGATCCGAGAAAAGGCTCGAGCGCTACGAAATTGCGCAGCGCGAACCCACAGGTCGCGCCGTCGAACGCGGCTTCCGCAAACGGCAACTGCAATGCGTCGGCGTGCACGAGCGGCACGGTCGTGTGGGCGGCAGCCAGCATTCCGAACGAGAGATCCACCCCCACCGGCGCCAGACCGGCTCGCGCCAGCTCCCGGCACAGGTCACCGGTCCCGCAGGCCACGTCGACGACGACGGACCGCGTGCGCAATCCCAGGGACCGGACCGTCCTGCGCCGCCAGCCCACGTCCATCCGGAACGTCATGATCCGGTTCACCAGGTCATAGCGCGGTGCGATGGCGTCGAACATCGCCCGGACCGCCCGGACCTTCTCGTCGCCCTTCGGCAAGGGGGCTCGAGCGGAGGTCTCGCGGGACGCCATGTCGGTGGGGACCGTATCGTCCTGATTGCAACACGAGCGAAGCGAGTGCTGCAGCCGACCGCGCGAGCGCCAGCTCGCCGGGCAGCGATGGGTATGGGGCGCAGCCCCATGGAGGATCGATTGGCAGACGAACGCGCGCAGTTCCAAATCGGCGGCGTACCCGTCCGCATCGACTGGTCGTTCTGGCTGCTCGCGGTGTTGCTGGGTTTCCAGGCCCGCGAGGGGTGGCTGCTCGTCGCGTGGGTCGCGATCGTGTTGATCTCGATCCTCGTGCACGAGCTCGGCCATGCGTTCACAATGCGGGCGTTCCAGCAGCGGCCTCACGTCCTGCTGTACGCGCTGGGCGGCGTGACTGTCGGCGACGCCGCGCCGCGGTCGCGGTCGGAGTCCATCATCATCAGCCTCGCCGGCCCGCTGTCCGCGCTCGTGCTCCTCGGCATTCCCGCCTACCTGCTGCGGGACGGCGTGTGGGCACAGGAGTCCTACAACCGCTACGTGGTCATCCACGACATCGCGTGGGTCAACATCCTGTGGTCGATCCTCAACCTGATGCCGGTGCTACCGCTCGACGGCGGCAACATCACCGCTGCTCTCGTCGGGCCGCACCGGGCGAGGATCGTGTCGGTCGTTTTCGCAGGAGTGGCAGCCGTGCTCTTCTTCAGCTCGGGCAACCAGTTCGGTGCCATCTACGCGGCCTTGTTCTTCGTGATGAACTTCGCGGCCCTGAACCAGGAACAGCACGCAACCACGGCTCGCCGAGCACCTGCGCCCGTTCGCATCGCCGACGTGAACGCGCCTGGAGCAGACGACGTCGCTTCGCTGGCGCAACCGTTCCTGGCCCACCCGACCGGGCCACCCGACCTCGGCCCCGCGGTCGCCGTGGCGCGTACGGGGAAGGTCGTGCCCGTGGCCACTCGCCTGCTGCAGTCGGGGCCCGACGGGCCGCGGGCGGCAGCGATGCTGCAGAGCCACCTCCATCTCGCCGGGTGCTTCCCGGAGGCTGCGGTCGTGGCACAGCTCCTGTACACGGATGGACGCTCCGGGCGGGTACAGCCCGCCTTCGACGCCGCCACCGCGCTGGCGCGAGCAGGCGACACGAACAACGCGATGGCGTGGCTGAACCGCGCCATCGACGACGGCTTCGACGTCGGCTCGCTCCTCGACGGCGAGCCCGACCTCGCGTCCCTCCGGACGCTCCCGTCGTGGCCCTCGGTCCGGGCGCGCGTCAGGTAGCGGCGCCGACCTCCTTGGCCCACCGGTAGTCGGCCTTACCCGCCGGCGAACGCACGACCTGGTCCACGAAGACGAAGCCCTTCGGAAGCTTGTACCGGGCGATGTGCTTCGCGCATTCGTCGAGCAACTCACGTTCCATCTCGGGTCCGGCGTCGAGGGCCTCACGGAGTTGCACGATGGCGACGACCTCCTGCCCCCATTGCTCGCTCGGCCGCCCGCACACCACGGCGTCGTACACCGCAGGGTGGTGGCCGAGTGCGGCCTCGACCTCCTCGGCGAAGATCTTCTCGCCGCCCGAGTTGATGGTGACCGAGTCGCGGCCGAGCATCTCGACGATGCCGTCGGCGTGCTGCCGTCCGCGATCGCCCGGGATCGAGTACCGCACGCCGTCGATGACGGGAAACGTGCGTGCGCTCTTCTCGGGGTCGCCGAAGTAGCCGAGGGGTACATGGCCTCGCATCGCGACCCAGCCGATCTCCTCCGACCCCGGCTCGAGCACGCGACTGAAGTCCTCGCTGACGATGCACGTGCCGGGCGCCGGCGTGAACGTTCCGGTCGAGACGTCGGAGCCCGCGGTCGTCACTTGTGTCATCTGGCCGCCGCCCTCCGACGAGCCCATGCCATCGAGGATCATGGCGTTGGGGAGATGCTCGAGAAATCGCTCCTTCAGCGTCGAGTTCAAGGGCGCGCCGCCCGAGAGGATGATGAAGAGCGTCGACAGGTCGTACGAGCCCGAGTCGATCTCGTCGAGGATCGGACGGGCGAACGAGTCGCCGACGATCTGCAGAAAGCTGACCTTCTCGCGCTCGATGACCGACAGCACGTCCTTCGGGTCGAGCCGGCGGACCTCGTCCTGGATGACCACCGGGTTGCCGCCGTTCATGGCCAGGAACGCGATCCAGTGTCCGGCGCCGTGCATGAACGGCGCGGCCGGCATCACTCGCAGCATCCCCGACTTCGCGGCGTCGACGATCGACTCGAGCGACTCGTGTGCGGTGCCCGCGAGCGCGCCACCCATGACCGACATGAAGATGTCGTGCTGCCGCCACAACACGCCCTTCGGCATGCCGGTCGTGCCGCCCGTGTACAAGACGTAGAGATCGTCCGGCGACCACTCGGCCGCGCATGCGGGAAGGTCCGCAGACGCGCTGGCCAACGCATCCTCGTACCATGTCGCCCCTTCGAGCAGGTCGTTGCCCGACTCGTCAGGCACTTGCAGGAGCAATGACAGCCGTGGCAGCTCCGGCAGCACGGAATCAAGCGTCGGCGCGAACTGCGAGTGGTACACGATCGCCCGTGCCTCACTGTTGTCGAGCAGGTACTGCAGTTCCTCCGCGACATAGCGATAGTTGACGTTGATCGGCGCCACACGAGCCTTGAACGCGCCGACCATCGACTCGAGGTACTCGTTGCCGTTGTGGAGGTAGATGGCGAGGTGGTCCTCGTGGGATTCGTGGCCGCCCAGCGCGGTTCGTCCGTCGACCCGGGCGCCGAGCCCCGCGCCGGACAGGACATTGGCGAGCCGGCGCGTCCGCTCGGTGACCTCGCGCCACGTGAGCCGCCGATCGCGAAAGACGATGCATTCCTTGTCAGGGATCGCTTCGCCGATCGCCTCGTGTACCTGGGCCAGGTTGAACTCCATAGGCGAGCGAAGCTACCTACGCGCCGCTACAGGCTGCACACCGTGCCTTCGGCTGGAAGGGTCAGATCGACGAAGTACGCAGCCTCGACGTCGTCGACGCAACCGCTGCGTCCGAGCGCGGTGTGGCCGGAGGAGTCGAGCGTGAGCAGCCTTCCGTGGGCGAGCGTGTTGGCGACATCGACGGCCTGTGGGTACGGCGTGACGGCGTCGTCCTTGTTGCCGACGACCAGGACCGGTGGCCCATCCGAGGCGACGACGGGACCGGTGACGTCGTGCACGGGCGCGGGCCAGAACGCGCATGGCAGCAACTCGTTGGCGACGCTCCCACCGACGAGCGGCGAAGCCGCGATCAAGCCGGCCGCGAAGCTCTGGTACGCGTCCGCGCCGACGGGGTGGGGCGAGTCCGTGCATTCGACGCCCGCATACACGAGGTAGCTGCCGGAGCGCTCGTACGAGTCGAACAGCGAGTACAGCGTCGTCCCGTCGCCCTTGAGCGCCTCGGTCAGTCCCCGGTAGAACATCTCGGCCGAGTCGGGTTCGTAGGCGGGAATGAGCGCGGCGACGGGAAGCTCTGCGGGACCGAGGGCGTCTCCGGTGCGGGTCGGGATCGGATTCGTCTCCACCTGCGCCGCAAGTCGGTCGTAGGCAGCGCGGGCGCCTCCCGGCGGGCACTGCGACCCGCTGGAACACCCTGCGAACAACACGTCGAGCACACCATTGAACGCGACTGCTTGCCCGCGCAGGAACGCCGACAAATCCTGCGTGGGATCGACGACACCGTCGAGCACGACGGCGCGAGCGCTCTTGGGAAACAGTGCGAGATAACGCTCACCGATGAAGGTGCCGTACGACGCGCCGTAGTAGTTGATCTGGGGTTCGCCGAGTGCTTCGCGGATCGATTCGAGATCCCTCGCGACGCTGTCGGTCCCGACGAACGGAAGCAGATCGCCGGCGTGCGCCGCGCAATCGTCGGCGACAGCCTTCGCGGCTCCATCGAGCTGGCTCTGTTCGGCGGCGTCGTCGGGCGCCGAGTCGATGTGCCGGAAGGCAGGCACGGTCTGGTCGCCGCAGTTGATCGCAGTGCTCTCGCCGACGCCGCGCGGATCGAATCCGATGACATCGAACCGATCGAGCACCTGGTCGGGAAGCGGGATCGTCCGCGCGAATGGCAATCCCGCGGCGCCGGGACCGCCGGGGTTGACCAGTAGTGATCCGATGCGCTCCTCCGGCTTGCGTGCGGGGCGCTGGTTGAGCGCGAGCGTGATCTGGCGCCCAGTGGGATCGTCGTAGTCGAGGGGCACGTCGAGCTTGGCGCACCGGACCGGTTCGCCGCAGGACTGCCACTCGAGCGCCTTGCCGGCTCCGCCCGTCGTGGACGCCGCCGACGACGCAGTCGGCGGGACCGTCGACTCGGCGGACGGTGCGTTGCCGTCGCCACATCCCGCGACCAACGCAGTGGCCGCCAGCACGGCAGCGATCGCCACCCGCCGGCGCGACACAAGCATCGATCGAGGTTACGAGAGTAGTCCTTGCGTTCTGGCGTCACCTAGGGCGCATATGCGCCGTGGTTGACGCCAGAACGAGTGAAGGGTGGTGTCAGCCGGCGGGGCGGATCATCGCGCCCCCGTCGACCACCAATGTGTGGCCGGTGATCCACGACGAAAGGTCACTGGCGAGGAACAGTGCGGCGTTGCCGATGTCCTGCGGCTCGCCCAGCCGCCGCAACGGCTGGTGCTTGGCCAGTGCAGCCTCGTTCGGCTCCCACAGGGCTCGTGCCATGTCGGTCTTCACCAGCCCGGGAGCGATCGCGTTGACGCGCACGCCCGGAGCCAGCTCCGCCGCCAGTGTGCGGGTGAGATAGATGAGTGCCGCCTTGGTCGTGTTGTAGACGCCGATGCGCGGCTCGATGCCGAAACCCCCGACCGACGCGATGTTGATCACCGCGCCACCGCGTTCACGCATCGATGCGTTCCACGCGAGCTGCGTCCAGACGAGCGGGCCGCGCAAGTTGACCTGCAGCGTCTTGTCGAAGCGGGCGAGGTCGATGTCGATGCTCGGACCCATGTACGGATTCGTGGCGGCATTGTTCACGAGGATGTCGACCGCTCCGAATGTGGCCATCGTCGCTTCGACGCACGCCTCAGCCTGTTCCGGCTCTCCGGCATTGGCCGCGTACGTGGCCACTTCACCATCCATGGTGGCCGCGGCCTCGTCGAGCGCATCCTGCTTTCGGGACGACAACATCACACGCGCACCCGATGCCGCGAAAGCGGCTCCGATTGCACGCCCGATGCCCTTCGACGCGCCCGTGACGAGCGCGACTTTTCCGTCCAACCGAACGTCCATGGGTGGAAGTTAGATGGTCGAGGCGAGCTCGCGAGTCAGTGCCGCGTGCTGCGGCATGCCGAACGCGGTGTAGGACTCGCACGCGGTCTCCAGCAGCATCTCCGCCCGCGCCCGATCGCCTGGCCGATCCCGGTCGATGAGCATCTGCGCGAAGAAGCGCTGGGCCTCCGGTTCCTCGCGCAGCATCGGGAGCGCCTTCGATTGCCGGAGCGCGTCCGCGAAATGGGCCTCGGCCGCGTCCCACTCGCCCTGGCAACCGGCCGCCATGGCCTGAAGCGTGGCGACAAGGCGGAAGTCCCACGCCCGCATCACGCTGCCCGAGATGTCGGCGAGCGCCGACATCGTCGGGTAGAGAGCGGCCACCCCCTCGGTGTCGCCGAGCAGCCTGAAGGCCTCGACCGCGGTTGCTGCCAGGTTCCACGACCGCGCCGATGCCGGGCGACCGACGATTGGGAACTGCGACCGCGCGCGGTCGATCAGGTCGAGCGCAGTGTCTTGATGACCGAGGTAGGCGTGGATCAACAGGAGGCGTCCGCTCTGCCCGCCGACTGCGCCTCCGCCTTCGAGGTCCGCGGCGCGCTCGAACTCCGCGAGCGCGTCGACCCAGTTGCCGCGCCAGAACGCGGCCAGCCCCAGCCTGGCGTGGCCGACGGACGCCAGCCATGGAAACCCCATGTCTCCCGCGAGCTCGAGCGCGTGACGGCCACGGCGTTCGAGCGTGTCGTTCGCGGGTGTGCCGCCGATGTCGCGAAATCCACGTGCTTGCTCCGCGAATGCGAACGCCGACCAGTTGCCGAGCCTGTGCGCGAGCTCCTCACCCTCGGTCCCGTGC